>CAZAKZ010000040.1:0-39130 GCA_964485695.1 uncultured Planctomycetota bacterium | reverse complement strand
TGTGCATGTTCAAAGGCTATTTTCCGGACATATGTCCTTGGATAATACACCTACCGTTTGACGCCTACGCGGGATTTCAGGATCCTGTTGACCGGACCGTGATCGATGCGATGCGGCTGAGAGTCCCGTGAAATTTTTCGGAGCGCGACATGACCTCGTACGAGCGAGTGATGAAGACCCTTCGCAATGAACGGCCGGACCGCGTGCCGCTCAACGTCTTTGCCGGGTGGAATCCCGGCGTGCGGGAGCGGGTCAATGAGAAATACGGCCACGTTGACGGCTTCTGCAAGCAGCACCACATCGACATCGTGACGGCGTTCCTGCCGCGGTTTCCCTTCGGCAGGCTGGAGGAGCACGAGCGGCCACTGACCCTCGATGACTATCTCGACATGGAGCCCATAGATCCGACCTCGCCCGAACTCCTCGACATGCGCTGCGACGGCGACCTGTTCCTGAGCGTCAACGAAGCGCTTGCCTACAAGGAAAAAGACATGCCGGTGCTCGTGAACGTCTGGGGCATTTTCGAGTCCTCGCAGTTTCTCTACGAGCGCGGCGGCCTGCCGGGCACCGAGGAGGCCCTGCTCAACCTGCTGGCCGAGAAGGAAAAGACCCGGAAGATGTTCCACCGCCTGGCGGAGTGGGGGGCGGCGGCAGCGGAGAACGCCATCCGGGCGGGCGCCGACATCATCGAGGTGTCGGACGACTGGGGCCAGCAGAACACCCTGATGTTCAGTCCGGAACTCTGGTGGGAGATGATCTATCCGACGGAGAAGGTCATCATCGACGTCGCACGCACCCACGACGTTCCTGTCCTTCTCCACAGCGACGGGGATATAACTCTTGTGCTGGACGGCGTGAAAAAGCTGGGGGTGAGCGGCCTCCATCCGGTGCAGGAATCCGCCGGGATGTCCTTTGCCCGGACGCGGGAGATCCTGGGGAATGAGGTCTGCATAATGGGCGGCCTCGATACGATCACGGCCCTGCCGGTGATGTCCTCGGACGAGGTTCGTGCCGAGGTGAAGCGCGTCTTCGGCCTGCTCAAGGATTCAGGGTCTTTCATCTTCTCCGGGTCCCACATGTTTCAGGATGATGCGCCGCTTCCGGTGATCGAGGCCGCCTACGAGACGGCGTACGAGCTGGCGTCGTTCGATTAGACTCCTTACTCGTACCCCACCGCCTCCAGCACGTTGAGTCGCGCTGCCCGCCAGGCCGGCACCAGGCTGGCCACGAATCCGATGACCAGGGCTGTCGCCAGGGCGCCGAAGACGGTGGGCCAGGGCACGATGAATGGGAGGGTGAAGCCCGAGAGGCGGAGGACGTGGCTCGCCACCGGGAAGGCGGCCGCGGCCAGGCCCCACAGGATGCCGGAGGCGCCGCCCACCAAGGCGATGAAGAGAGATTCTACCACCACGGTGCGGGCCACCTGCTTCCGGGACATGCCCACCGATCTCAGGAGCCCGATCTCCCGGGTGCGGCGGAGCACGGAGATGAGCAGGGTGTTCACGATGCCGAAGAAACCGATGACCATGGAGACGAAGACCTGGACGTAGGTCAGGGTGAAGGACTGGTCGAGGGCCTCGCGGCCAAAGGCCTTGATGTCCTCGGCCGTGTAGACGAAGGCGCCGTATTCCTTCGCGAGCATCTTACCGAGGCGGGTCCGGACGTCGCTCGCCGCGTGGCCGTCGGCTACCTGGAGGTCGATGAAGGACAGGGCGGGATCCTTCCACAGGTCGAGGTACGCGCCCAGGCCCACGAACAGGGTGCCCAGGGGATACGAGTAGTCCTCCATCTCGTACGAGATGCGGAAGGTACGCGGCCCCGCTCGGGTTGCGAGGGTGAGGGTGTCGCCCACCCGGAGACCGTGCAGGACGCCGAAGTTGCTGGACATGCCCACGGTCTCCCCTCGGTCGAAGGCCTCGAGCTCCTCGGCCTTCTTCAGGGGCCCGACGAAGGGGTCGTTCTTTCGCTCCCGGGCCTTCTTGAATCCCCGGATGTCCACCGCGATGAGGAGGACGTCGGTGTCCGCGAATTTCTGGAACACCACCCGGAGGCAGTAGGCGTGGTCGATTCCCTCTACGGCCTTCACCCGCGCCTCCATTTCCCGGGGAAGACATTCGTCGGAGTAGACGGACCGGGACAGGCTGGCCGGCCAGATGGTGAGGTCGAAGGGGAATTGCTTGTCCATCCACCGGCCCACCGAGACGTGAAAGGAGGTGAGGGTGGCTGCCGAGGCGACGAGCATGGCCAGGGCGCCGCCCAGGGCGGTGACCGTGAGGGCCGTGCGCTGCGGATACTGGAGGATGTTGTCTGCGGCGAGGTACCCCTCCACGCGGAACAGGAACCGTAGTGGGGCACGTAGCGCCGTGGATATCCAGAGGGTGATGCGGGGGAGGATCAGGGCCATGCCCAGAAAGATCAGGGCGGTGAGGGCGAGGCCGGCCCAGGACGGAAGCGCCTGATAGGCTCCCAGGACGCCCGCCGAGGCGAGGACCACGCACACCGTGCCGACGCGGAAGCTCGTGCGATACTCGCTCACCATCCGGAAGCCGCGGATGGCGGGGCGGAGGGCCTCGAGGGGCGAGATGCGGGTGGCCCGGAGGGCCGGAAAGAGGGCGGCCAGAAGGGCGGTCAGGGTGCCGGCCGCCAGGGCGGTGGTCAGGACCATGGGAGGCAGGGCCACCTCGCCGGCCTCCACCACGTGAACCAGCGTGTTGACGCTCCGGGCCGTGACGTGGATGAGCCATCGGGCGAGGAAGTATCCCCCCGCGATGCCGAGAGCGGAACCGGCCACGCCGAGGCAGCCGGCTTCGGTCAGGAGCAGTACCAAGATCTGACAGCGAGAGGCGCCGAGGGCGCGGAGGATGCCGATGTCCCGGGACCGTTCCACCACGCCGATGGACACCGAGAGGTAGATGATGAAGAGGCCCACCAGGAGCGCGATGAGGCTGACGACCACCAGCGCCCGGATGCGGGACAGCACCACGTCGAGGACGCTGCTCCGGGCCTTGACCGGCCTGACCTCGTACCCCGGGCCGAGGGCCTTCCGGAGGCGGGCCGGGTCCACGGGATCCGCGGTGGAGGCCACGTCGATACGGTCGTAGAACCGGGCTTTCCCGAAGAAACGCTGCACGGTGCGGATCTTCATGACGGCCAGGTTGCCGCCGAGAACGCCGGCGGCGCCCTCGTCGGCGAGGATGCCGGCCACGCGCACGGTCCGGACGCCCACGGCGCAGCTCAGGCGCAGGGCGTCTCCGAGGCGGATGCGATTGCGGTCAGAGAAGGACCGGGTGAGGAGGATGGCGGAGTCGTCCAGCATGAGGCGGAGGAAGTCGATGCGGGCGCCCCGGGTATCCGAGAACTTGCGGAGCTTTCCCTCGCGCTTGAGGTCGACGCCCAGCACCAGCACCGCACCCTCCTCCAGGTCGGGAAAGGTGGCGCTCACCTCGAGGGCCGGGGCGGCCGTGACACCCGGCACCGATTCCGCGACCTCGAGGGCCTTTTCGTCCACTCCGATCCGGTCCCGCAGAGTGACGGTGTACTCGGCTCTGCCCGAGAGCCTTTTCGCCGCCGTCTCAAAGGCCTTCACCGTGCTGATGTGGGAGACCTGCATGGACACGTAGAGGGCCACGCCCAGGGCGATGCTGCTGAGCGCCAGCAGCAACCGGAGCCGGTGGCGGCGGTTGTGGCGCCAGGAGAAGAACCTGAGCAGTGGGGTCATGGGACCAGGCGTCCGTCGCGGAGCGTCACCCGGCGGTCGCCGAAGGCGGCGGCTTCCGGATCATGGGTGACCATGACCACGGTGCGGCGGCGGTCCCGCTGCTGGGTCATGGACCTCAGGATCTCGAGGATCTCCCGGCCGCTCCCGGAATCGAGGTTGCCTGTGGGTTCGTCAGCCAGGACGATGTCGGGATCGGTCACCAGGGCGCGGGCGATGGCGGATCGTTGCATCTCACCGCCGGACAGTTCCGCCGGGCGGTGGCCGAGGCGGGGTGTGAGGCCCACCTCGTCCAGGAGGCGGCGCACGCGGTCCCGTATGACAGGCAACCGGTTTCCGTCGAGGAGCAGAGGTAGCGCCGTGTTTTCCTCAACAGTGAGGGCCGGCATGAGGTTGAAGAACTGGAAGATGAAGCCGATGTTCCTGCGCCTGAGCAGGGTGAGGTCCAGGTCGGACATGTTGGAGGTCGAGGCGCCGGCCACCTTGACCCGGCCTCGGGTGGGCAGGTCCAGTCCGCCAGCCAGGTGGAGCAGAGTCGACTTCCCCGATCCCGAGGGGCCCGTGACCACCAGGAAATCGCCCTCCTCGACGGCGAGGGTCACGTCGTCCAGGGCCGTAACCTCCCGCCCGCCCTGCGGGAAGACTTTCACCACGTTTTCAAATCGGATCATGACGACCTCGTGGTACAGGTAATTCAGCTATTTCACCACGAAGTTGATCAACCGGTCGGGCACCACGATCACCTTGACCACGTTCTTGCCCTCGAGGTGGGGTGTGACCTTCTGATCGCTCCGGGCCGCGGACTCCACGTCCTCCTTGGTGGCGCCGCGCGGCAGATTGACGAGGCTGCGGAGCTTCCCGTTGATCTGCACCGGCACCTCCACGAGTTGATCCACGGTCTTTCCCTCGTCGTATTCGGGCCATGCGGCCTCTGCCACCGCGGCGTCGTGGCCGAGGTGGTGCCACATTTCCTCGGCCATGTGCGGGGCGAACGGGGCCAGGAGCACGGTCAGCGTCTCCAGCACGGACTTCGGCAGGACCTCGCGCTTCATGGCCTCATTCACGAAGATCATGAGCTGGCTGACCGCCGTGTTCAGCTTGAACTCGTCGTGGGTGCCCTTCCGGGCCAGGCGCTCTATCTGTACGGTGACCATCTTGATGGTCTTGTGCAGGAGCACGTCGAGTTCGGCGTCGGCGTCGGCCCCCTCCTCGTACCGCGGCCCGTCCCCGGATTCCGGGAAGAGGAGTCGCCAGGCACGGTCCAGGAACCGGCGGACACCCGGAATGTTTTCGGTCTGCCACGCCGCATTCTCGTCCACCGGCCCGATGAAGGTCTCGTAGAGCCGCAGGGTGTCGGCTCCGAAGGTCTCGATGACCTCATCCGGAGTGGTCACGTTGTAGCGGCTCTTTGACATCTTCTCGATCTGGGTCTCAAGGGGCGCGTCTGTTTCCTTGACGAACCACGCCTCATCCCGCTTCTCCACTTCGTGGGGATAGTAGTACTTGCCCCGAGCGTCGCAGAAGCTCCGAGCCGTGATCATGCCCTGGTTCACGAGCTTCATGAACGGCTCGGGGGTGGACACGAGACCGACATCGAAGAGCACCTTGTGCCAGAACCGGGCGTAGAGCAGGTGCAGCACGGCGTGTTCCGTCCCGCCCACGTAGAGGTCGACTGGCATCCAGTGTTTTTCGACCCCGGCACCGCAGAAGGCCCCGTCGTTCCACGGATCGATGAACCGGAGGTAGTACCAGCAGGACCCAGCCCACTGCGGCATGGTGTTGGTCTCGCGCTTTCCGGCCGCACCGGTGCCCGGCACGGGGACGTTTACCCAGCCAGGATCCCGGGCCAGCGGCGGTTCCCCTTCCCGGGTGGCCGTGAACGCCTCGAGGTGGGGCAGGGAGATGGGCAGGTCCGTCTCGGGGACCGGTACCGGGGTGCCGTCGCCGGCGTGCACCACGGGGATGGGCTCGCCCCAGTAGCGCTGGCGGCTGAAGAGCCAGTCCCGAAGCCTGTAGTGGATTTCGAACTTGCCGTGGCTGTTCGCCTCCAGCCACTCCACGATCTTCTTCTTCGCGCCCGCAATGTCCAGGTCGTCCAGGAATTCCGAGTTCACGTGCGGCCCGTCCCCGACGTAGGCTTCCGCCTGGACGTCGCCGCCGGCCACCACCTCGATGATGGGCAGGCCGAATCGGGTGGCGAAGCCGTGATCACGCTCGTCGTGGGCCGGGCAGGCGAAGACGGCGCCGTACCCGTAGCCCATGAGCACGTAGTCGGCGATCCAGATGGGTACCTTCTTGCCGTTTACCGGGCAGACGGTGTACGCCCCCGTGAAGACGCCCGTCTTGGCCTCGGCCTGCGAAATGCGGTCGCGCTCCGACATCCTGGCGGCCTCGGCCTGGTAATCGGCCACGGCCTGGCGCTGCTCGTCGGTCACGATCTTCTCTACCAGTGGGTGTTCCGGCGCCAGTGTGGCGTAGGTGCACCCGAACAGGGTGTCGGGCCGCGTGGTGAACACCTCGAAGACGTGGTCGGTGCCGACCACCGGAAACCGGACGAGGGCGCCCTCGGACCGGCCGATCCAGTTGCGCTGCTGTTCCTTGATGCCCTCGGGCCAGTCCAGGTCCTCCAGGTCCTCGAGGAGGCGGTCGGCGTAGGCCGTGATCTTCAGCATCCACTGCCGCATGAGGCGCCGCTGCACCGGATCCCCGGTCTCCACGTAGACGCCGTCCTTGACCTCCTCGTTGGCGAGCACCGTGCTGAGCGCGGGGCACCAGTTCACTGGCACCTCGGCCATGTAGGCCAGGCCCTTCTCGAAGAGCTTCAGGAAGATCCACTGCGTCCACCGGTAGTATTTCTCCTGGCTGGTGGCGATCTCCCGGGTCCAGTCGTACGCCAGACCCACCCGGTGGAGCTGATCGCGGAAGGTCTTGATGTTTCGTTCGGTGACGGCGGCGGGGTGCAGGCCGTCCTTCACGGCCTGGCGCTCGGCCGGCAGGCCGAAGGAGTCCCAGCCCATGGGGTGGAGCACGTCGTAGCCCCGCATCCGCATGAAACGGGTGACGATGTCGCTGGCCACGTAGCCCTTCAGGTGGCCGACGTGAAGGCCGTGGCCGGACGGGTAGGGGAACATGTCAAGAATGTAGTAGGTCGGGCGGGTCCCTTCGTTGCCCACGGCGAAGGTTTGTTTCTCGGCCCAGAACCGCTGCCACCTCGGTTCGATATCAGCTGGGTTGTAGTGCATCGGGAAATCGCAATGTCAGAAAATGGGTTCAGGCTTAGCAGCCTGTGGATAAACTCTCGCGGACCAGAATCGGTCCTTTTCGCCCGGGTCCGCCCATGTCGGATTCATCGATACTATCCCTTGTATCGACTCATCCGCCGAGGACGAACCCGGGTGAAAAATCCTCGATTCTGGCCTCGCGCCAGTTTATCCACAGGCTGTTATACCCGGCCCGTGAAAGGACAAGGGTAATACGCACCGGCGCCGGGGGCAACCATCGTCCGGATCCGGTCAGGGGCAGGAATCCTGCCGCTGCTACTGCCCCCCGGAACTCCCGGCGTCCCGGGCGAGGAGTTCGTTGATGCGCCGGGCCATGGCCTGGGGATCGTCCACCATGGATCCCTCTGCGAGGGTCGCCTGGTCCAGGAGAAGACGGCCGTAGGTCTCGATGCGGTCGTCGTCGGGCGAGGTTTCGAAGAGCTCCTGCAGGGCCTGGACCGCCGGATGGTCGGGATTGACCTCCAGGATGCGCTTGGCCTCCGGGACCTCGCCTCCCCGGCCGATCTGGCGCATGAGACGTTCCATGTGCGCGCCGGGATCTCCCTCGTCGGCCACCAGACAGGCGGCGCTCTCCTTGAGGCGACGCGAGAGCCGCACGCCCTTCACGTTTTCGATCTTGTCGTTCAGGAACTCGAACAGGCTCTCATACTTCTTCTCGGCTTCCTTGTCCTTTTCGCCGTCGTCTCCGGCGTCATCCAGGGCGCCGCGGTCCACGGGCTTGAGCTTCTTGCCCTTGTATTCCCCGAGGCCGGGGATCGCCCACTCGTCGATGGCGTCGCTGAGCAACAGCACCTCCCACCCCCGGTCCTTGAAGGTCTCGAGGTAGGGAGAGTTCTCGATGAGGCCTCGGTTCTCACCGATGAGGTAGTAGACATTCTCCTGGCCCTCTGCCATGCCCTCCACGTAGTCCTCGAGGGATGTCATCTTGCCCGCTTCGGTCCGGGTGGACTCGAAGAGAAGCAGGTCCGCCAGTTTCTCGCGGTCCGAGACAGGATCGCTGAGGCCTTCCTTCAACACGGCGCCGAACTCTCTGTAGAAGGCGAGGTAGTCGTCGGGAGCCTCTTTCTTCATCTCCTCCAGTGTGCCCTGCACCTTCTTCACCAGGGCCGCGCGGATCCGGTCCAGGAGCGGATTCTGCTGGAGCATTTCCCGGGAGACGTTCAGCGGCAAGTCCGAGGAGTCCACCACGCCCTTCATGAACCGGAGCCAGGTCGGAAGCAGCTTCTCGCAGTGGTCCATGATGAAGACCCGCTTGATGTAGAGGTGCAGTCCGGCTTTGGCCTCCGGCCAGAACATGTCGAAGGGCCTCCGGGACGGCAGGAAGAGCAGGGCGGTGAACTCGTGGGTGCCCTCGGCGGTGTAGTGGATGGTCTTCCCGGGATCGTCGAAGTTGTGGGAGACGTGCAGGTAGAAGTCCTTGTAATCCTCCTCGGTGATGTCCGACCTGGGCCGGAGCCAGAGCGCCTTTCGCGAGTTCAGGACGGTCTCGGTGACGGTCTTCTTTTTCTTGTCGTCTTCCTCTTCCACGTCCATGACGATGGGGTGTTCGATGAAGTCGGAGTACTTCTTGACGATCTGGCGGATCTTCCAGGTCTCCAGGAACTCCCGGTCCTCCTCCCGGAGGCGGAGGATCACGTCGGTGCCGCGGCTCGCCTTCTCCGCGGACTCCACGGTGAATGTGCCCTGGCCGTCGGTCTCCCACCGTACGCCGCCGGCATCCCCGGCCTGGCGGGAATGAACCGTCACGCGGTCGGCCACCATGAGGGAGGCATAGAATCCCACTCCGAACTGGCCGATGAGGTCCGGCCGGTCCCCCGCTTCGGCCTCCTTCAACCGCTCCAGAAACGCCTGGGTGCCGGACCGGGCAATGGTGCCCAGCTCTTCGATGATGGAGTCTCTGGACATGCCTAGGCCGTTGTCGGATACGGTCAAGGTGTTGTTTTCCCTGTCCGGAACGATCCTGATCTTCCAGTCATCGTCGCCTTCGAGGATGTCCTGATGGGTAAGCGACTCGAACCGGACCTTGTCGATGGCGTCGCAGGCGTTGGAAACGAGCTCGCGCAGGAAGATCTCCTTGTTGGAGTAGAGGGAGTGGATGATGATGTCCAGGAGCTGCTTCAGCTCTGTCTTGAACTCGTGGGATTCCGCGGTCATGGGTAGAGTTCCTGTAATAATCCGGCCAGGGCGCCCCATTTTGAAACGAGAGGATCCAGGGATCCGGGCCTATCGGATAAGATATAGCACATGGAAGGGGAGGCCTCTACCGGCGCGCCCCGGTAGCCTCGACCGGTAGAGACTTCACGGGCTCCGGGGCAGTGATTCCGGACCCGGCTCTTCTCATTTCGGGGCCGAGGCGTCCTCCTGTCCCGGACAATTCGGCCGCATTTCTTTGGAAAATGTCGCCTGTTTCGATTACACTGAGTACCCGATCGAGAACCAACCAACCAGGGGGACGCATAGAAGTGGTTGCAGGATTCGTACGTTTCGCCTTCCTCTCCTTGTTCGTTGTCCATTCGATGGTTGCCGCACAGAAAACCATCGAAGTGCCCTTGCACTACAAGACGGTCCAGGCCGCCATCGACGCCGCCGGTGAAATGGACATCATACTCGTATCCACGGGGATCTACGACGAGAACATCAGCTTCAAGGGGAAAACCGTGGTCCTTCGGTCTCGGTTCGGACCCCGGACAACTATCCTCAACGGCAAATTCAAGGGTCCCGTCGTCACCTTTCAGGGGGGGGAGAAAAAGGGCACCGTCCTCGAAGGATTCACCATCGTCAACGGTACCGGCAGGACCGAGGGTTTCTATACCCTCGGGGGAGGTATCTACTGCCGGAATGCTTCCCCCCTGCTCTCCGATATCGTATTCCGGGGCAACGTCGTCTCTGGTTCATTTGCGCTCGGAGGGGGCGCCTACCTGGCCGGGGGATCACCGGTTGTCTCCAGGTGCTCGTTTACTTCCAACATCGCATCGACCTGGGGAGGCGGATTGTGCACTGATAACAGCTCTGCTCACATCCTGAGCTCGACGTTCATGGACAATTACGCTGACCAGGGGGGTGGTCTCATGTGCTCCGGCGGCAGCGTGAAGGTCCTGAACAGCGTTTTTCTCAGGAACAAGGCCAGGACGGGCGGAGGCATCTATTGCAATCTGGACATGAAGAACGAGAAGATCTTCACGAACAACACCATCGTTGAAAATTCCGCTGCCGCGTTCGGCGGTGGATTTTGTAGCGCCTCGGACACATCGATTCTCGCCAACAACATCCTGTGGAACAATCATGCAGTGAAGGGCTCCGAAATCCATGTGGGGCGAGACTGTGGGATCTGTATTCCCTCGAAGGTGACCATCAGCCACTCTCTGGTCAAGGGCGGACAGGCGTCGTCGTACGCGGAACAAGGGGCGACCTTGAACTGGGGCTCCGGCATGATAGACGGAAATCCCCTCCTCGCGGACATCAGAGAAAACGACGTACACATCACATACGGCTCCCCCTGCCGGAACAAGGGATGGAATTCCGCCCGGGACATTCCTGGATCCGACTTCGAGTGGGACACGCGCATATACGACTCCACGATCGATATCGGCGCTGATGAGTTCGCTCCACATCTCTATTACGTCGGCGAAGCCATCCAAGGACGGAGTGTCGTGTTCAAGACCACGGGCAAGCCGGGCTCCACGATCCTCCTGGGTCACAGTCAAAGCGTGGCCAGTTCTCCTCTCAAGATTCCGGGCGTCGGCACGCTCTACCTGGATTTTCCGACTCTCGTGCTCAAGGCTCTGGGCTCGATTCCCGCCAGCGGAATACACGAATTCCAGCTTCCCATTGATCCCATGATTCCGCCCTGGTTCTGGCCCTTCCAGGCGCTCATCGGGAGCCAGCTCAGCAATCTGAACGTTCTGGCAGTCATCAAGGTTATACCCACGAACCACGGATAACAGCCAGTTCATCCACTGGCTGTGGCCGGAATCCAGAGCACCGTTTTCACCCGAATCGAAAAAATGGCGCTCTTTTCTTCTTATCGAGCGCCCCGGTGTAAGCGGTCCGCGGGGACAGGGTCGAACACGCGTGTCACCGTTTGACAATCCCGGGGTCCTTCCGTATGTTCCTGGCAGTGAGATTCGCCGGATCCGGCGGTCACGGCGAACAGGAACTGAATGGGCGCTTCAGGGAGATCGGCGATGCCTAGACCGGTGAGATGCGGAATCATCCAGTGCGGCCTTCCCCTCCAGGCGGAGGAAGCGGACATACCCGAGGTCGTGGAGGCCATGATATCCAGGCACGAGAAGCTGATCGAGGAGGCCGGGAGGCAGGGTGTCAAAATCTTATGTCTCCAGGAGATCTTTTCCACGCCCTACTTTCCCCCGTCCCAGGACCCGAAGTGGTACGCGACGGCCGAGGCGATTCCGGGGCCGACGGTGGAGCGGATGCAGAATCACGCCCGGAACCACGGGATGGTCATGGTGGTGCCGATCTACGAGAAGGTCGCCCCCGGCATTTACTACAACACCGCCGCCGTCATTGACGCCGACGGAACGCTCCTCGGCACGTACCGGAAGAACCACCTCCCCCACGTGGCGGGATTCTGGGAGAAGTTCTTCTTCAAGCCAGGCAACACCGGATACCCCGTCTTCGAGACGAGGTACGCCAAGGTGGGCGTCTACATCTGCTACGACCGCCACTTCCCCGAAGGGGCCCGGCTCCTCGGCCTGGCCGGCGCCGAGGTCGTGTTCAATCCCTCGGCCACGGTGGCCGGCCTGTCCCAGTACCTCTGGAAGCTCGAGCAGCCTGCCCACGCCGTGGCCAACGGCTATTTCATGGGGTGCATCAATCGCGTCGGCGTGGAGAAACCCTGGGAGATCGGGAAGTTCTACGGCACCTCCTACTTCGTCGATCCCCGGGGGCAGTTCGTGGCGACGGCTTCCGAGGATGAAGACGAGGTCCTCGTTGCCGATCTCGACCTGGACGTCATCGACGAGGTACGCGACCTCTGGCAGTTCTACCGGGATCGCCGCCCCGAGACCTACGGCGACATGATCCGGCTTCTGCCTTGATACACGTTATCCTGATTTACTGGGGAGACCGATGAACACGCTCATCCGCAGTGGTACGGTCATCACGGCCAAGGAGACCTTTCGCGCCGACGTGCGCATCCGAGAGGGCGTCATCACCGACATCGGGGCGTCCCTTGAGCCGGATTCCGGCGAGGAGGTCCTCGACGCCGCGGGCCGCTACGTGATGCCGGGCGGGGTGGACGTCCATACCCACCTTGACATGCCCTTCATGGGCACGGTGACGTCCGACGACTTCGAGACGGGCACCCGGGCCGCGGCCGTGGGCGGCACCACCACGGTGGTCGACTTCGTCATTCCGAGTCACGGCCAGCCCCTCGTCGAGGCCCTTGAGGCGTGGCACGAGAAGGCGCGCGGCAAGGCGGTGGTGGATTACGGCTTCCACATGGCCATCGTGGAGTTCAATGACCAGGTGGCGGCGGGCATGGCGGACCTCGTTTCCCGGGGCGTGACCAGTTTCAAGTGCTTTCTCGCCTACAAGGACGCGCTCATGGTGGAGGACCTCGAGTTCCTGGCCGCTCTGGCCGCGGCCCGCGAACACGGGGCTCTGGTCCAGGTCCACGCAGAAAACGGCGACATGCTCGCCTGGCTCACCGAACGCCTGCGTGCGGAGGGGCACCTCGAAGCGCGGTACCATGCAGCCGCGCACCCGGCCATCGCCGAGGAGGAGGCCTCAGGGCGGGCCATCGCCCTGGCCCGGGTGGCGGGCCAGCCCCTCTATATCGTACACCTGAGCTGCGGCGGCGCCCTCGACCAGATCCGCCTGGCCCGCGCCCTGGGCCAGCCGGTCTACTGCGAGACCTGCCCCCAGTACCTTGTTCTCGACGACGCCCTCTACCGAGTGGGCGGATTCGAGGCGGCCAGGTGGGTCATGTCGCCGCCGCTGCGCGAGGCGGGCGACAAGGAAGAACTCTGGGCCGGACTCGAGGACGGCTCCATCCAGTGCGTTGCCACGGACCACTGCTCCTTCAACTTCGAGGGGCAGAAGGACATGGGCCGCGAGGACTTCACGAAAATCCCCAACGGCGCGCCCGGCGTGGGTGACCGCATGAACGTACTCTGGACGGCGGGGGTGATGGCGGGGCGGATCTCGCCGAACAAATTCGTGGAGGTGACGGCCACGAATCCCGCTCGCCTCTTCGGAATGGCGCCGCAGAAGGGGAGCATCACCGTGGGCGCCGACGGTGACGTGGTCGTCTTCGATCCGAACAGGCGGGGAACCGTATCGGTGAAGACGTCGAAACACCGCTGCGATTACTCGACCTTCGAGGGATTCGCCCTCGAGGGCATGGCCGAGACGGTTCTGTCGCGCGGGGAGATCATCGCCCGGGACGGCGACTACGTGGGCCGGCAGGGGCGGGGGGAGTATATTATGCGGGCGCCGTTTTCTCCTGTGGGAGGATGACAACATGAATGCCATTGATGATGGGGCCGTTGCGGCCTACCCGCCGGCGTTTCCGGCCCGGGGCTATGACTTCACGCGTTACGTTCCGGCCCGCAGCTGGATCGGCGGCTTGTGGCGCGACGGATCGGCGGGCACCGAGCCCGTCTTGAATCCGCGGTACGGCAAGGCCATCGGGGAGGTATCCCTCTCCTCGGCCGAGGATACGGCCCTGGCGGTGGATGCAGCCCGGACGGCGTTTCCGGAGTGGCGCGACACGCCGATCAAGGAACGGGTCCAGGTGCTGTATCGCCTGAAGCACTGCATGCAGCGGGACCTGGAAGAGCTGATCTGGGTCGTATCCCACGAGAACGGCAAGGTACGCGAACAGGCCGAGGGGAGCGTCTTGAAGGCCATCGAATGCATCGAGATGGGATGCTCCATCCCCAACATGGCGGCGGGCGGTCAGATCGACGTGAGCCGGGGAATCAACTGCCGGGTCACCTACGAGCCCCTCGGCGTATGCGCCGGTGTAACGCCCTTCAATTTTCCGATCATGGTGCCGTTCTGGATGCTGCCCCAGGCCCTGGTGGCCGGGAACACTTTCGTACTCAAGCCCTCGGAACAGGTTCCGTACGGTGCCGTGAAGCTGGCGGCTCTTTTGCACGAGGCGGGCCTGCCCCCCGGCGTGCTCAATGTGGTCCAGGGAAAGAGGGAAGCTGTGGAGGCGCTGGTGGACCACAAGGACGTGAAGGCCATGGGCTTCGTGGGATCCACCCCTGTGGCCCGGGCCGTGTACGAGCGGGGGACCGTTCTGGGCCGGCGAATGCTCTGTCTCGGCAGCGCCAAGAACCACCTCCTGGTGGTACCCGACGCTGACCTCGAGCTGACCGCCGATACCATGGTCGCCTCCTTCACGGGGTGTTCGGGGCAGCGCTGCATGGCGGCCGCGGTCATGGTGGCCGTGGGCGACGTGCAGGGCGTCATCGACCGCATGGTGGACATTGCCCGGGAGATCCGTCTCGGCGAGGACATGGGCCCCATCATCAGCGGGGCCGCCCTGGAGCGGATCACGGGGCTCATCGACGGGGCGGAGAAAATGGGCGCCAGGGTCATCGTGGATGGCAGGGGCGCGGGGGTGGAGGGATGTCCGGGCAACTGGCTGGGGCCGACCCTTATCGACGGCGTCACGCCCGAGATGCCCGCCTACCGCGAAGAGATCTTCGGACCGGTGCTGTGCATCGTTCACACCGACAGCCTGGATGAGGCCCTCGACCTGGAAAACCGGAATCCGTACGGCAATGCGGCCTCCATCTTCACGACCCGGGGCGGTGTTGCACGGTATGCCTTGGAGCGCCTCGAGGCAGGCATGTGTGGGGTGAATATCGGCGTGCCCGTACCGCGGGAACCCTTCTCCTTCGGCGGCTGGAACGCTTCAAAGTTCGGCCACGGCGACCTCACCGGCCTGGACGGATTCCGGTACTGGACCCGGCCCCGGAAGGTGACCGAGAAGTGGGCGACCCACGAGGACGAGACCTGGATGTCGTGAGGGTTTGCGCAAACCCTAAGGTCAGGAGCAATAATCATGAACGCCCAAGAGATGATCGACCTGTGCAAGGCACACACTCTCTACTGCTGGTCCAAGGGGGATGGAGTGGCGCCGCTCCCCGTGGAGCGAGCCGAGGGGGTCTGGCTCTACACCCCCGACGGCAAGCGCATTCTCGACTTCAACAGCCAGCTCATGTGTATGAACATCGGTCACGGACACCCCCGGGTTCGCGAGGCCATGAAGCGGCAGATCGATTCCCTCAACTACGTCTATCCCGGCACCGCCACAGAGATCCGCGCCCGGGTCGGGCGGCTTCTCGCCGAGGTGGTCCCGGGGGAGATCAATACGTTTTTCTTCACCCTCGGGGGCACTGAGGCCGTGGAGAACGCCGTGAAGATGGCGCGGCTCTACACCGGAAAGTTCAAGATCCTGAGTCGATACCGTAGCTACCACGGCGCCACCCACGTGAGCATGCAGCTCACGGGCGATCCCCGGCGCTGGCCCACCGAGCCGGGCGCTCCGGGATTCATCCGGGTCATGGACCCCGAACCCTACGGCTACTCTTTCGGCACTACCGACGCGGAAAAGACCGGGAACAACCTGCGGTACCTCGAGGAAGTCATCATGTACGAGGGACCGCAAAACGTGGCGGCCATGGTCATCGAGACCGTCACCGGCACCAACGGCATTCTCCCGCCGCCCGAGGGCTGGCTTCGGGGGCTCCGCGACCTCCTCGACCGCCACGGCATCCTACTCGTCTGCGACGAGGTCATGTGCGGTTTCGGCCGGACCGGTAAGATGTTCGCCTATGAGCACGGAGGTATCGTGCCCGACATCCTCACCATGGCCAAGGGCCTCACCAGCGCCTACGCGCCCCTGGGTGCCGTGGGCGTGCGGGACGAGATCGCCGACCATTTCAGGAAGAATGTGTTCTGGGGCGGCCTCACCTACAACTCCCATCCCCTCGGCCTCGCCGCGGCCGAAGCCGCCATCGGAGTTCTCAGGGACGAGAACCTCGTCGAGAACGCCGCTTGCATGGGCAAGGTGATGCGGGCCGAGATGGACCGCATGATGGAGAAACATCCCTCGGTGAAGGCCGGGCGATGCATCGGCCTCTTCGGCATGATGGACATCCGGAAGAACAGCGCGGGCGAACCCTTCGCCCCCTACAACGGGGCGAGCCCGGTGATGGGCAGGCTGGGCGCCTTTTTCCGCGACAACGGCCTGTTCACATTCATCCGGTGGGGGAGCTTCATGTGCAATCCGCCGCTCTGTATCACCGAGGCGGAGCTTGAAGAGGGCTTCGCCGTCATCGACCGGGGTCTGGAGATCACGGACGCGGCATTCGAGGGATAGTCGTGTTGCCGCGGGAGCTGCCTATTTCCGCTGCACCTCGAGTCCGACCAGCTTGAGGATTGCCGGGATGTTCTCCACTGCTTTTCGGTCCCAATCCTTCACGTCTTCGGGCAGGTCCTTCCAGGCCACGAGATACGGGCTGATCTTCTTCTCCACGTCCTTCTTCTCACCGTACTTCCACCCGTCGAGGAGTCGCTCGATGTTCCAGCGCGCATGCTCGAGTTCTGCCATTGTGTTGATATCTTTTTCCGAGAATTTTTTCTCGGTGATCTCATAGTCCGTGACCTCACGGACGGTGCACTTGATGGCCCTGAGCTTGTTGAGGTGATCATCGGCCTGCTGACGATTCGATTCCTTGAGATTCTCCTTCAGGATTCGCCAGTCCGCCATGGATGGATCATCGCTGTGCAGGTTCCGGGCCTTGGTTTCGCGGAACTTCTCGTGAATGGCCTTTGCCATGATGTCGCGCATTTCCGGGGGCATCCTCTTGCTCCCGGTCCCGATGAAGGCCCGCACGGTCTTGGATTCCGCCGGCAGGGCCAGGAGATTCTTCAGGCCACCCCAGGCGTCGTCCGGAAGGAGTTTCTGGGCCTCCCGGCCGCTGCCCTCGATGACCCCCACCTTGGCACCCAGGGCGAGGCCGATCCTGTATTCGGCCCAGGCGATCTGGCCGCCGTTGATGCCCAGGACCTTGACCTGGGACGGCCGGAGGCCCGAGGCGAGGATGTCGATCCACGCCTGGAGCGGTTCGAGGGGGCTGAAGCCCTTACCTTCAGTCCTTCGGATACTGGAATAGCGGGAATCTCGCCTCGCGTCCGGCGGCAGCGGAGGTCTTGGAAGATAGCCGAGGGTCCGGATGGCCTTGCGGTATGTCTTGCCCAGTTCTCCCACCAGGCCGGGGATTCCCGACGTCGTGGCTCCGGAGATGACCGTGCCGTTGAAGTCCTTGAACGCGTCCAGCATGAGGTCCCGGTACCCTTCCATGATATCCTGGACCTCCTGGGCCGTGCCGCCGACCACGAGGATGACGGGCCCCTCGATCTTCTTTCTCTTGGTTCCGGCCAGTCTGGACCTGATCAGAAGCTGATTTGTTTTCCGGGTCAGGGCGCTCTTGGCGCTGCTCGAAGCGGCTCGGGATTCCTTGAATGCCGATTCCGCACTCTCGAAGCGTTTCTGCGCGGATCGGATCTCGCCCTTCTTTATCCCGATGGCCTTCTCCAGGTCCCTGAGCGCCTTGGTTGCCGCTTTCTTCTCATCCCTTGCCTTGTTGGCGTCATCGACGGCCTGGTCCAGGCGGTTCGCGTAATGCGCCACGACCCCCACGGTCAGCAGACGCCGGATCCATGGATACCCCTCCAGGTCCTCCTTGACCACCTCGAGGCGCTCCAGCGCCTTCAGTGACGTCTCGATCATGAACGCAGCGCTGCTCAGCTGGATCGCCTTTGCGTACGCGGCGAAGCTCTCGTATGGTTTGTTCCGGAGCAGGTTGAACTTGCCGATGTTGTAGAGCGCCCAGGGCATGTTCATGCCGACTTCCACCTGACCTCGACACCGCTGGATGGCTGCATCGATCACGGGCCCCACGAGCCTGATGATGGATGTATCTTTCTTCCGGAGAATCTCCAGATCCAGATAGTTGCCGAGTGGATAGGCGTCCGTGGGATCCACCTCGTGTGCCCGGCGGTAATACTTCAGCGCCTTGTCGTCATCCTCGCCCTTCCAGGTGCTGGCCAGAAGGGAGAGGGCCTCTGCGTCATTTCCGGATTTTACAGCCTGTTCCAGATAGCGCCTGCCTCTCCTGTAGTACGGGTGCTTCTTGTTCGAACTGTGTTTCTGACAGTGGGCAAAGCCCAGGACCCGTAGCACGGGGCCGGGAGCCGGGAGAGGAGTGTCCCTTTTGCTCCTGGGACCGGTCTTTTTTGTCACATAGGGCAGCAGCGTCTTGGTCGCCTTTTTCCAGTCGGCGATGGAGACGGCGAGTTTGGCGATGCGCACGGCGAGATCGGTGTTCCGCTTGTCGTGCTTCAGGACGATCTCGAGGTTCTCGATCTCGTCCCGGACCTCTTGCTCCTTCATGTGGTTCCCGTATTCGGCGGCGTACGAGCGGAAGCCGGCCTGGATCCGGTCAAATGCGTCATCGATCTCCTCGAGCATGGCGGCCTGGCGATGGATCTGGCGCTTCCACGCGTCGGGCACGTTGAAGGCGCTCTTGTAGGTCAGGTCGTGGCTCACGTCGGCCCAGCCGTGTTCCATGATGGTTCGGACCTGGATTTCCGCCTTCATGGGACTGTGCGGGCCTGGAAAGAGCTCAGCGGGAATCTTGACGTTCACCTCCTTGTTCGGGAAGACGCCCGGTTTGAACTGCACGATGTAGTGGATGGAACGGTATCCGAACTCAACGGGGCTGAGGCGTTCGCTGACGTCCGTGCTGTTGCCCTCATCCACCAGGAAGTGCTCCTTGATGAACTCGCAGATGGTATTCACCTGGCTCCTGAACTGGACGATGACCCGGCCGCCACAAAGGTCGGTCATGTCGCTGACCGGATCGGTGTACGAGGAACGGTTTCGCTGGATTTTTTCCGCGAAGCTGGCAATCCCCTTCTCCCGCGTCTGCACGATGGCCAGGGGCGCATGGATCTTGACCGCTGCGTTCAGGATCCGACCCAGGATTTCCGCGTACTCCACGTAAAGCGGATGCAGCCTGGCATATTTCTTGACTTGCCGTGCATCTTCTTTTCGCTGTTCCGCCTTGGTTTTCACAGGCATGGGTTGATTCCTTTTTTCGAATCCTCCGGCTCACGTTCCGCCGTGCAAAATACCCAGAGTGGCCGTACCCTGATGTTAATGTCCGTCACGATTCCGCATGGCCAAGAACGAAGTCCCTGAGCTGCTCCGACAGATCCATCTTTGCCAGGTCTGTCCGCGCCACCCAGACCGACGCCTCGTGTTCTTCACTCAGGCGAAGGGTCCCCGAGACGATCCGGGCCTCCAGGAACAGGATCACCACGTGCACCGTTTCCATGTCGTCCTGGCAGGCGCCCACCGTTCGGATCAGCTCCACGTCAAGCCCCGTCTCCTCCTTCACCTCCCGGATCAGGGCCGCGTGGAAGGTTTCTCCGGCGTCCACCTTGCCGCCAGGCAGGTCCCACTGCCCCTTGAAGTGTTTCGATAATCTGGACCGCTGGATCAGCAGGACCTCGTTTCGCTCATTGGTCACGAAAGCCTTGACCGCAAGGCTGAAGGGAATGTCAGACATGGTCATTCTCTCGATCTGTGGGCCAACCGTCTTCTGTACCTGGCGTCTATTGAACCAGCTCAGGGGGGGAGATTCAATCCCCGAAAACTACGATCCGGCTTCTGGAACACGGCAATTGCCGGGAAGATCGAATTCCGGGGGAAAGTGCTCCTCGTCGACCTGGTCGACGGCCGTTTTCCTTGCGATCCTGAGCAAGTCTTCTTCGTTCCGGGCAGCCGTCATTCTGCGGAGGGAGGGGAGGTTCTGGACCAGCTCGGGAAATCCGAGACACTTCAAGGCCTTCTCTTCCAGAAGCACGTCGTACCGGAGGTACCTCAGGAGGGGCTTTTCGATCAGGAGATCCTCCGACAGGTCGCCGACTTCGGAATCGATGTGCCAGGGCGTGGCCGTGCGGGACAGATATTGCAGGAGGAGCTGGTTCTGCCAGCAAGCGTCTTCGCTCAGGAGGCGTGGAAGACGGAGCAGCCATTTGAAGAAGCCGCCATGCAACGCCCGGACCGGATCTTCTTTGCGGTGCCAGATGCCCGTCCCCACGGAGACGAGCAGGAGGCGGTTCTCGCCCAGGGGCCAGTGGAAGGGAAATCCCTTGAGGGTGGCCGACAGGAATATCTGAAGCGAGGGATTCGTGGCCATGCTCACTCCTCCGTCGAGGAAGACTCCCGTTTCACCACTCCCTACGTCGAACTTCTTGGGTTCGAAAAAGAAAGGTGCGGCCGTACTGGCCCGCAGGGCATCGCACAGCAATATGTCCTTGTTGGAGAAGTAGTATTTCCCCCGGGGATGATTCAGAAGCGGCCAGGTGCTCTCGGTGTCAACGCGTTTGGTGATGATGATGAGGCCGGTCCGGATCGAGGTATCGCCGAGGGTCCGGTTGCCGAAATAGCTCTTCAGCTCTTTTTCCAGGGGTTGAGCCCTGAACAAGGCCCGCCACCGTCTCCATTTTCTTGAAGCGAAGATCTTGGCTCCGAGCCGGAGATACCTTTCCTTGATGTCGGCAACCTCCATGCCTTCGGCCAGGCAGGCAGCGATGATGGCGCCGGTGCTCGTCCCCCCGATCAGGTCGAAGTAGTCGCAGAGTCTGAGCTCTGCGTTCTCGTACCGTTCGCGCAGGATCTTCTCGATCCTCCCCAGGAAGCCAAGAGAAACGATACCCCGGATTCCGCCCCCGTCGAGGGAGAGGATTCTCTTGGGTCCTTCCGAAGTCAACCTGTTCAGTAGCGACGTCGTCATGGTTGGCTCTTTTCTCAAACGGTCAGGATCGTGACTCCCGGTCTGGTTTCTTACGATGCGAATCTCGGGAATCATCCGGGCGGGTGCGGAGGATGGGCGAGCAAGACGACGCGCCACTCCACGGTTTCCTCGATCATGCACCGGGACGCTTTCTTGACCACGGCGACCCCGTCCATCCATTTCGGCTTTGAATCCTCGGATGACTCGTCGTCCAGTCGCTGCACGAGGCCGTTCAATTCCAGGCCGAGGCCGGTCAGAGCACTGATCATGGCTCTGGAACGCTGCGCGATCCGGTGTAGTTCGGCCTGTACGCTGATTGCATGGCAGGCCGCAGCTGCAGCCGGGAACAGGGCCGCGAAGAGGCTCAGGGCCGTATACATGGACTTGCTGGAAAAGAACCAGTGGCCCAGGCAGACCAGGATCGTGAGGACGAACAGTCCTATGGCGGATCGTTCCAGCAGGTGGAAGAGCCTCTGGTTTCTTCTCGTCGTATTTCGATGGTACTCGACCTGGTCCTGGATCCAGTTCTTCCTGAGGTTCTGAAGATAATCGCGCAGATACACCTCATCGATGCGCAGGGCACCGGGTGAATCCGTTCTCCTCCGGGGAAGGCCGATGTCGCGCACGATGGACCGAAAATAGCGATTGGTCCAGTCGTTTGTGAGGTTCCCCGCCGGATATTGTGCCATGGGCCGCGAGGATGCGGTGACGATGGCAAGGGGTGCAAGGAACTCCATCTGCCGGAAGTGTTCGGCGAGGAGTCTGTAATCGACGGATTTTCTGTGGAAGAACCTCACCTTGCTGAAGATGTATATCTTGAGCATGACCAGGATCAAGACGAGCTCCAGAATGACGAAGAGCACCACCAGGCCATGTCCATCCGGGTCGTTCAGAGCAATCAGAGAGATCAGGGCGCAGAGAACGGCCAGGACTCCGAGGCAGGCTATCATGATGAACGTGAATCGATTTAGGCCGGCATAGTAATTCGCCTGCGTATCGGCCTTCTCGAGATGCTCCCGGTATTGATCCCCGATCCGGTTGTTTTCCCCGGACCCGTCCCCCTGCTCCGGCGGATCACTTGCCTTCTCCTGTGCGTGGCCCTTCCTCCCGGAGAACGCCTTTTTCAGGTGTCCTGGCAGATGAATCCAGTCGCCGAGGGTCCTGGGGACAGGGAAATCACCCGTGAAACGAAGCAGCACCGGCCAGAATCGGCTGAGCGGAAGCCAGGGGCTCCCGGGGGGTGATTCCGAGAGATAGACGTTCAGGAGAGAATACCCGGGCTCGTCGTGGCGGGTGTCTCGGTCTCCGCTGGATGGTTTGAACGACAGGAAGGCCCTTGCATTCCCGAACCACTGCTTGAACCCGTCTTTCAGGTGCAGTCCGATCAATGCCAGTGTAGACGAGGGCGCCCTGGCGTCGGGATCGAACAGAAGGATTTCCCGAGCTTCTGCAGCCAGTATTTCTTCCGGTGATCCTTCATCGCCGGATGGAGGGTCCTCCTCCGCGCGGATGATCATCGTGGGCATGTGCAACCCTCTGGCGACCTTGACGATGTCGCCCGTTCCTCCGCGCCCCCGGGCCGGCTGGCCGTCCCACATCGCCAGGAGAACGTCGCTCTGCTCCAGAATCAGGCGCCCGATGGTCTCGTAGGCGCCTGGGTCGGACTCGAGTCTCGATTCGCCCAGTTCCAGGACCGACGTGCAGAACGAGTCGTCTTCGATCAGGCACTTGACGTTCTCGACGGCCTCCTGTTCCCGTTCCGACAGGGACGGATCACTCCGGGTGCGTTCGGCGTCGAACTTGAAGGTGGAACTCGCGAGGTACTCTTTCAGCGGAGCCGGGAACGTACACTGGAGCTCGATGCGCACACCGTGATCGTTCCCCTGCATCGCTCGAGCTTCTTCGGCCAGGATCTGATCGGCCCCCATGGCAAGAGGGGAGATGATTCGCACCACGGGTTTCTCCCCTGAGAAACACCACGCAGGGCCCGGGTTCGTTTGGCCCTCCTGGTGGGCCTCGCCTACCATCCGGACGAGAACCCCGAGGACGTTTCGAACCCGCTTCCGGACCGCTTCCACGTTGAATCCGCGGCCCTCGAGATCGCGGTGACCCGTGACGCTGACACGAAGGACAAAACGAGCCTTCCGGGGGCGTGTGTCAGGATCCTGAACGGTCTCCGGCGCTTCGCCTCGTGAATTCGTTCCCGTGTCTTCCATCGATTGGTTCCTTCTGGCGCAGCCGGTCTGATCAGGCGAGAAAAGGTAGACTGTTCCAGCGTAATGGTCGCATCATGAGTAGAGGTCGGGTTGGATTCTATGCGTATGGCCTCTATATATTCCCCGCCTGTTCGATTGTGCCCGAGTATAGCAGAGTGACGGCAGGTAGATAAACGTCTTTCCCGGATCGAGCCATCTGAAATCAGTCGGTATTGACCGGGGCCCCTGTGCCGAGTACCGTGAAATCCGAACGATTCAACCATTGAACTCCGAGGACGACCATGACCGACATGACCGAGATCGACACCTCCAGACGAACGGGCGGCCTCAGCTGCCTCATCGGTAACACCCCTCTCCTCCTGATCCGATTCAGGTATCGGGGACAGGAGCGCGTCCTGTACGCCAAGGCCGAGAACCTGAACATGACCGGAAGCATCAAGGACCGGATGGCGTTCCACATCGTCCAGCAGGCCTATGTCCGGGGCAACCTCGAGCCGGGGCGCATCATCGTCGAGGCGACGAGCGGCAACACGGGTATCTCCTTCGCCGCGATCGGTCGTGCCCTGGGCCATCCCGTCACCATCTTCATGCCGGACTGGATGAGCGAGGAGAGGATCAACCTCATCCGGAGTCTGGGGGCCCGGATCAACCTGGTCAGCAAGGAGGAAGGCGGATTTCTGGGGAGCATCCAGCGGGCCGATGAGCTCGCAGGAGCCTCGGAGGGGGCCTTTCTGCCCCGGCAGTTTTCCAACGAGGACAACATCGAGGCCCACTACCGGACCACCGGACCGGAGATCTGGTGGCAGCTCCGTTACCGCGGACTGGTCCCCGCCGCCTTCGTCGCAGGGGTGGGAACCGGCGGCACCATCATGGGAGCGGGCCGCCTGCTCAGAGAGAAGTATCCCGAAATCCGTCTCCACCCCCTGGAGCCGGCCAATTCACCCACCCTGTCCACGGGACGCAAGGTGGGGAAGCACCGGATCCAGGGCATCTCCGACGAGTTCATCCCGCCCATCCTGGCCCTGGATTCCCTGGACGAGGTGGTCAGCGTGGACGATGGGGACGCGATCCTCATGGCGCAAAACCTCGCTCGCAACCTGGGTATCGGCCTCGGGATCTCTTCCGGCGCCAACTTCCTCGGCGCCCTGAAGGTGCAGAATGAACTGGGTGACGAGGCGGTGGTCGTGACGGTCTTTCCCGACGACAACAAGAAGTACCTCAGCACGGACCTCCTGAAAGACGAACCGATCAAGGACGGATTCCTCGCTCCGGACGTCGAGCTCCTGGATTTCCGAGCCCTGAAGCGGGTCTGCCACACCTGCTGCGATCCGGTGGAGTGCATGGACGGAGCCGCGGCCGACCTGTCGGAATTGCCTTCCCTGCCCGACTGCCCCCGCCGGCAGTGAACCGGGCACACAGGTTGCTAAGACACTGAAATTCAATCGATTACAGTGCCAAATCCCCCGCTCGATATCTCCAGCACGGAAATAGCTAACCCTGTCCCCGAGGTCCATGCCGATAGGATTAAGCAGAATCCATTTGCCTGGTGGATTGGGCACCGGGATTGATTACTGCTGGAGGACGTCATGCGTTATTTCATCTTGTTCCTTGCTGTGGCATTTCTCGCCGTGGGTTGCCGATCGCTCGATCAGGGCGGCAACACGGACCTGAGCGAATCGGTGGATTCCCTGATAGAGCAAAGCAAGGAGAGACTCGCGCTCGAAAAGGAAGTGTTGAGGAAGACCGAGAAGAACGAAAAGCTCTCCGTTCAGCTCCGAGACAACCTCGAAGAGGCAACACCCGATATTCTGAAAAGGTGGGATGAAGTCGTTCGGGCGACGAGTGACACCGTGTCGGTCTGTCAGCGGAGCAACAACGATCTCATCGATTCTCTCGAGGCCATCAACAATCGAGGAAGCAGCAGGAATTTCAAGGCCCTCAAGAACTCAGCAGACGTTTCGAACCGTGTCACTGAAAGGCTGAAGAACGCCCAGGACAAGTTTCAGGCGTTTCGCGAGGCGCTTCAGGAGCTCGAAAAGGCCCTTCGTACGTGCGTCGACAGCACGGATGAAGCCGGTATCGAGAATCCCTGATGGTCTGTGGATGATCTCACACGTGGTGACCCCTGGTAGGCTGTTCACCGGTTTCCGTACCGCTCCCCGACTCGCCTGTACGCTTCCCTGAACGGAATTCCCTCCTCGAGGACGAGGCGGTACGCCGCCTCGGCTGCGTGGAGGTCCTCGTCCAGGTGGATGTCGTCCGCATTGAACTCAACGCCCGAGAGGGCGTGCGCCATGATCCGGGCCGTATCGTGGGCCAGGTCCAGGCTCCGGAAGAGCGGCGCTTTGATGAGCTGCAGGTCGCGGTGATATCCCGACGGAAGCTTGGCAGTCACCGACAGGACTTCCACGAGATCCGAGAGGGCCGAGGCGGTACGGCCACGCACCAGCTCGAACACGTCGGGATTTCGCTTCTGGGGCATGATGGATGAGCCGGTAGTCATGGCCTCGGGCAGGGTGACAAAGGCGAACTCCCGGGTGTTGAAGAGCACCAGATCCGCCGCCAGGCGGCCCAGGTCCTGCACGAGGAGGGTGGTCTCGAAGAGGAGCCCGGCCTCCGCCTTGCCACGGGAGAGCTGGACCGCGGTCACCGGCGTATGGATGGTGTCGAAGTGCAGGCGCCGTCGGGTGTTCTCCGGGTCCACCTCGAGGCCGGGGGTGCCGTACCCCGCGGCGGACCCGAGCGGGTTCCGGTCCACGCGGCGGCGCATTGTCCGGAGGCCCTCGGCGTCGTCCCGGATCTCGGCGGCGAAGCCCCCGGCCCAGAGCGCCACCGAGCTGGGCATGGCACGCTGCATGTGGGTGTATCCCGGAAGCGGCGTGTCGGGGTAGCGACCGGCCAGGTCATCCAGGGCCTCGGCCACGGCAAGAGCGTCCTTGACCAGGGCGACGATCTCCTCCTTCAGGTAGAGGCGAAGCGCCGCCAGGACCTGGTCGTTCCGGGAACGGCCGAGGTGCAGGCGCCCGCCGGCCTCGCCGATACGCCGGGTGAGGCGAATCTCCAGGGCGGTGTGGCAGTCCTCCTCTTCCAGGGAAACCTTCCAGAGGCCCGCAGCGTGGTCCGCGGCCAGGGCCTCGAGACCGGAGCGAACAGCTCCGAGGTCCTCGGATGAAAGATAGCCCCGGTCGTGGAGCATCTCGGCGTGGGCGATGGAGGCCCGGGCGTCGAAAGCCACGAGTCGGTCGTCCAGGTGGTGGTCCTCTCCGGCCGTGTAGTGGAGCACCCGTCGGTCCAGGGGCTCGCCCTTTTCCCAGAGTCTATGCATCGGAGCCCTCCTTCACGAGACGGATGTAGTTTCGGATGAGGCCGGTGTAGAACCGGACGCCGTCCAGGATCTCGCTCTCGAGGACGTACTCGTCCGGCGTGTGGGACCGCTCGGTCCTGCCCGGGCCGCACTTTACGGCCGGGATGCCCTTCATGAACACCATGTCCGAGAGGGTGGTGGAACCGTAGGTTTTCGCCCCGGGGCAAGCCCTTACAGCCGCCTCTACCACGGTCTCGTCCCGAGCGGTCTCCTGGGGCTCGAGGCGCTTGCTTACCACCTCGAGGGCCCCGTGGGGCAAGGCCGTTTCAAAGCGCTCCACCACGACATCATGGCTCAACACCGGCGTGGTGCGGACGTCCAGCATCACCCACGCCTCGCCGGGCACCATGTTCTTCGCCACGCCGCCCTCCACCAGGGTGGGCTCCCACGTGACGGAGCCGAGGAGGGGATGGTCGGGGCCGAGATCCGCGGATTCCAGGGCCACCAGGGCCCGGGCCAGATCGCGAATGGCGTTCCGGGCTCCGAGGGCACGGGCGTTGGCCGTGTGGCACACGGTGCCTTTGGTCACGAGCTTCAGGATCAGCAATCCCTTCTGGGCCACGGCGACGTCCAGGCCCGTGGGCTCGCCGAGGACGGCGGCGGCGGGCCGCCGGCCCCGGGCCTCGAGTGCTGCAAGGACCTGCTCAGTGCCCGTGCCGCTGGACTCTTCCCCCTCCACCAGGGCCAGGGTCAGGGTCACGGGCGGCGGGGTGTGCGCGAAGGAGAGAAAGGCCGCGGTCATGGCCGCCACCGAGGCCTTGGCGTCGCTGGAGCCCAGGCCGTACACGCGGCCGTCCACGGATTCCACCCGGTGGGGAGGGCGGGTCCAGCCCGGCGCCGGAGGCACCGTGTCGATGTGGGTGTCCAGGAGGAGCACCGGCCCGGTACCCACGGTGGCCACGAGGCTGTTGCCGATCCTCTGAATCGCCACGTCGTGATCAAATAGGGTGCCCTCCAGGAAATCCGCAAGGTGTCTCTCGCTTCCCGACACCGAGGGTGCAGCCGTGATCTCGCGGTGAAGGGCGAGGACCTCGTCGTCGTCGAGGATCATGCATCCCCTCCTCCCGCGGTCTGTTCTTCCGGAGTAAGGACGTGGATGTCGTTCACCACCAGAGTACCGGCGCCCTCGTTGGTGAACACTTCCAGCAGCAGGCTGTCGTGGGCGTCGTGGGAGAGGACGTGGACGCGTCGCACGCCGTTTTGCAGCGCGGAGCGGATGGCCTCGGCCTTGGGGAGCATGCCCGCCGCAAGCCGCCCCTCAGTCTTCATGCGCTCCAGGCCGCGGAGGTCCATGTAGGAGACGAGGGAGGACGCATCGCCGGGCCGGTCCAGGATGCCTGGGGCGGCGGTGAGCAGCAGGAGCTTCTCCGCCTTCAGGTGCACGGCCAGGGCAGCCGCCACGGTGTCGGCGTTGATGTTCAGAACCGTACCGTTCTCGTCGGCCGACAGGGGACTCACCACCGGGAGCAGGCCAGCCTCGAGGATTTTCAGGATGACGGAGACATCCACCGACACGATATCGCCCACGTAGCCGAAGTCGACGGTTTCCGTACCGCGGCCGTTTTCCACCTCCACCGGAGGTCGCCTCACGGCGCGGATGAGGCCGGCGTCGATACCGCTGAGCCCCACGGCGGGCACGTCCAGGTCGCGGAGCGACGCCATGAGGCGGGTGTTGATGGAACCGTTGAGCACCATGGTGGCCACATCAAGGGCCATCTCGTCGGTGACCCGCCGGCCGTGGACGAACCGGGGCTCCGCGCCCAGGGCCCGGGCCAGCTCCGAGGACTGGGGACCGCCGCCGTGGACCATGACCGTGCGGATGCCCACCTGGTGGAGGATGCCCACCTGTTCCATGAGCGCCCGGGTCTTTTCGAAGTCGGAGAACACCGCGCCGCCCGCCTTGATGACAAAGGTCTTGCCCTTGAAGAGTCGGATGTACGGAATGGCGTGTTTCAAGGCCTCCACGACGATGGCCCGGTCGCCCAGGTCTTTCATGGTGCGGTTCCTTTCAATTCACATCGACCAGCAGACGGTGCAGCACTGCCATCTGCGTCCACATGCGGTTGCGGGCCTGAGGGATCACGACGCTGCGCGCACCGTCCAGGACCTCGTCCCTCACCACCACGTTCCGTCTGACCGGAAGGCAGTGCAAGAAGTTGCAGGTGGCGTGGGCGCCCTGGAACCAGTCTTCGCTCACGCACCAGTCCTTCAGGCCGGCACGGTGGGCGGCATCGGCCTCGGGGTCGCCGTAGTGCGCCGGCGACCCCCACGACTTGGCGTAGAGAACGTGGGCCCGGCTCATGGCCTCCCGCCGGTCGTCAGTCTCGCGTACCGAGCCGCCGCTCTCACCGGCGGCGCGCCGGGCTTTTTCCATCATTGGCCCGGGAAGGCCATACCCGTCCGGCCGGACCACGGTTACCTCCATGCCCCGGAGGGCCGCCATGTGCAGCACCGCTGCCGGAACCGCCAGGGGCAGGGCTTTCGGATGATTTGCCCACGAGAGCACGAACCGGCCGCCCGAGGCAGGCACGTCCAGGTCGTCCAGGGTCTTCCAGTCTGCCAGCGCCTGGCACGGGTGGTTTGCGGCGGATTCCATGTTGATGAGCGGCACCGGGCAGACCTCGGCCATGGCTTTGAACACGGTGTCCGCCAGGTCCTCCTCGAGGTTCTTCCCGACGGCGAATACCCGGATGCCGATGGCGTCAGCGTACCCGGCCAGAACCGCCACGGCCTCGCGCACGTGCTCGGCCGCCGCGCCGTCCATGGGGATGCCGGTGCGGGTCTCGAATTCCCACGTCCCCTTTCCGGGAGTGATGGCGAAGGAGGCGCCGCCCAGCCGCGCCATGCCCGCCTGGAAGGAAGCCAGGGTGCGAAGCGACGGATTCATGAACAGGAGCGCCAGCACTCGGCCTTCGAGCACCTTTCCCTCGGGCGTCTTTTCCAGGCGCCCGGCCAGGTTGACGAGGTCCTGGACCCCCTCCCGGGACAGGTCTGCGAGGTCCGTGAAGCGTTTCATGGTTCGATTTCCTTCAAGGCGTCTTCCAGCAGCGTGACGTGTTTCTCTTCCAGGATCAGCGGCGCCAGGATCCGGACCACGTGAGGATCGGTGCTCGAGCCGGTCAGGATTCCGCGCTCGAGGAGGGCGGCGATGACCTCCCGGGCGGGCCGGGAGGTGCGGAGCCCAAGGAGGAATCCGGCGCCCTGGATGTCCGTTACCGGTCCCACCCTGCACGTGGCTCGGATTCGGGCCGACAGAGTGCGCACGTTTTCCAGCAGGTGTTCCGACTCGATGGCGTCGAGAACCGCCGATATCATGGCCGCGGCCATGGGCCCGCCGCCGAAGGTGGAACCGAGGGCGCCGTGGCCCACGCCCTCGGCCATGTGGTCCGTGACCAGCACGGCCCCGGCCGGATGCCCGCCGGCCAGACCCTTGGCCGTGGTGAGGACGTCGGGGGTGACGCCGTACAGGTCCGCGGCAAACGGGTGTCCGGTTCGGCCCATGCCACACTGCACCTCGTCGAAGATGAGAACCGTACCCGTTTCCTCGGTGAGGCGCCGGCATGCCCGGAGGTAGTCCGGGTCCAGGTCCCGGGCGCCGGCCATGCCCTGGATGGGCTCCAAAATGAGGGCCGCGGTGTCCTCGCCGAGGGTGGGCTTCAAGGCGCCCGTGTCATCTGCCGGGACGAAAGTCACCTCGAAAGGCGGCCGGGGAAAGGCATACCACTTCCCGGCGCCGTGGGTGACGGCGCCGGCCGCGGCCGTGCGGCCGTGGAAGCCGCTCTCCAGGGCCACCACCCGGCTTCGCCGGGTGCGCCGGAACGCCAGGCGGAGCGCGTTCTCGTTGGCCTCGGCGCCCGAGTTGACCAGGAAGGCCCGGGTCAAGGGCCCGGGTGCGAACGAAACCAGTTTCCCGGCCGCCCGGCCGCGCACCTCCAGGGCCACGGCGTTACTCTGGAACAGCAGCGCCTCGGCCTGGTCCCGCAGGGCCCGGAGCAGCCGCGGGTGCCCGTATCCGAGGAGCGCCACGGCGTGGCCGCCGTAGAGGTCCAACACCTCCCGGCCGTCGCGGGTGCGGAGCAGGACGCCGCTTCCGGCCGTCGGCTCCAGGGGCTGTCGCGGGTACACGGGAAGGAGATAGCGATCCTCCTGGTCGGCTGCACTGCTCATAGCCACCCCAATCCCGGCTGGACGAGGCCCGCGGTTTCTTTGAAGCCGTGGAGACGGTTCATCCACTGCACGGCGCCACCGGCCGCGCCTTTCACCATGTTGTCGAGGACGGAAAGCACTACCAGGTGTCGCCCGCGCACGGCCACGCCCAGGCGGCAGTGGTTGGTGCCCACCACCTCCTTCAGTCGCGGCGGCGCGGTCGTCACCGTGACAAAGGGTGCGTTCTCGTAGAACGCGCTCAGGGCCTCGGCCACGGCGCCGGCGCTCATGGGTTTTTTCAGGGTCGCGTGAAGAGTGGCGTGGATTCCGCGGGCAAAGGGGCCGGAATGGGGGACGAAGTGGATGGCGGGCCGGGTGCCGCCGGCAGCCTCCACGAGACATTCCATCTCAGGTCCGTGGCGGTGGCTCAGGGGGCTGTAGGCAAAGAGGTTGCTCTGGCGTTCCGGGTGGTGGGTGGTGGGCCGGGGCGTGCGGCCCGCTCCTGTGCTGCCGGTGACGGCGCTCACGTGGATCTCCGTCTCGATGAGGCGGAGGCGCACCAGGGCAGCCGTGGGCAGCACCACCGATGTGGTGAAGCAGCCGGGGTGGCAGGCGTGGCGGGCCGGCGCGTCGGGCGCGAGCTCGGGCACGGCGCAGATGAACTCGGGGATGCGGTGCGGTGCGCCGTGGGAGACGCCGTACACGGCCTCGTACTCCTCGACGCTCGCGTACCGGAAGTCGGCGGAGAGGTCCACGAGGCGGAGATCCACGCCCGCGGCCTCCCCGGCCCGGAGCACGGCGTCGATTTCCCCGGCCGATTCGCCGTGGGGACCGGCCGAGAACACCGCCAGGGTGCTCTCCCGATCGATAAGATCGGGAACCGCGTCCCTGGGTGACAGGTTCAGCGTCGGGTGCGCGCCGTAGAGGTGCGGGAATACCGCCTCCACGGCCTCCCCCGGGCTGCTCGTGGAGACCACACCCTTCACCCGGAAGTGCGGGTGCCCGGCCAGGAGCCGGAGCAATTCGCCCGCCACGTACCCGGTGCCGCCGAGGACGAGGCAAGATATCCGGTCGTTCATGGCTTACCCTCTATATCCAAATCTAGCCCCAGGTGTTTCCGCACGGCCTCCATCAGGTCAGCGCCCTGGGTGCGGGCGTTCCAGGCCGGGACGTTCATACGCTCCTCGATAATGCAAGTGCCGGCCTGGTTGTCGGTGGCCGGTCCCGTGACCGCCACGGGCTCGATCTCGTACCGGCCCCGTAGCAGCTCTACCCCGCCCCAGGCCGCCACGGGGTCGTTGGCGGCCAGCAACACGCCGGTGAAGGCCTCGCACACGGCCTCGTCCTCGAGGATGGCCTCCACGCCGTAGGCGCCCAGAAGCCCGTCGCCGAGCTCGACGACAATGGCATCCGGCTTGCCCGCGGCCAGGCCGGCAAGGAGGGTGCGGGTGACGGCGGGGCCGTTTCGCTTTGTGGTGGAGACGATGCCCAGGTCGGTGAAGATGGCGGTCTTGCGGGCGCCCGCATCCTCCATGGCCAGGATGTCGCGGCACAGGGAAACGCCCGTGGCCTTGAAGGCGTCCACGGTAAGGCCCGAGTGGCTGAAGTGCCGGATGAGGCTGCAGGCGGCGGCAGTCTTGCCGCTCTGCATGCAGGTCCCCACCACGGCCACCACGGGAATGCCCCGTGTGTCCGGGGCTGCGACCGGATCCGGAGCGGCCCGGCCTATGCGGCCCGGCACGCCGATGCGCTCTCCGAGGACGGGGAAGTGGAGCACGGCGCCCAGGACCCGGCATTCGAACGGAGGGCCGAGGTCCGGATTGATGCCGTCGCACATGCCGAGGACACCGCCCATGTTCAGGAGGTGGAGGGTGTCGCCGGGAGCCAGACGCTCGGGCATGTGGCCGGCGTACCCGAACAGGGCCTTGCGGTGGCCGAGGGCGCCGGCGATGACGTCGCCGCACTTCACCCGCGCCATACGGCCGGTGGTGAGCTCCAGTTGGTTGTACGTGACCTTCTCGGTGAGCACCTCCACGGCCACCACCACGCCTTCCTCGCACGGAATGTCCGCCGAGACCCGGACCTCCCGCTTCAGGCCGCAGGTCCGGGTCACCGAGGCGATCTTGTCGAGCCGGACGGTCTTCATGGGGTCTCCGTTTTCGGGGTGGAGGCCCGGGCGTGGAGCCTGGTGGCCAGTGACACCATGCGGGAAAAGCCGCGGGCGTCCTCGGCGGTCCATTCGCCCGTGGCCTCGCCGTACGTGCCTGAGGAGGCCGCCATGAGGGAGTGCGGGGAGGTCACTCCCTCCACGAAGAGGCCGCCCGTCCGAAACAGCAGGTGCACCGTGCCGGTGACGTTTCGCTGCGAGGAGAGAAGCAATGCCTCGATGTCGCGGCACACGGGATCGAGGTGCTGGCCCTCGTGAACCCGATCGCCGTACACCCCGGACACGGTCTCCTTGATGCGAGACTGGCGAAGGGTGAGGGTGAGTTTTTCCAGCTCGCGGTGGGCGGTCAGCAGCACCTCGGGCGCCGGCGCCTCGAAGGCCACGCGGCCCTTGGTGCCCAGCACGGTGTCGCCCAGGTGGATGCCGCGGCCGATGCCGTGAATCCGGGCTGCGGTTTCCACGGCCTCGATGAGGGGGACGGGATCCAGGACCTTGCCGTCGAAGGCAGTGGGCACGCCGCGGGTGAAGGCCAGGGTGTGCCGGGTGGACGGGGCGGGATTGTCGAAGGCGCCCCGGGTGAGGACCCACGCCTCCTCCGGGATGGATTCCCGGGAGTCGAGGGTCTCGCGGCCTCCGATGGTGGTGCCCCACAGGCCGCGGTTGATGGAATAAGCCGATCCCGTCGGCGGTACCGGAAGGCCGCGGGACTTCAGGTAGGCTTCCTGATCGGCGCGGGGGCGGGGTCGGTCGCGCACCGGGGCGAGGATTTCCAGGTCGGGGGCGAGGGTCCGGAGCGCTACCTCGAAGCGAACCTGGTCGTTGCCGGCGGCGGTGCAGCCATGGGCCACGGCGTCGGAACCGAGGCGGGTGGCGACGCGGGCCGTCTCCCGGGCCTGGAGGCCGCGTTCGGCGCCGACGCTCAGGGGGTAGACCTGGCCGCGACGGATGTTCCCCATGATGAGGAACCGGATCACCTCCTCGAAGAAGGCGGCGCGGGCGTCCACCAGGATGGAGTCTGCGGCGCCCAGGGCGCGGGCTTGGTCCACGAGCGCTCCGGCGTCCCCCTCGTCGAGGCCGCCGGTGTTGACGGTGACGGTGACCACGGGACGTCCTGTGGCCTCCTTGAGCCACGGCACGCAGAAGGAGGTGTCCAGTCCGCCGGAGAACGCCAGTAAGATGGGAGCCGTCATGGAGTGCCTTCCTGCGGCGTCATGCCGATCTCATGATCTTCTCCAGCCGATGAAGGAGCTTTCGCTGCTCCCGGCCGGACAAGGTCGCGATGAAGAGGGTGTCGTCCCCGGCCACGGTGCCCACCACCTCGGGCCAAGCGGCCCCGTCCACGGCCAGCGCTACGGTCTGGGCCGCGCCAATGGCCGTGTGTACCACCGTGAGGTTGGCCCCGGCCCGGGTCACCTTGCGGAGGAACCGGGCCACGTCCTCGAGGGTGCCCGCCGCGGCCTCTTCTCTGGAGTCGGGCATCCTGTAGCGCCCCCCGGCCTTGATCACCCCGAGGTGGTGCAGGTCGCGGCTGATGCTGGACTGGGTGACCTCGAAGCCGCTCTTCCGGAGTCGGTCCACCAGGTCCGTCTGGTTCCGGATACGGTGGCGCCGCAGCAGGGAGACGATCTTCTCCTGGCGGGGCTTTCTATGGTCTTTATCCGTGGGCATGGGGGAGTCCCGTGTATTAGTTATGCTCATATATATACGTTCTTGCGCATAATTAGACAACAGGAATTTTCGGAATCCGGACAAAAAAAACCGGCGAGAGCGATTCCGTTCTCGCCGGTTCCCTGGGTCCGGAATCTGTATCGGCTACGACACGAAGGTGATCTGCACGTCGGGGGCGATGTCGATGATGCCCTGGACCGTGGCGGTCACGGCGGAGCTCCAGACGGTCAGCCCCACGAGCTGCGGGATCGCGGGGATGTTCAGGGTCATGGTGAAATCCCCCTTCATGTCGGTGAGTCCCATGAAATTCGAGAAGACCACCGGATTGGAGAGGGAGGCCCAGAAGAGGCTGTCCAGGTCCAGGGGGATCGCCCGGCCCGCGCCCAGCGGGGTGCCGGCGTGGCCGAGGCTGCAGGCACCGATGTAGGGCTGGTTGATGCTGGCCCTGCCCTTCAAAGTCACACTGGTGCCGACCTTGGGTGTGCCGTTCAGATAGAGGATGGCGTTGAAGTACTTCAGGTCGTCGGCCCTGGCGGAACGGGCACCGTTGATGCCGATGCCGCCCGTCTTACCGAATCCGTTGGAGGTCAGGGCCGATCGGGCGATGTCCCAGAGCCCGTCCATGTTCGTGTCGATGAAGATCTGGACCCGGACGCTGGAGCCTTCCTCGAACACCTGCATGCGGGTCCGGGCAATGGTGGTGACGGGAGAAATCTTCCCGGACATGAACGCCGAGCCTCCGCCCTGGTAGTAGACGAAGTAGTAATCGAATCCTGTCCTGGATCCGTTGTCCTGGATCTTTAGATAGAAGTAGTTGCCCGAGCTGCCCGTACCGGTGAACCGCGTGATGGGGCCGGTGCGCTGGATGCCTGGCAGGGTGGTCTCGTACATGGCGGTCGTTTCCACGCAGCAGTCCAGGTCCTGGATGGTGTTGTGGATCAATGTCTGGCTGGAGATGCCGCTCTGGCACTGGACCTCGGTGCCGAGGGCCTGCCAGTTGCCCACGTGCTCGGTGTAGCCGGGGATGGTGGTGCTCTTTAAGTAGTTGAATGGATCGAGGAACTGCTGGGCCGCGGCGGCGTGGCACAGGAACGCGACGGCCAGAAGGATGAATGCGGTTCTCCGGAGCATGGTTGAATCTCCTTCCATGGGTCCTGGGGTGCGAATTCGTCTCCCGATCGGACTCTCTCTGTCCAGGATATGCGTTATACCGGGAACGGTCAACTCGACACACGGAGGAGGGAGCCGAACCAGACCCTTGCGCCCATCCTGGCACAGGGTCTTCTTCCAGTCCTGTTGATGTGATAACCGCGCCTATGCACCATCTTTATATTATCTTCATATTGTCTTCATGTAGTGTCTTCATATTATTATCTTCATCTCGTGACCATCGAAGGAAACACGTGGGGCGGACCTGACAAGATGACTCTTTACTCTGAAGTGGTCCTCGTTCTCTCCGGAAAGAGAACAGATGCCCCACTCACCACGATCTACATGAGTCGCTCTTCGTTTTCGGGCCAATCCTGGAGTTGATCATGGACCTCTTTCAGGGCGCCATCTTCTTGCTCTTCGCCCTCGCGATTTCCGATCTCATCGTGGGGGTCAGCAATGACGCGGTCAATTTCCTGAACTCCTCCATCGGATCGCGCGTGGCGCCGCGCCACGTGATCATGATCATCGCCAGCCTCGGCATGCTGGCGGGCGTCACCTTCTCGAGCGGCATGATGGAAGTGGCCCGGAAGGGCATCTTCCACCCCCAGTTCTTCACCATGCCCGAGCTCATGGTCATGTTCCTGGCCGTGATGCTGACGGACATCATCCTCCTCGATCTCTACAACACCTTCGGGCTCCCCACGTCCACGACGGTATCCATCGTCTTCGAGCTTCTGGGGGCGGCGGTGGCGGTGTCCCTGGTGAAGATAGCCGGCGCGGGCATGAACTTCTCCGCGGTGGTCGACTACATCAACACGAGCAAGGCTCTGGCGATCATCTCAGGCATTCTCCTGTCAGTGGTCATCGCCTTCTTCGTGGGCGCCTTCGTCCAGTTCATCTCGCGCATCATCTTCACCTTCGACTTCCAGAAGCGCATCGGGCGCTACGGGGCCGTGTGGGGCGGTGCCGCCCTGGCCTCCATCACCTACTTCATCCTCATCAAGGGCGCCAAGGGCTCCACCTTCATCACCCCTGAAACCCTGGCCTGGATCAAGGGCAACACCTGGCTGATTCTCGGCGCCTCGTTCCTGGCCTGCTCCGTGTTCCTCCAGATGCTCCTGATATTCACGCGGATCAACATCCTGAAGGTGATCGTCCTGGTGGGGACCTTCGCCCTGGCCCTGGCCTTTGCGGCCAACGACCTGGTCAACTTCATCGGGGTTCCCCTCGCCGGCATGAGCGCCTACGTGGTCGCCTCGGGAAGCGAAAGCATGTCCGGCCAGACCATGGAGGCCCTCCAGGAACCGGTCAGGTCCCAAACCCTATTCCTGGTCATCGCCGGCATCATCATGGTGGTCACGCTCTGGATCTCCCGGAAGGCGCGGACGGTCACCAAGACCGAGGTGAGCCTCGGCCGCCAGGACGAGGGCCTGGAGCGCTTCGAGGCCACGGCGCTTTCCCAGACCATCGTCCGCATCGTGGCCTCCTTCTTCGGCCTGATCAACACCGTCGTTCCGGGCGCCTTGCGCGAAAAGATCGCCCGGCGCTTCGACAGGGCCCAGTTCCGTCCCCCGCCCGACGAGGACGGCACCGTCCCCTCCTTCGACCTCGTGCGGGCCTCGGTGAACCTCATGGTGGCGAGTGCCCTCATCTCCTTCGCCACCTCGCTGAAGCTCCCCCTGTCGACGACCTACGTCACCTTCATGGTCGCCATGGGCACCTCCCTGTCCGACCAGGCGTGGGGTCGGGAGAGCGCCGTCTTCCGCGTCACCGGCGTGCTGACCGTCATCGGAGGGTGGTTCTTCACGGCCATGATGGCCTTCACGGTGTCGTCGGTTTTCGCCCTCGTCATCTACTACGGACAGGTGCCGGGGATTCTCAGTATCGCCTGCTTCGCCGGCCTGCTCATCCTCCGCAACCGGCGGCTGCACAAGACCCGCGAGGAAGACGAGCAGGCCATCGAGGTCTTCAACCTCAAGAAGATCCAGGACTCAAACGCCGCCATCCACCTCACCTTCGAGCACACCGGTATCTTCCTCAAGGAGGTGAGGCGCATGCTGGTCGAAGGCTTCGACGGACTCTCCAGGCAGGACCTTCACACGCTGAAGATCGCCAAGAAGCGGCAGAAGAAGATCCAGCAGTGGGCCAACATCGTCATCGCCAACATCTTCAAGGTCCTGAGGCTCCTGCAGCGGGAAGAGGTCGAGAACACCCAGCGATACGCCGAGACCATCAGCACCCTCCAGCGCATCGCCGAGAGCCAGCGCGACGTCGTCATGCGCGCCCACAAGCACGTGGCGAACAACCACGCGGGCCTGCTGGATGCTCAGATCAGCGAGCTGGACCACGTCAAGACGTGCATCACCCAGCTCCTGGACCACGCCGCGGCCGCGTTCCTCGAGAAGAAGCACCCGGACAACGCCTTCATCGACGCCAAACGGGAGGAGCTGGAAATGCTGATCAACGAGTTCGACCAGAACCAGATCATGCGGATCCAGGACAACACCTCGAAGACTCGCCTGAGCATCCTCTTCTACGGATTCATGTGGAACGCCCGGAGGATCACCGAGCAGATCGTCCTGCTGCTCGAGATCTTCCAGGATCCGCTGAAGCTGAAGGCGCGGGATTGAGGGCCGTGGTACGCCTCTACTGCAGCACCGATTCCAGGAGCTGCCCCTTCAGGTCGGTGCGGGGCGTGCCGAGGCGGATCTCCCGGTTGATGAGAACCCCCCGGTCGTTGAACTCGAGGCGCACCACGTCGAAGCCCGTGGCCTTGCCCTGGAGGACCAGGGCATCGAGGCGAGACACCGGCCCCCGACGCCCCGGAGATTCCGCCATGGTCGTGGCCTGCAGGCGGCTCAGGCGGCGCTCGCCCCCGTCCAGGCTGCCCCCCAGAGCCCGGTACCTGGAGAGGCGGTGATTACTGGCGGCGCGAACACCGACGCGGGACGCGGTGGTGGGTAGCTTTTGAAGCTGGACTTCGTCCGGTATGAGGGACTTGCCACGCAGTGCGTCCAGGTAGAGGAGAAAAAAGCGCACGCCCGAGTTGTAGGTGGACACCTCCTGCCGAGGGATGTGGAAGGTCATGTCGGAGAACCTGCGCTTGCCGAAGGCATACTCGAATCGGATCACCCGCCGGCTGCCGTGGGGCCAGAAGAAGGACACCCGGTCGGGGGGACCCAGGCGCGTCACCACCTCGGCGAGGCGGCTGCTGCCCACGGTGAACTCCGAGGCGACCGCCGGTTCTACCGGGCTGTCGTTCTCGACGTGGCTAAGCCCGTAGGAGAAGACGCCGCAGGCGGGCAGGCAGGCCAGGGCCAGGAGTGTAAGGATCCACAGGGGCCGCGTCATTGGCCGAAGGGCAGCTTGTAAGAGGTCCGGTCCGCGTCCAGGCTCTTGCCGATGGCGCTCACCACGCCCCGGTCGTCGAAGAACACCAGGAGGTGGTCACGCTTGGTGTCCGAGTTCAGGAAGGTGACCACCACCAGCGTCAGGCCGGAGGTCTTGTTCACGGTGTAGGTCAACCCTAACGTTGCAAAAATTTGGCTGATTTCAGGGTAGATTATCAAGCTGC
>CAZAKZ010000039.1:0-42373 GCA_964485695.1 uncultured Planctomycetota bacterium | reverse complement strand
TTTGAACCTTCTATGAGAAGGTCGCCCCCGTCAAGAAAAACTTGTTTTTGAACCTTCTATGAGAAGGTCGCCCCCGTCAAGAAAAACTTGTTTTTGAACCTAGCCACACACGTCCGCCGTGCTTCTATTCGCACTCTTCAAGAGCCCGACGAAGTGGGGCCCGGTGCATGATGGAGTCCGTCCAGTCGGGCGCTGCAATCTGCCTGACGACCTCGATGCGGAATGAACCGAGAGGTCCCTGCCGCGGGCCTGGACTCGAAACGCAGTTACCCGGACTGGGCGGTTTGTGTGTTGCTCGTTCAAAATCTTAAACCACGATTGTTCATAATGACGATCGCCAAGTCGAGGGCGCTCAGAACTTGTTGCTTATTCTCTTCCAAGTAGTCAGCGATCTTAATATGTAGGAGTTTTTTTCACATCACCCCTCACCCCGTTCGGGGTGAGGTGAAAAAAATCAGGCCATCTGTGTCTTTGCAGCTGAATGGCGAAGCGGATCATGCACTTCGCCCGTAATCCACAGTCTGTGAAGCAATACCGCAAGCTTCCTTGCCACCGCCACCACAGCACGTTTCTTCGCAACCCTACCCCCATGTTCAGCCATATTCAGCCCCTTACGGCGAAGGTCAGAATCCTTGCCGAATGGACCCAGGATATACTGCGACGACTGAACCAAAAGACGGCGAAGGTCGCGGTCACCGGCCTTGGTGATCCGGAGCTCCGGATCACTATCCCCGGACTGGCGTTGCTTGGGCCGAAGGCCCAGATAGGCTCCCACGGAACGACTTTTCTTGAAGCGCCGCGGGTCTTCGAGGGTCAGGATGTAGCAGAGCGCCGTCAGCACCCCAACCCCATTTACTTGCCTGAGGAGTTGGGTTTCCGGATACCGCTCCTTGCAGAGCGTTTCAGCCAGCTTGTCATACTGTGATATCTTGACGCTGAGGGAATGCAACGTCTCCAACACCGGAAGTAAGGCAGGTTTCAAATCTTCCGGGATCAATTCCAGGACGTGATTCTCGAAACTACGCGTCGGACATTTCTTGGCCCGGAGGCCATTGGACTTCAAGACACCCCTGACGTGGTTCACCATGCGCGTCCTCGTCGCCACCAAGATGTCCCTGGAGCGTAGGAGCGAAAGATCCGATTGGACTTGTTCGCCTCGGTGGTGGATCGGCTTGAGCAGACTGGGATCCATCCGTGCCACTCGGGCCAACTGTTCTGCGTCCAATCGATCGTTTTTTGTGTCATTCTGGTAAATCATCCGAAGCTTCCGTGGGTTCGCCACGATCACCGCGTGGCCGGCTTCTTTCAGAATTCGGTGAACCCACCGGGAATGTGTCCCCGTCTCTATGGCAATCCTCACCGGCTCCATGCCGGAAAACTTGCGTCCGAACGCATCTTTCGTTGTTGCGATCCGTCCTTCCTCTACTTTCGAACCGGATTTATCAAGCAGGCAGAAATTGCTATATCTGTCTCCAAGGTCAATGCCGATAGTAATTTCCGGAAGCTCTGTCATTTTGTTTTCCATGGTCAGCATCCTTACTCAATGAGCACTCGAGCTCGAAAAAAAATCTGAGGTTCCTATCGGATACCTCGCGAGGATGCTGACCTTCTCATTCCATCTGCTGGGCGTGCCAGTACAAGTCTTTTCACATCAGTATATTAGAACTTTACAGCAAAGTCCTTTTGCTGCAGTCTCATGATCTGGGCAACAATCTGGGCAACGTTTTTTGCATGAAAACGGACTGGAATTGGGCTCAACTGACAAAAGTCGGTTACCCAGTCACCAGGCAGTAACACACCCATACGGTCTACGCGAATCCCATTCTGTGGGCATGCTGGAGGGTGAGATAGTGTTCAGCTTCATGCGACCTCGCGGTAATCGTATCGCAGCATAGTCCAAGTCTCTTTTGGCAAAAAATTCGCCTTCACGTCGAACCAACTTCGGATTCGCTCAGTCCGGTTGGTACAGGAAATGGGGCAAGTTCATCCGTTCAACTCCTCCCTCTCGACTGGTAAGGTATTAGAGTCCAAATGGACAGATCGTCTCGTTCAGGATATCCTTCGACGAGGAAAACGCGCAAGAGGATCATGAAGGAAAAAACAGCGTGAAGAACGACCACCCCTCCGAGGTTCAGAGAAAAATTGACCGGTTTCGCGACCTCTCTCATGAACTACTTCGCTATGCAAACCTGGGCCTCCTGAGGACCGATTTCCTCCCGAAGGTCTCGGAGAAGATTCTGGACTTTTCGGGAGCGGACGCGGTGGAGCTCTGGGTGAAGGAGGACGATCGCAAGCACTATCGCTGCACGGTTTCCCGTTCGAAAAAAATGCCCTTTGGCTTCATACTCGTGCCTTGTGCATTGGGGGAAGAGGCCGGCCCCCCTCCGGCGGATAGGAGAACGCTGGGCCTGGAGGTGCTCTGTTGCAAAGTAATTCACGGCATGCGTGACAGGGTTTCGACCTGTTTCACGGATAAAGGGAGTTTCTGGACTGGAGACGCAGAGGGATGCGGCCTTGCAAGCAGCGACAGGAGCCTCGCCCTGCTCCGCATCGGCATCGAAGAGGAATGCATCGGCCTGTTGCACCTGAAAAGTATGAAGAGGGACTATTTCAGCGCCGAGGAACTGACGTTTTACGAGGACATCTCCGAACTTCTCGGCATCGCCGTTGTCCATCAGCACGCCCAGATTGAGCTGAGAGAGAGGATCAAGGAGCTGACCTGCCTGTACGGGATCGCTCAGGTCGTGGCCCGCCCTGAAGCCTCCACCGATGAAGTTCTGCTGAATATCGTGGATCTTCTGCCACCAGCTTGGCTTCATCCCAAGATCGCATGCGCCCGGATCGTTCTGAACGGGCAATCCTATACCACCCAAGGCTTTCAAGAAACGCCCTACCGCCAGACTTCGGACATCCTGGTGAACGGCGAACGCCTGGGCTTCGTGGAGGTGGCCTACAAGGAGAAGAGGCTGACCAGGGACGAAGGCCCCTTTCTTTTGGAAGAGCGGAGTCTCATCGACAGCGTGTCCCGCGAGGTGGCTCACTTCTACGAACGGACCCGGACCGAGGAAGAGAAGGCCTCCCTTCACGGCCAGCTCAGGCACGCCGACCGTCTGGCCACTATCGGTCAGCTCGCCGCGGGTGTGGCCCACGAACTGAACGAGCCCCTGGGAAACATCCTGGGCTTCGCCCAGCTGGCGAAGAAAACGCCCGATCTTCCCGAACAGGCCGAAGAAGACCTGAAATGCATCGAGACCGCTTCCCTTCACGCCCGGGAGATCATCAAGAAGCTCATGGTTTTCGCACGGCAGATGCCCCCCGAAAAGGTGCTCGTCCGTCTGAACAAGGTCGTCGAAGAGGGCCTCTATTACTTCGAGGCCAGGTGCGAAAAGGCGGGCATCGACCTGGTACGCCGCCTGGATCCCGGCCTGCCGCGCATCACCGCCGACCCGGGCCAGCTGAACCAGGTGCTGGTGAATCTGGTGGTCAATGCCATCCAGGCCATGCCCGCGGGAGGGACGATTACCGTGGAGACCCGTGCCGGTATGGACCAGGTCCTTCTTGCCGTGGAAGACACGGGAATGGGCATGCCCGAGGACGTGAAGAAGCATATCTTCCTCCCCTTTTATACTACCAAGGACGTCAACGAAGGAACCGGGTTGGGCCTGCCGGTGGTCCACGGCATCGTGACCTCTCACAAGGGAAACATCACGGTGGAGACCGAGGAGGGAAAAGGCACGAGGTTCATCATCCAGTTTCCTGCCAATGGACCCGAGAAGAGCGAACCCGAAGGCTAAAATGAAAAACGACTCGGAAAAAGAGCGCATCCTGGTGGTGGACGACTCCCCGGAGACCCTGGTCATGCTCGAGAGAAACCTGAGGTCTGAAGGATATGAGGTGTTCACGGCACCGGGCGTGGCCGAGGCCATCCGGTTTCTGGAAGACACGGCCGTGGACCTGGTGGTCACGGACTACAAGATGCCCAAGGTCTCGGGTATGGACCTGATCCGCTATGTGCGGGAGAACCTGAAATCCACGGAAGTGATGATGATCACCGGGTACGCCACCGTGGAAGGAGCCGTGGAAGCGATCAAGACCGGGGCGGAGGAGTACCTGACCAAGCCCTTCACCGACGAGGAACTCGTCACTTCCGTGCGGCGAGTCCTGAACAAGCTCAAGCTGCGCATGGCCGGACAGGACCAGTCGCCCCATGAAATCAAGGCCCGGTACGGCCTGCTGGGAGAATCAGAGGCCATGGGCAGGGTCCTGAGCGCCATCGCCAAGGCCGCTCTGACGCCGGCTACCGTGCTGATCACGGGCCAGAGCGGGACCGGAAAAGAGCTCGTGGCCCGGGCGATACACTACAGCAGTAAGCGGGCCTCCGCGCCTTTCGTTCCGGTCAACTGCGGCGGCATCCCCGAGAGCTTGCTTGAGAGCGAGCTCTTCGGATACGTGAAGGGTGCCTTCACCGGGGCACTGGAGTCGCGGGCGGGATTTTTCCAGACCGCTGACGGGGGGACCATTTTTCTGGACGAGATCAGCGAGACGAGCCTGGCCATGCAGGTCAAGCTGCTCCGCGTGCTCCAGGAAAAGGAGATCTCCATGATCGGCTCCTCCCAGCCGCAGAAGGTGAACGTGCGGATACTGGCGGCCACGAACAAAACGCTCCTGGATCTGGTGAAAAAGGACGTGTTCCGGGAGGACCTCTACTACCGCCTCAACGTGATTGAAATCGCTCTCCCCCCCCTCCTGGACCGGGGAGACGATATCATCCTGCTCGCCCGCCATTTCGCCAGGAAGTACTCGCAGGAGCTGGAAAAAAAGGAGCCATGGATATCGGACAGAGCCCTCGAGGTCCTGAAAAACTATGCCTGGCCCGGGAATGTCAGGGAACTGGAGAACCTCATCCAGCGCATCGTGGTCATGACGGATTCGGATCACATTGATGTGCCGGACCTCCCTTCACTGATGCGCTTCTCCGGCCAAGGGGAGAAGGGGCTGAACCGGACTCTCGCCGCCGTGGAGGCGGAGCACATCCGAAACGTGCTGGCTTCCGTGGGGGGCAACAAGACCCGGGCGGCGGAAATTCTCGGCATCGACCGGAAAACCCTCCGTGAAAAGCTGAAAAAGCCCGAGTCGAATCTCTCCTGAAAAACCACGGTCGGGGAATTTTTCCCCGCTGGTGCAAATCTCCCCGTACAACCTGCTCCGAGTACGTACCACGACACTCCGATTTCCTGCCGCTTCGAGATCCTTCATGCCGCAGCAAATATGTTTCATGACAACAGCTTATCCCGTCAGCACATTCAGACTCCGACCTGGATCCGGGCATGATCCGGATGAACCTCCGCCTTTGGCACACGGGTTGATAATGCACGGTTTCTGTTGCCCGTGTGGCGATCTCATGGGTCTTACTCAGCACTGCTTGAAAACGAACGACTCCATGAAAAACGAATCGATGCCCACCTTTCAGCGGCGGGAAATCCGGATCGATTTCCTTGCCGTTGACGAATCCGGATCCAAGGCAGGGATACGGGTCCGGAGATCCGGACCCCAGGGAAGCAGGCTGCTGGCAAGGACAAGCGATGTGCTCTCATCCACCTGGTGACATGAAGGACCGAAACGGCCAGTGCGCGAACTCGCGGTCCAGATCCCATGACAAGGATAAGGACAGCAGGCTCAACAAGGGCCTTTGCATGAACTGTGCCCACCGCGATACCTGCCTGTTACCCAGGCCGGAAAGCGGCGTGTGGCATTGCGAGGAATACGAGGTGGCCCGGTGAAACCAGAGAAGATCGAAACAGAATGGCCGGCCCCCTGCACAGAAGAGGAATGACATGAAGACGGCTGAAATTGAGAGCATTGTGGAAAAAAACGAGGCCGATCACGGCGGGCTCATCGCCCTTCTGGAACAGATCCAGGCAAAGTACGGTTACCTGCCGGAAGACGCGTTGAAGGCCGTCGCCGAAAGGACTCATCGCTCGCTGGTAGATGTGTACGGCGTGGCGACGTTTTACAAGGCGTTCAGCCTCAAGCCGAGGGGGAAACACCTCATCTCGGTCTGCCTCGGGACTGCCTGCCACGTCCAGGGGGGGCCGAGGATCGCCGAAGAATTCCAGCGCCAGCTCGAAATCAAAACGGGCGAGACGACGCCGGACAGGGAATTTTCCCTGGAGACGGTCAACTGCCTGGGGGCATGCGCCCTGGGCCCCGTGGTGGTCGTGGACGGCCATTATTTTTCAAAGGTGCGGCCCTCGATGGTCAAGGAGATTCTCGAGCGCAGCCGCGAGGGCCTGGACAAGGTCGCCATCGAAACGGATCAACGGATTTTTCCGGTCGAGGTCAGCTGCGCCCGTTGCAACCATAGCCTGATGGATCCCCGCCATCTCATCGACGGCCATCCATCCATCCGCGTGACAATTTCCTTTGAAAACAAACACGGCTGGCTGGCCCTGACCAGCCTGTACGGAAGCTACAAGGCGGCCTCGGAGTTCGAAATACCCGAGGACATCATCGTGTACATGTTCTGTCCCCATTGCCACGCCGAGCTGATCGGAGGCGGCAAGTGCAGCGATTGTGGTGCACCCATGGTGCCCATGATCATCCGCGGCGGAGGCGTTGTCCAGATCTGCTCCCGCCGCGGGTGCCGAGGGCACATGCTGGACGTGGGTGGAGCCGCGCTCGCATGAGCGATCGGTCGCTCCCGGTTTGATGGAGAGGTATCGGTATGAGGAAGCTTTCAAGTGTCGAAGAACTCAAGGACTTTCGCCAGCGCATTCTTGAAGAGAGGAAACTCCAGTATCCCAGGCCCACGCTGGTAGTGTGCGCCGGTACGGGCGGGCAAGCGAGCGGTTCGAACGACGTGGTCCGGGTGATCAAGCGGTACATAATAGACAGGGGACTTCAGGCAAAAATCGGGCTCCGGGTCACCGGCTGCCAGGGCTTCTGCGAGATGGATCCATTCATCGTGGTGGAACCGGGTCGGCACCTCTATCCCAAGCTCAAGATGGAGGACATCCCACGGGTCATAGAGGCCGCCGTTGGGGGATTCGTGGACGAGAGTCTGATCTACCAGGAACCGCAGATCGACAGGCGGTACCACAACCAGGAGGACATCCCCTTCTTCAAGAAACAGCAGCGTACCATTCTGGGATACAACCAGAAGCTGGACCCCATCCGGGTGTTCAACTACATCGAAGAGGGAGGGTACGCCGCTGCCGAAAAGATTCTGATCCACCCGGACCCGCAATGGATCATCGGCGAGGTCATCAAGTCCGAACTGAGGGGACGGGGCGGTGCAGGATTCCCAACGGGGAAGAAGTGGGAGCTGGCCCGGTCTTCCGGAAACGGAAGCGACCAGAAGTACATCGTCTGCAACGCCGACGAAGGCGACCCCGGTGCCTACATGGACCGTAGCCTCCTCGAGGGGAATCCCCACGCCATCATCGAGGGCATGCTCATCGCAGGCTTCGCCATCGGGGCAACCCGCGGCATCATCTACGTGCGCAGCGAGTATCCCCTGGCGATCAAACACACGATCATAGCCCTGCGCCAGGCCCGGGACTTGGGGCTGCTGGGAAAGGACATCCTGGGAACGGGCATTGACTTCGACATCGAAATCGTCCGCGGAGCCGGTGCCTTCGTATGCGGTGAGGAGACGGCACTCATCAAATCAGTCGAGGGCCGGATGGGCGAGCCGAGGCAGCGCCCACCCTACCCGATCGAAAAGGGGATACACGGCCATCCAACGTGCATCAACAACGTGGAAACTCTCGCCAATATCTCGGTAATCATCGACCGTGGAGCGGAAGCCTACGCCCGGGTGGGTGTGGAGGGCAACAGGGGGACGAAGATCTTCTCCCTGGTGGGCAAGATCAAGAACACGGGCCTGGTCGAGGTGCCCCTCGGCATCAAGATCTCGGAGGTCGTCTACGATATCGGCGGTGGAGCGCCGGGCAAAGCGAAGATCAAGGCGGTTCAGACGGGCGGCCCTTCAGGCGGCTGTATCCCAGCGCGGCTCTTCGATCTGCCCATCGACTACGACAGCCTCGTTCAGGCCGGCTCCATCATGGGTTCGGGCGGCATGATCGTCATGGACGAGGACACCTGCATGGTGGACGTGGCCCGGTACTTCATGGCCTTCCTCAAGGAGGAATCGTGCGGCAAGTGCTTCACCTGCAGGAAGGGCACGCAGCGCATGTACGAAATCCTGGACGACATCTCCAGGGGCCGTGCCACGATGAAGGACCTCGACCTTCTCGAAGAACTGGCCCATGTGGTCAAGGACACCACGATGTGCGGCCTGGGGCAGTCCGCCTCGAACCCGGTGTTGAGCACGCTGCGCTATTTTCGAGAAGAGTACGAGCGACACATCAAGGACAAGAAGTGCGACGCGTTCGTCTGCAAGGAACTGGTGGGAGCACCCTGCCAGGCCGCCTGTCCTCTGGGCACGGAAGCATGGCGCTATGTGGCGTACATCGGCCGCGGGGAGTACGAGGAAGCCTACCATGCGATCCGGGAGGCCAATCCCTTCCCCTCCGTCTGCGCCAGGGTGTGCCACCATCCCTGTGAGGAAAAGTGCCGCGCTGGCGCTACCGGTGGAAATCCAGTGGCCATACGTGCCCTGAAGCGCTTCGTCACGGATCGTATCGAACCCTCGGTCTACCGGCCTGAGAAGGAGGTGTGGAACCACGGAGAACCTCCCCGGGTGGCCATCATAGGCTCTGGGCCCGCCGGATTGACCGCCGCCCACTACCTTTCGATCAAGGGCTGCCAGGTGACGGTCTTCGAGGCCGAGAACAGGCCGGGGGGCATGCTGTCCTGCGTCATCCCTTCCTACCGCCTCCCTCGCGAGGTGATCGAAAAGGAGATCGCCTCCCTGATTGACGAGAACATCACTCTGAAATGCGGCACAGCCCTGGGCCAGGAGATCAGCGTGGACGGACTGTTCGAGGACGGATTCGGAGCCGTGCTCCTTGCCATCGGAGCGCACAAGAGCAAGCCGCTCCGCCTCGAAAACGAGAACCTCGAAGGTGTGTATCCCTCCATCGAATTCCTCAAGGCCTTCAACGTCCGGAACGAGCACCTCGGCAAGGGCCACGTGGGCGTGATCGGCGGGGGGAACTCGGCCATCGATGCGGCACGGATGGCCCTGCGCCACCAGGACGTTGACAGCGTGACCATTCTGTATCGAAGAACCCGGGACGAGATGCCCGCTTTCCCCGAAGAGATCGAGGCGGCCGTCCAGGAGGGCATCCGGATTCAAACCCTCGTATCCCCCCTGAGGATTGTTGGAGAAGACGGACGTGTCACGGGGGTGGAGTGTATCCATAACGAACTCGGTGAAGCAGACGACAGTGGTCGGCGCAGACCGATTCCCTTGCCGGAAACGGAGCAAGTGATCGCGCTGGATACCCTGATCGTGGCCATCGGCGAGGATTCGGGCGTGGATGCCCTGACGCCTGCCCGCTCGAGTGGAATCGAGATCACCGGGTGGAACACCGTCCGGGCGAATCCGGAAACCCTGCTCACCAACAGGCCGGGGGTCTTTGCCGCAGGGGATGTCTGGAGGGGCCCGAACACGGTGGTGGAGGCCATCGCCGACGGGAAAAAAGCGGCCTCCGTCATTGAGCGTTTCCTGAAAAAAGAACCCCTGGTTCAACCCAGGACGCCACAGCTGCCCCGGATCCATGTGGAGCCTGGGGAGGCTGCAGGAGAAGAAGGGCAGAACGGCCGCGTCGAAACGCCGCGCGCGCCGGCAGACTGGCGGAGGCGGAACTTCTCCGAGGTAGAGGTGGCCCTCTCCGTGGATGAAGCCCGGCGCGAAGCATCGAGGTGTTTGCGCTGCGATCTGGAGTTCACCACCCCCGGAGAGAAATCAGAGGCTGAACCGGAGACAAGGAGGCAAACCGCGTGATCACCCTGACGATCAACGGCCTGGAACTAACCGTCGAAGAAGGAACCACGCTCCTGGAGGCGGCTCGTTTTCTGGGCTTTCCCGTACCCACGCTCTGCCACATGGAGGGGCTCACGCCCTACGGGGCCTGCAGGCTCTGCGTGGTGGAAATCGGCGAGGGCGTGGGGGCAAAGCTGGTCACTTCCTGTACCCATCCCGTCCAGGAAGGCCTGAAGGTCAGGACCGCCTCTGCACGCGTGGTCAAGGCCCGCAAGATGATCCTGGAGCTTCTGCTGGCATCGTGCCCCCAGTCCAAGGTGATCCAGGACCTGGCGTCGGCACACGAGGTGCGGCAGCAGCGATTCAGGCAAGAGTACGAGGACTGCATCCTCTGCGGACTGTGCGTGCGCATGTGCGAGGAACAGATGATGGCCAAGGCCATCGGCTTCCGCGGCCGGGGGGAGAATCGCAGCATCGGAACACCCTTCGACATCAAGTCGGAGGTGTGCCGGCAGTGTGGAGGATGCATCTACGTATGCCCCGCCTGCTCGCTGCGCTGCACCTATAACGAGCCCGAAAAAGCCATCTGCGGGGGCTGCGCCAACCTGAGTCCGCCCTGCACTGAGAAGGACGGATTCGACGACATGATGTGTTACATGGAGCCCTGTGTGGCCTGCGAGATCGACAAGAACAAACAATCAGAAAAAACAGAAGCAACTACATAGCTTGAAGGAGCCGAACGACATGTTTCAGTCATTTTCGAGAGTCAACACATCCGCGGCAACGCTGACCAAGAACAGGACGGAAGGATCGGTGTCCCCCAACTCGGGCATGTGCGTCACCTGCGTTGACGGCTGCATCGGGATGTGTGAGATCGGTAAATCAGCCTTCCGGGGCCATGAGGTGATCTATCCCCAGCCCTTCGGGGTCATCACCACCGCCTCGGAAAAGGTCTACCCGGTGGACTACTCGCACTTCAATATCATGGGAACCGCAGTGGGCGCCAAGGGGATCGAGGCGGATTCCGACAAGGCCATCTTCCCCAACGTGGACCTGGAGGTGCACTTCGGCCACGACAAGGGAGTCAAGTTCCGCTACCCCTGGATCATCCCCGGCATCGGCTCCACCAACGTGGCCAAGAACAACTGGGAGGGTCTGGCCATCGGCTCTGCCCTCTCGGGCACGGGGCTGACCATCGGCGAAAACGTGGCCGGCATGGACCCCGAGGCCGTGATCAAGGACGGTAGAGTGGTCGACACCGTGGACCTGAAGAGGCGGGTCAAGCTCTACAAGGACCACCAGCGCGACGGATTCGGGGCCATCATCGTACAGGCCAACGTGGAGGATACCCGGCTCGGGGTGCAGGAATACGCCATCCAGGAACTCGGGGTCGAAATCGTGGAGCTGAAATGGGGCCAGGGTGCCAAAAACATCGGTGGCGAGGTCAAGGTCCGGGATCTCAAGAAGGCCCAGCTCCTCTACGAGCGGGGCTACGTCGTGCTTCCGAACCCCACCGATCCCAGCGTGATCAAAGCTTTCGAACGGGGATCCTTCAAGGAGTTCGAACGTCACTCTCGCGTCGGCATGGTGGAGGAAGAGTCCTTTGGAAAGCGGGTCGAAGAGCTTCGCAGTGCCGGCGCCAGATACGTCTTTCTCAAGACAGGAGCCTACCGTCCTGCGGACCTGGCGCGAGCCGTGAAGTATTCCTCCAAGTACGGGATCGATCTGCTCACCGTGGACGGCGCCGGCGGAGGCACGGGCATGAGCCCATGGCGGATGATGAACGAATGGGGCATGCCTCCCGTGGAGCTCCACTCTCTGCTCTACGAATATACCAAGCGCCTCGCCGATCAAGGCGAACATGTCCCGGCCGTCGCGGTGGCCGGGGGCTTCACATTCGAGGACCAGATCTACAAAGGGCTGGCGCTGGGCGCGCCCTTCGTGAAGCTGGTGGGCATGGCCCGCTCCCCCATCGCGGCCGCCATGGTGGGCAAGACCCTCGGCCGCACCATCAACGAGCACCAGATTCCGGTATACATCGAGCGATTCGGCAACACCAAGGACGAGATCTTCGTCACTGCCCCCGAGCTGAGAAAAGAGCTGGGCGACGAGGCGTTCGAAAAGCTGCCCACCGGCGCCATCGGCCTTTATACCTACTATGAACGGCTCGCCCAGGGACTGCGTCAGCTCATGTGCGGCGCCCGCAAGTTCAACCTGGGTCACGTCTCGCGGGACGACCTCGCAGCATTGACGAAAGAGGCGGCGGACATCAGCGGCATCTCTTTCATCAAGGACGTGGACAAGGAGGAGGTCGAAGACATCCTGAACGGAAATGTCCATTCCACAGAAAAGAAGGGACAGACCGCTCGGGCCGGGTAAATCGGATATCGCGAGAGGTTAGTCCAATGGCAGATCAAGAACATGATCCGGATCCGACAAACGGGAGCGCCTCGGCCATGCCGGAACGAAGGAGCAACAGGGGCCCGGATTGTATCAAGATATTAGGTCGGAACGCGTCGAGTGAAATAGGCGGGAAAGCCCGTGGACTGGCCATGATCAAGGCCGTGTTGACAAAACACTACGGCTCCACCGCCTATCGTGAATTCACCGTGTACATTCCCGATCTCGCGGTGATTCCCACCGACGCGTTCGACCGTTTCATGGACCGGAACCGACTTCATGACCTTGCCCGCTCGGACACGCGGGACAGGCACCTGGCGAACGCATTCCAGAAGGCGAGTCTTCCGGATGACCTGGTAGACCGATTGAGCGCGCTGCTTGCGGATCTGCGTGCCCCCCTGGCCGTCCGGTCTTCCAGTCTTCTTGAGGACGCCATGAACGAACCCTTCGCCGGGGTCTACGCCACCAAGATGATCCCCAACAACCAGTTCAGCGCGGACGCCAGACTGAGAACGCTCATGGAAGCCGTGAAATTTGTCTATGCTTCCACTTTCTTCAAAAACGCGAAGAGCTATCGCAAAGCGATCGGTCGCTCCGACGACGAGGAAAAAATGGCCGTGATCATCCAGGAAGTGGTGGGCCTGCGTCACGGCAACCGCTTCTACCCCACCCTTTCCGGTGTGGCACGGTCCGTCAATTTCTATGCCCTGGGAAACGCCCGGCCGCAGGACGGTGTGATCAGCCTGGCCCTGGGCCTGGGCAAGACCATCGTGGAGGGCGGCAGGGCCTGGACGTACTGTCCTGCCTTTCCCAGGGCGGAACCTCCTTTCGGATCACGGAAAGAACTCTTGGAGCAGACCCAGACCGACTACTGGGCCGTGAACATGGCCAAACCCCCCGCCTACGATCCGCTCCAGGAGACGGAATATCTGTGCCGCGGCGACCTCGGTGACGCAGAGGAGGACGACGTTCTCCGCTACCTGGCTTCGACGTACGACCCTCAGTCCGACAGGATCATGCTGGGCACCGGGTCTCGGGGTCCCAGGGTGCTGAACTTCGGTCCCCTGCTCCAGCTGGATGAACTTCCTCTGAACAACCTCTTGAAAGACCTGTTGAAGACCTGCGAAGACGCCTTTCAGAGTCCGGTGGAGATCGAATTCGCTGTCAACCCAGACACGGTGCGGGGTAAATCCGCTCGGTTCGGATTCCTCCAGGTGCGGCCCATGCTGGTTTCGGACGAAGTGGTGACCGTGGAGGAAGGCGAGCTTCAGGGAGAGGGGATTCTCGTGGCCTCCGAACAGGTCCTGGGGAACGGCCAATCGGATACGATCCAGGATGTGGTCTACGTGAAACCCGACGCCTTTTCAGCAAAGGATACGTGGTTGATCGCCGCAGAGCTGGATGACATGAACCGCCGTCTCCTGGAATCTGGACGCCCGTACCTCCTCATCGTGATCGGACGTCTCGGTACATCGGATCCGTGGCTCGGGATCCCTGTTGAGTGGGGACAGGTGGCAGGAGCCCGGGCCGTGGTTGAGACCTCCGTGAAGGAGATGAATGTGGACCGAAGCCAGGGATCGCATTTCTTCCACAACGTGATGAATCTGAGAATATTTTACTTCTCTGCGGACCGATCGGGCCGGTATCCCGTGAAATGGGACTGGCTCCACGGCCAGGCGACTGAAGGGGAAGGTCGATTCGTCCGTCATGTAACGCTGAAGGAACCACTCCACATCAGAGTAGATGGGAAGAGCGGTCGAGGGGTGATTTTCCATGAAGAATAAGACCCAGTCTGCGATCAAACTGCTTGAGGCGCTCACGGAACGGGCCAAGGAGCTTTCCTGCCTCTACTCCATTGAAGAGCTGCTCAAAGTAACCGACACGGATAACGACCAGATCTGCGAGGGCATCATCAAGGTCATCCCGCCAGGGTGGCAGTTTCCCGAGATTTGCACCGCAATGATCTCCCTGAATGGCGTGGAGTATACACCCCCCGGTTTCATTGAAACGCCGTGGATGCAGAGCGCGGACATCGTGGTCCAGGACGAGGTGATCGGCGCCGTTCGCGTCTACTACACCAGGGAAATGCCGACCGCGGACCACGGTCCCTTTCTCAAGGAGGAAAAGAAACTCATCGAGACCATTGCGGACCGGATCAGCCACTTCCTCCTCTACCAGCGGATGAAAGGCGTTTTTCAAGAGCGGCAGACAGGGAACAACGGCCACCTGAACAACCGCAAGGCAGATTGGGAAGCGGTGCTGGATCTCCTGCGGCAAACCGACAACGCACTCTTCCTCAGATTGTCCAACAAGATGCTCAATCACCTCTGCTGGAGTGGAATCCAGGAGGCCGAAAAACTCAGGCTCTCCAGTTCGCCCTTGGAGAACGGCCAGGAAAAAATCCAGGGCGAGGAGACGGATCTCCATCTTCCGAAGAGGATTCTCGCCTTTTCCATGGAACTGACCGAGAAAATCTTCTGCATCGCCGCAGACCACCTGAGCGGCGATGAGATCCTTTCGAGGATTCAGACCTGGATCCATGAAGACAAGCTCGGGTCCCTCGTACAGACCGTACACCGCCACCTCCCCCTCTCGGAGATCACCGACGCGCTCAGGCGCTACTACTACACGACCACCGAGGAGATGGACGACCAGAATCCTGTGGCTCGCGGGCTGAAGGTCTCTCTGATCCGCAGAATCCTCTCGGACCAGTTCGACTACATCACCCTCGCCAAGAATCACGTGGCCATCGATGACCTGTTCCACCTGCTTCAAAAGGTGATCTATTCCGCGGACAGCCACGGAAAGCTGGGGGGCAAGAGCGCGGGACTGTTCCTGGCCTCCCAGGTCGTGAAGGAAAACCGCGATACGCTCTCAGACCTTCGCATACCAAAGACCTGGTACGTCTCCTCGGACATGATGATGCAGTTCATGCACTACAACCACATCGACGAGATCATCGAGCAGAAATACAAGGATATCAACAGGGTTCGCCTCGAGTATCCTCATGTGGTTCAGACCCTCACCAATTCGGTCTTCCCACCGGACGTGGTCAAGGGGCTGTCCATGGCTCTGGACGACTTCGGAGAACACCCTCTGATCGTGCGTAGTTCGAGCCTTCTGGAAGACCGGATGGGCGCTGCTTTTTTCGGAAAGTACAAGAGCCTGTTTCTCGCGAACCAGGGAACGAAGCAGGAACGCCTGGCCGCTCTGGAGCATGCCGTGGCCGGGATCTACGCGTCCATCTTCAGCCCGGATGCCATTGAATACAGGGCGGAACGGGGACTCCTGGATTTCCACGAAGAAATGGGCATCATGATCCAGGAGGTCGTGGGCACCCGCGTGGGCCACTATTTTCTCCCCGCCTATTCGGGCGTTGCCCAGAGCAACAACGAGTACCGCTGGTCACACCAGATCCGGCGCGAGGACGGCGTAGTCCGGCTCGGCCCGGGACTTGGAACCCGCATGTCCAGCCGGGCTGATAACGACCATCCGGTCTGGCTCGCTCCTGGCCGACCGGACCTGCGGGCGAATGTCACCGTGGAAGAGACGGTCCGATACGCTCCCAGGAAGATCGAAGTCATCAATCTTCAGACCCGCATCGTGGAAACGATCGAAACCGAAAAATTCCTTAAGGAATTCGGGGAGGCCTTGCCGTTCTTCGATCAGATGTTCTCCGTCCATGATAATGGCGAGCTCAGGCCGGTCACAGACCACGACGTGGACCTCCATCGACACGAGTGCGTGGTCACCTTCGACGGTTTGATCTCTCGAAGCCCCTTCGTGCTGCAGATCCAGACACTCATGAAGACCCTCGAACAAGAGTTCGGCATGCCCGTGGAGATCGAATTCGCCTCGGACGGAAACCGGCTTAATCTCCTGCAGTGCAGGCCCCAGACCTATTTCCGCAATGCCCGGCCTGTGCCCATTCCCAAGGATATCCCCAAGGACCGGATGATCTTCTCTGCAAGCCGATACGTCTCGAATGGGTGGGTACCCAACATCACGCACATCGTCTATATCGATCCGCGGCACCATGAGGCCTTGGAGGACGAGGAGTGCCTCAAGGCCGTGGTGAGCTCGGTCGGAAAGCTCAACCAGCTCCTCCCCAAGCGCCAGTTCATCCTCATGGGCCCCGGCCGCTGGGGCGGCCAGGGCGGCGACGGGACCGGCCTGCCCGTCACATACTCCGACATCAGCAACACAGCGGTGTTGATCGAACTGGCGCACATCCAGGGAGGGGACGCCCCTGACCTCTCCTTTGGTACCCATTTCTTTCAAGAGCTCGTGGAATCGAACATTCGATATCTCCCTCTCTATCCGGAAGAAGAGGGCATCGTGTTCAACCAACGCTTTCTGCACGGTGCGCCGAACATCCTCGCCGATCTCCTGCCTGAGCACGCATCCCTTTCCGATCTCGTTCGATTGATCGATGTGCCCGGATCCACGGAGGGGATGGTGCTGCAGGTGATGATGAACGCCGACCTCGACGAGGCCCTGGGAATGCTCACGGAACCCCGGGCGGATACTGGTGGTCCTGATAGCGGTCAGCACATCGAAGAGGAAAACCTGGAAAACTACTGGCGGTGGCGTCAGGGCATGGCGGAGCAGATCGCTTCGGAGCTTGACCCCGGGCGCTTCGGCGTCGAGGGATTCTATTTGTTCGGGAGCACCAAGAACGGAACGGCCGGCCCGGGAAGCGACATCGATCTCCTGATCCATTTCAGGGGGACCGCAAAACAGGAGGAAGACCTGTTGTTGTGGCTCGAGGGATGGAGCCTCTGTCTGGATGAAATGAACTACATGCGGACCGGGTACCGTTCCAAGGGCCTGCTGGACGTGCACATCGTCACCGATGAAGACATAAAGAGAAAATCGAGCTTTGCAGCGAAGATCAACGCAGTCACGGACGCCGCACGGCCCATGAAGCTGCGAGAAAGTACATAGTCCCCAAAAGGACCGGTTCGGATTCATGAGAGTCTATCCACAGGCTGATAAGGAGCTGATTCATGTCCACAATGATCGATAGCCTGATGGCTGAAGTGAAAGCCAACCATCCGGCAGAGCCGGAATTCCATCAGGCGGTTCAGGAAGTCGCAGAGTCCGTGGCTCCGGTGCTGGAGAGGAGTCCCGAATATCGGAAAGCCAGGATCTTCGAACGCATGATCGAACCGGAACGGACGATCACGTTCCGCGTCCCCTGGGTGGACGACCATGGAAACGTACGGATCAACCGCAGCTACCGCATCGAGATGAACAGCTCCATCGGCCCCTACAAGGGCGGGCTGCGGTTTCACCCCTCGGTCAACATGGGGATTCTGAAATTCCTGGCCTTCGAGCAGGTTTTCAAGAACAGCCTCACCACCCTCCCCATGGGAGCCGGTAAGGGCGGCTCCAACTTCGATCCCAAGGGGAAATCCGACAACGAGGTAATGCACTTCTGCCAGAGCTTCATGAACGAACTCTACCGTCACCTGGGGCCGGACACGGATATTCCTGCCGGAGACATCGGCGTGGGCGGCCGGGAGATCGGCTACCTCTTCGGCCAGTACCGCAGGATCCGGAACGAGTTCACCGGCGTGCTGACCGGGAAAGGGCTGAACTGGGGCGGTTCTCTCATCCGCCCGGAGGCAACGGGATACGGCTCGGTCTACTTTGCGGCGGATATGCTCGCCACTCGGAACGAGACCCTGGAGGGAAAGACTTGCCTCGTATCGGGCAGTGGAAACGTGGCCCAGTTCACCGCGGAAAAGTTGATCGAGCTCAAGGCCAAAGTGATCACCCTTTCCGACTCGAGCGGTTACATCCACGATCCCGAAGGCATAGGCCGGGACAAGCTCGCATGGTTGATGGATCTCAAGAACATCCGCCGGGGGCGGATCAGGGCGTATGCGGAAAAGTACCCCAGCGCCATGTATATCCCCGTGGACGCCGGAGGTCTCGAGTCGAATCCCTTGTGGAACCACAAAGCGGACTGCGCTTTTCCGAGTGCCACACAGAACGAAATCAACCGCAGAGACGCGCAGAACCTGATAAAGAACGGAGTCAAGGTGGTCTCCGAAGGCGCCAACATGCCCACCACGCCCGATGGGATCAGGTATTTCCTCGACAGCAAGATCCTCTTCGGTCCTGGAAAGGCGGCCAACGCAGGAGGCGTGGCGGTCTCCGGCCTCGAAATGGCCCAGAACAGCATGCGCTACATGTGGTCTCGAGAAGAAGTGGATCAACGCCTTCGCATGATCATGAAAAACATCCACGAGGCCTGCCTGGACGCGGCCGAACGCTTCGGGACTCCGGGCAACTATGTGATGGGCGCAAACATTGCCGGATTCGTGAAGGTCGCCGACGCCATGCTCGACCAAGGAGTAGCTTGATCCGGCGAGGACGCAGTTCGTAAGGTCGTATTATTGACGTGAGGGGAACGCTATTTTTCCTTGTTTCTTCGTTTCCGATCTGCACGGGCGAAGGGACCGGTACCGAAAGCTCTTCGACCGCATCGCCGACGAACGGCCGCAGGCGGTCTTCCTCGGCGGGGACCTCCTTCCTCACGCTTTCAAGGAGACCGGCCATAGTGACTTTCTCCAGGAGGTCCTGGCCGCCGGATTCAGGGATCTGGCGACGCAGTTGGGGCCCGCCGCCCCCCGGGTGCTGTTGATCCCGGGAAACGACGATCCTCGCGACCGGGAGGCGGCGTTTCTGGACGCCGAAACCGAATGGATCTGGAAATACCTACATGGCCGCCGGGTTCACCTCGGCGCGTTCACTGCCTACGGATATGCCTGCGTCCCGCCCACGCCCTTTCAGCTGAAGGACTGGGAGCGTTACGACGTCTCCCGCCACGTTGATCCGGGCTGTGTCTCGCCCGAGGAGGGATACCGGTCGGTAGCGGTCCCGGTCTACAAGGTCCGATACGCCACGATCCGGGAAGACCTGGAGCACCTTGCGGGTGACGACGACCTCTCCCGGGCCGTCTTCCTGTTCCACGCTCCGCCTTATCAAACCGCCCTGGATCGAGCCGCCCTGGACGGAAAGCACATCGACCACGTACCCCTCGACGTGCACGTGGGCAGCATCGCCATCCAACGTTTCATCGAGGCCCGGCAGCCGCTCCTCACCCTCCACGGCCACGTTCACGAGTCGACGAGATTGACAGGCTCCTGGCGCGACCGCATCGGCCACACCCATGCGTTATCAGCGGCCCATGAGGGCCCAGAGCTGGCGCTCGTCCGATTCGACCTCGATGAACTGGAAAGAGCCACGAGGGAGCTTCTCTGACCGCGGTCGGTGAGGACATTGACGTCCGCTTTCTGTGAAATGCCATGTCGCCTCCTTCCGCTGTACTGATCCACGAAGTTTCAGCGGCATCAAACCCACCGAACCAGGTTACAGTTCGCCTGTTGAAACCGAAGATCGTCCGCCCCGGTTGTAGTAGTCCACCGAGTTTCCAGCGATCCCTTCCAGGCCATAACCTCTTTTCTCAATCCACGTTAGAAAGTCCTCCGGGGAGAAGATCAACAGAGTTCCCGAAAGACATTTTTTTTACGGTGGAAGCTCAAGCTCGAGAAATTTTCCTGCCAAGTAGAAGGCCGAAAACCACCAAAATCGTGGCTCGGCAAATGACCAGAAATCCGGGCAACAATCCGGGCAACAATCTTCTGTCAAGAACGGTCAAAAACAGTCAAGAATGTGGCCCGGAGGAACGTCTGTACGTGCGACGTTCAGCCTCTGTCGTCACCCCACCACTCCACCTCCACGATCGGGACTTCCCACCTCGCGCATCGACATCGATCGCGATAGTCGTCCTTCTCCTGGGCTTGGTATCTTTGAACCATCGCGATTACTCTAATCTCTTCGATCCGCGAGAGCCGCCGCCGCCACTGGTCACATACTCGCTCCGCCAGTCGGGCCACCTTCAGCCCCCTGAGATTAGTGAGCACCACGTGACCGCCTTTCTCGATGGCCTCAAGGCGCGCCACCGGATGCAGTTCAGCCAGGGCCTGATGAACCGGGTGGTCAGGCGGCTTCTGGCCCGCATAGCTGAGAAACACCTCCGCCATGCCGAGAGTGGAGAACACCCTCCGCGCACCGGATTGCAGCTCCACATCCCCCGCTGCGCTCCGCTTCGAACGGGCGACTCCAGGTGGCATGGGCTCCGGGTACGTGCCGCACTCGTCCTCCTTTCGAAAGACTGTCAGGGTCTCCATGGCTCTGGTCATTGCCACGTATAGAGTCCTGCGTTCTTCCTCCGCCTGCTTCTTGGTCTCCGGCGGCCTCCAACCACCATCGAGGAGGTAGACGTGACGAAACTCGGTGCCCTTCGCGGCGTGAATAGTCGAGAGTTGAACGCCGTAACCGAGGCCGGCACCGAACCGCTCTTCGGTCAAGGCCTCATAGAAGAACTCCAGTGCTGCTCCCGCCGAACTCGCATTCTTCCCCACCTCGTCGATCCACGCGTCAAGAATTCTGTCCAGGACGCCATGCCAGTCACCGTGCGCTTGGATCCAACTCCTGAGGTCTCGTGGCTCCAGGGCTTCACATCTCCGATCGCTGAGTTGCGTGAGAAACTTCGAGATTTCCCGGATATTGCGCAGGGGCGGAACAGCATCCGACTTGAGTATCCAGCGCACCGGAATTTCACGCTTTTCGCACGCGTGGCGCACGGCGGCGAGCGCCTCATGGGTCCTCGCCAAGACCGCGTAGCTGGCCGGGTTCCAGTCTGCCGCGCGTTCCCGATGCCCGCAGAGTTCATCGACGACAACATCGGCCTGGCTCGCACCGCAAGCCAGCGTCACGCACTGCACTGCCCGGCCGGGAGGGTCCTCTTGCCGGATTCGGTTCACCTGGATCGGCTTGTCCAGCTTCATCCTGTCCTGGTTGCTGGCGATGAACGCGTTCGCGACGTCGATGATGCACTTCGTGCTGCGGTAATTCTCTACGAGGTAGTACGGGGTGGTCTCATACTGATCCTCGAAGCGCCGGATGAAGTCGACGTTCGCACCACGCCACGTGTAGATGTTCTGGTCGTCGTCCCCGACGGCCATGATCGTCAGCTTGGTTCCCGGATCCTTGCCCCTGGGGTTGGCAATCGCGGTGACGAGCTTGTACTGGTCCTCATCGATATCCTGATACTCGTCCACGAGTATGTGACGGTAGCCCTCGAGTATGCGTTCACGCACCTGGTCTGGCTCGAGTCCCAGGTGCTCGACCTCACCCCTGAGGACTCTGCCGGCCTGCGTGACCATACGCTGCAGGTCATGTTGCGCCTCCCGGCGGTCCGTGCGGACCGCGTCGAATGACCAGCCAAGAATCCTCGCCGCGAGACCGTGATAGGTCTGGACCGTCACGCCCCGTGCGTTCCTTCCCACCAGGTCCTTGAGTCGTTTTCGGATCTCCCAGGCCGCGCTCCGGTTGAAACAAACGACGAGTATCCCGCGTGGTGGGACACGCAGAACGCGCAGCAGGTATGCACAACGGTGGACCACAACCCGGGTCTTACCGGATCCAGGTCCGGCGAGAACGAGCTGATTCTGGCTTTCTGGCGCCGCCACGATGTCCTGCTGGACCTTGTTGCTGAGACTGGTGACGATCTTCTCGAAGGACTCCGAGCTCGTGCGGCGCTCGACCATCCGGGTCTCACCAGGTAAGTACCTCGAGATGAACTGCTTCTTTGGAAGTTCGAAGTATCCGGCAACGAACTCATCCAACGTGCCGCCGTTCTCGTGACCAACGCCTGCATACCGTCCCATCACATGGATCTGGAAGACCCTTTCGGCGTAGTGCTGTGCGAGTCGGCCGTAGTCCGCCTTGGTATAGACCCTGCTGGCCTGCTCGTTGCGAAGCTTGATGGTCATGGCCTGCCGGAAAACCGCGAGTCCATGCTGCAGGAGAACCACGCCCTGCTCGTGGAGAAAGAGCAGGCCACGGTCGATGGCACCCAGGACGTTTTTCAGTTTCCGCTCGAAGAGATCGGAATTCTTGAGCGAGCGAGCGACGTCATCGGTGGAGAACTCGACGCGCACGTCTCCTTTTTCCATCTCCTTTGCCTTGGCCGCATCCAACATGACCTGCAATGCCTTTTCGGCGACCATTCGCCTGAGGCGTGCCGTTGTCCTGAGATCCTTCCATGTGCGCTGGAGGCGAACCCTCAGCTGCCAGGGTCCGCGCTGGCGCACGGCGATGCTTCCTTTGCCGCCCGCCAGCTCCCCGGCACCATCATGCGCCAGGCTCAGGATGAGGCGTCGAACCAGGTCCACGTTTGACTCTTCGTGACCTCTTTCGCGTAGATGTTGGTTCAGGTGACGCAGGGACACCTCCTGCCATTCCAAGAACAGGACGTCCGGGGCGGTCTCCTGAAGGAGGTCGAGCAGCTCCTCGTCGAGCCGGCAGATCCGTTCGAAAACGCTCTTCGAGGCGTTCCTGACACCGATCTTCAGGAAAGCAGTCAGCTGCATTCCCTTCTCGAGCAGCCCGTTCTCTGCCATGTCATGCAGCGTTCTCAAGATGTGCTCGCCCGGTGCAGGTCCTTCGCCTTGCTGTCGGTGGTCCCGGATCCCGGCTGCCTCGGCCAGATCATCAACACCCAGGCCCCTGTCCTTCGGCGCATTGAACAGCGCCTGAAGCAGGCGCTCCCACTGACGTCGCTTGGCCGGCGAAAGGTCGAGGCTGTCCATCGTGGAACGGGCCTCGTTCAGGGACGCAACCTTGGGACGGCCCTGGAAGATCCGGGTGTGGTTCTCGTTCCGCTGAAGAAACTCGCCGCGCTCGAGCCAGCTGACAGCGGTCTTGACCTTCGTATCCGCATCGCGTATGGACGGGTCGAGTTGAGTTTCCACTGCATCCGAACTGAGGAGTTCTCCAGAGGTGAGGACGACTTGCCCCTTCGTTCGCTTGTGTCGGTCGCGAAGACCCTTGAGGATCTGCTTGATATCGTGAAGGGAGACCTCTGATCTGGCCGCCAGTTCGAACTGGGTCTCCAGGTCATCCGGCGTGAAAAGGAGAATGCACTCTGCCGGTTTGCGATCGCGGCCGGCGCGGCCGGCTTCCTGCAGGTAGTTCTCCAATGAGCCGGGCACGTCCGCATGAATGACCAGGCGAACATCATCCTTGTCGATGCCCATCCCGAATGCGTTGGTGGCGCAGATGACCCGGGTCTGGCCGTTGACAAAGCGGTTCTGAATCTCGCGCTTGTTCGGAGCGTCGAGACCCGCATGGAACGCCTCCACGTCGTGTGCCGTCCCACGGAGGGACTCGGCAAACTGTTCGGTTCTGCGGCGGGTCGCGCAAAAGACGATCGCGCTTCCACCATTCAACTTCTCGTCGAGTAGCTCACGGACCTGGGATTGCTTCGATGCTTCCGGGAGCTTCTCCACCCGGAAGCGTAGATTCTCCCGCTTGACCGGCGCTTCGAAGACGGTCAGATCCTGATCGAGCGCGTCCTTGAAATAGCCGAGAATTTCATCCTTCACGTCCTGCTTGGCGGTGGCCGTGAAACAGGCAGTGGGCGGCGGCTTTTCCGATTGCCCCTCCGCGAACTCTCGGATGAACCGCGCTGCATACAGATAATCAGGACGGAAGTCGTGCCCCCATTTCGACAGGCAGTGAGCTTCATCGAATACCCAGCAGCCAATCTCCCGGTTGCGGATGGTACGAGTGAACGACCGATTTCTCAGCTGTTCCGGCGAGACGTAGAGGAGCGCCGTGTAGCCGAGTCGCACCTCCTCCAGGACGCGCCCTCTCTCCGGTGGCGTCAACAGGCCGTTCAGCGCAGCGACCGAGGCTCCCTGATCAAGATTGTCCACCTGGTCCTTCATCAATGCCTGCAGCGGAGAGATCACGATCGTCAGGCTTCCAGTGCGATAGTGCCGCACCAGCGCGGGGAGCTGGTAGCAGAGCGATTTGCCGGCTCCTGTCGGCAGGATTGCCAGAAGTGACTTGTCCTGCATTCCGATCGATACGATCTGCTCTTGGAGGTTCTTGCCGTCGACAGATCGGAAGTCGTCGTACCCGAAGTACTTCCTCAGATGAAACCTCGGATCGTTGGCTACGCGGCAATACTGGCAGCCGTGATCTCCACAGCTTGACTCCCGTAGCCGGCGCACAAGATCGCGGACGGTCGGATGTTCCTTGCGTACCCAGGGAGGGATGATTGAACCCGCTCCTGCCACCCGAACCCATGCGGCTGCGTATGCGAGAGCGATCGCTTCCGCCGGGTCGTCCAATGACGCCGTCATGACCACCTTGCCTTCATTCCGGCAGGCACGATCTGCGAGAGCGGACTGGAGAGAGGCGGCGTGCAATCTCGGGTTCAAGCTCTCAACGCCAAGCATTACAAACAACGCATCAAAGCCCGAGCCGGGAAATCTCTGGCGAAGCGCATAGCGGAACAGAGCGGCGACCGCAGGCGCCGTGGATCCCAGCTGCATGAAGCGCATGCAGCAATCCCGGAGAACCTCGCGAGAAATCTCGGAGTCTCGCACGGGATCGTTCAGAGAGTCGCGTACCTGTTTGTAGTCCTTGACCAGATGGTGGTAGGGAACCTCCGGATAGGCGAGAGGAGCGAGACACAGGGTGTCGATGACCGGGAGTCGATCGAGTGGAGAGCCGGGTCTGGCCCTCCTCAGGTGCCCCTGATCAAAGGCGATCAGATTGTGCCCGGCGAGATAGTCCGCGTCGGAGGCCAAGGCGTCCAACTTTGCCCACCCGTCTGACCCCTCTCCAGCTGGCCTAAACTTCACTTTCCGGTCATCGCCGAGGATCGCTCCAACCTGAACGATCTGATCATTCGAGTCGAGTTCGAGATCAACAAAGAGGCAACGTTTCAGGAAGGCCCTAATGTCTGCTGTCATTGGACTCCCAGGTTGATCATCCCTGACCAGTTTCCCTGTGAACCGCGGGGCGGTTCAATAACAGTACGCCCAGACCAAGTCAATTTTCCCACTACCCCGTCGCCCTCCGGTGAAACTCCTCGAATCGTCTCGCCAGCCTGTCGGGATCGGGCTTCAGCTTGGCGCTCCGCGGCACCCAGATCCGGGTCCCCTGTAGTTCCTGCAGGCCGAACCTGAGCATGGGCCCGTCTTCTTCCTCCAGGATCCGGTGGTTCACCTCGACCGTGTAGTCGGGCCGGACGGTCAGAAACAGTCGGTCATAGGCCGCATGGTGGAGTTTACAGAGGGACAGCCCGTTGGCCACCACGGGCTCACCTTCCGGATCGTGGTCCGGGATGATGTGGGCGGCATCGAGCAACTCCGCGTGTCGTAACCGGCAGAGAGCGCATTGCGACCGGTACGCATCAAGAACTCGTTCGCGGAAGGTATGCTGGTGCAGACGGCGTCGAGCGGCCGTGGTGATGTAGGTCCGACGTAACGTCTCATCCTCCCGCACGACTTCGGCACCTTTGGCTCTGGTCAGGCGATCGCGCCAAACGGCAAGATCATCTACAGCCACGCTGAACGTGAGAGCTGCTGGATCGTCGCCCACGATCAACACCGGCCAGGTCGGCAAGTATTTCCCCTTCACTAGCCCGTGGAAATAGACAAGAGGCGTCTGGGTAGCCAGCGCCTTGCGAAGCCCAACGTTATCCGGATGGCCGGGATCCTGCCCGAGATATCGGTACTGAAGGCTCCCATCCGGCCCGAAGCTGTCTCCGTACGGATTCTTGGGCGACGTCGTGATGCTGATCGGAATCTCCGACAGAATCCGGGGCCTGAAGATGCCCCGCTGCGTCATGAGAGGAACCCTTACATGCTCAAACTCAAACCCCTGACGCAGAATGTACCAGGGTAGAGTCTCACCGTGCATACTCACCTGCTCGGTGAGCCACTCAAAAGCTCTTAGCCGGATCTGATGATCGCTGTGATCCGTCATCACCTGATTCTCACCACCTCAGGCACACCTTTTTGGCTCTCGCGCCGGTCCCCGGAAGACTTGATCCCGGTGCCAGCCGAGAAAGCGCGGATCGGGGCCGTACTCTTCGCGAAGGGGAGAACGTATCGGCATCCCGTGGAACCGCGCCAACCACTCGTCGAAACCGCATGATCCGACTGCCCACTCCGACAACAGAAGCACACGGTTGTCATCGATGGTAAGAACGCCGCGGTCGAACGTCTTGTGGTGCAGGGTGCAGAGCGCCAATCCGTTCGACTCGTGGTCCGGCCCACCGGCGCAGTGCCACTGGATGTGGGCGGCTTCCAGTGCCACGGTGATGCCATCGAGTCGTAGATCGAGGCCGCAGACCGCACATTGCCCCTGGTAGGCGCGAAGAACGCGAGTGCGGAACTCGGGATTGCGCGCTGGCCGCTCCCCGGTTTCGAAGGCGGCTTCGAGCCCGAATACCGCGAGCAAGTCCTCGTGCACCGACTGGGGAAAGTGCGCCGCCAGGAGTTCGTTCACCACCTCGCGGACTAGACTCCGATCCGCCACTAGCGCCTCATGGACTTCCACCGTGAATCCGCCCGGGGTGTTCTCCCTCAACAGCTCGCTCTTCTTCGGATCGCTATTCGATTCGCGAACCGCCAAAGCCTCCCCTCCCTGCACTTCCCAGACGCCATCGTTTTGCAGTCGCCAGAACGGGTACTCGGAGTGGTAGGTCTGCCGCGAGGGGCCAAACTCCCTCAGCAAGTCCCGCAACGGCTCGTCGATGGCGGTGAACCCGGCCAGCCTAGGCTCGCCACGCACCAGGCGCCCGAGCGTCCAGAGTACGAGGAGCGGCTTGTGCGGAGCGCGCTGGTCGCCGCTTCGCCAGACATTCAGCTGGCGGAATCGACCCAGGAAAGTGCCGCGGTCCATGTCTTCGCCCTCCAGATTCAGCCTTGAGCCTCATCTTAGCGAAGCGCTTGGAACAAACAACCATGAAACGCGAAACCCCTCGAATCCTGCCTTACGCTGGTGCTTCGACTCGGCGCGTCCGCCACGCCCGGCACGAAAGACGGCCCCCTGTGTCAGATGAGATGAGAAAATCGCCCTTTCTCGCGAGCTGGGAACCGAACGTGTGGCGGAAGTCGAGGAAGTTCCACCGCAGTCCTGCCTTCTTCAACAGCCGTCGGACGCGATGGCCCAAGTTATCAGGATCCCAGCGGCATCCCTTCAGTGACGGGAAGATCCAGGGCGTGTGTTTCTTCGGGAGGCACTTGGGGTAGGTGGCGAGTTTCGGCGAGATCGGAATCCTGCGATCTCGCTTCGTCTTGGGAAGCCAGGATTCCGTGCCCAATGTCTTTGCCCGGATCCGGAGGACCGGCGGAGTTTCTTGCAGATCCACGTCCTCCCAGGTCAGCCAGCACACATCCTCTCGCCGAAGGCCGGCGTAGACGAGTGTTGCCGCCACCGGTTCGATCAAATCGCCTTTCACTGCGTCGAGGAGTTCCCGAATAAGGGCCGTCGCGGGGCTTTTGCCCTCGAGGGCTTTCTACGCGAGGTAGCGACTCACGTCCGCTGTCTTCAGGTCCTGGATGAATACCGGTGCTGTCTACAAGGACATCCTGCACTTTCACGTACGAGTTTTCGTAACTTTCTGCTGTGTGGGTCCAGCGACTTACCTGGAGTGTTTTCCAGGGCATAACACTCTTTTCTCAATCCATGTTAGAAAGTCCTCAGGGGAGAAGATCAGCAGAGTTCCCTGAGGACATTTTATTATGGAAAACTCACGCTCGAAAATTCATCCTGCCAGGTAGATGGCCGAAAACCATCAAGTTCGCGGCTCGGCAAAGACCCAAAAATCCGGGCAACAATCCGGGCAACAATCTTCTGTCAAGAACGTTCAAAAACGGTCAAGAATGTGGCCCGGAGGGATATCAGGGAAGTAGATGTAACTGCTTGTAAAACTATCGCTTAAGACATGCTGCAACCCGCGCATCGATCTTCCCTTTGTGGATTTCTAATCCGAGGGTCGCCGGTTCTCATTCCATCTGCTGGGCGTGCCAGTATCTTCTTGCCACAAAACACTTTCCGGGAACTCTGCGGATAGTCTCCCCGGAGAATATTCTAACATGGATCAGAAAAAGAGGTTATGGCCTGGATTGGATCGCCCAAACTCGCTTGACCAGTACAGCCCGCTTCAACTCGACGATCGGAAGGTGCCTCCTTCCTTCCAGGAACTTGACGACCGAGGTGAGCTTTGCCCCGTTCTTGCTCATGACCGGGGTGAGTGGCGCCGCGCATGGACTACTCCTTGGCCAGAGGCATCGCGGCTCAAGCGCTTCCGAAAGTCCCGGGGCCAGTACACATGAAAATCCCGAATATCCGTGTAGACACCCCTGCTATTTTGCAGACTTGCCGAAGGGACACTTACTGCCCCGTCAGCGGGTCCTTCAGCTCGAGCACCGTGATCTTCCCCAGGTCCTCCAGCGTGCCGGGGTGCTTATCGTATCCGGCCTTGCAGGGATCGATGTCCCCCACTACGAAGATCGTCATCTCGTCCGGTTTGATGTATTTCCTCGCCACCCGCTGTACGTCCTCCTTCGTCACCGACTCCACCCTGTCGCGGTAGGTGTCGTAGTGGTCCATGGGGAAGCCGTCGAACTCGAGCCTGGCGAACGCGTTCATGGCCGCGATGGCCGTGGAGAACCGGTCGGGAAAGCTGTTCAGGTAGTACTGCCTGGCCGTCTCCATCTCTTCGTCCGACACCGGCTCTTTCCGTATTCTCCGGAACTCGTCCAGGATCAGGGAAATAGCGTAGTGTACGGTGGCGGACTTTGTCTGGACGTAGCCGTAGAAGGTGCCCGGAAACCGAACGCGCGACGCGAACCGGCATCCCGTGTTGTAGGCCAGGCCCTCGTCGGAACGAACCTTGGTGGTGATGCGGGAGGTGAAGCTGCCACCGCCGAGGATGAAGTTCATGATCCGTATGGCGAAAATTTCCGGGTTGGTCTCCTTGATGCCGAAGTGCCCGACGTTGACGTATCCCTGATTGGTCTTCTTCTGGACCATGAATACGCCCGGGCGGTTCTTCACCTCCACGGCGGGCACATCGGGGAAGTCGATCTTCTTCTCTCTCCACCCGGCGAACGCCTTCTCGATCTTTTTCAGCAACTCGTCCCTGTCGAAGTCACCGGCCACCGACAGGATGACATTGTTGGGAGCGAAGTAGTTCGCGTGGAAATCCAGGAGGTCCTTCTGAATAATGTGCTCGATGGATTGCTTCGTCTCCTCCCTCACGAGAGGATGGTCCCCGTAGACCAGCCTGGCGAACTCACGGCCAAGGACGGTGCGGGGATTGTTGTTCCTGTTCTTGAGAGTATCGATGGCCTGATCCCTGTAGAGCTCGATCTTGTCACTGCTGAACGCGGGGTTCATAAGCACGTCGGCGAAGAGCTTCAGGCCTTCGTCCGCGTCCTTCATGAGGACCGAGAGGCTTGCGTTCCCCGACGTCCTCCCGATGAATGTCGAGATGGAACCGCCGAGGAAGGCGAGGCGCTCGTCCAGATCGTCTCCGGAGATGCTCCTTGTGCCGCCGGTGCGCATCACAGCGCCCGTCATGGCGGCCAGGCCGGCCTTGCCCTCTGGATCGTACAGTGAACCGGTCCGGATGATGGCGTTCACATCGAGCGTGGGCAGCATGTGATCCTCCCTGACGTAGACGATCATGCCGCCGGCCAGCTCGACTCGATAGTCCTTTGCCTGCGGCGGATCGTAGACGAGGGGTTCATACTCCAGCCGGGAAGGGTGTACGGTTCCGCAACCCTGCACGACGAGAACCGACAACAGAAGCCATACGAGAGCTTTCATCATGCTTACCTCCTGCTTCTCGACTTGCGGACAAGGATCCCAACAGTGCGGTTGTCTCTCCTGAAGTACTTCTTCGCCACCCGGATGATGTCCTTTGCGGTGACCGCCTTCATCCGTTCGAGCGACCGTGGAATGTCGCGCCAGCCCAGGCGGAGCTCGCTACGCCCGAGCCTCGAGGCCAGCCTCCTGCTGGACCGCAGCCCCCGGATAAAGGAGGCCTCCGCCTGGTTCTTGACCTTCTGCAGCTCGTAGTCCGACACGGGCTCGGTCTTCAGCCGATCGATCTCCACGTAGATCGCCTTCTCCAACTCCTCCGGGGTGCGGCCGGCCGCCTCCTTCGGTCGGCCGCTGATGGAAAACCGGCCGGCGTATGCCATGCCGCCCCCACGTGCGCTGACCCGGATAGCGAGGTTCTTTTTCTTCACCAGCTTCTTGTGGAACCGGCCGGTGCGCCCGTTCAGGATTCCGGAGATCACATCGAAGACCTCGTCATCGGGGTGTCCGGCGGGGGGGACGTGATACAGTATGGTGACAGAAGGCGCGGTTCTGGCCTCGCCGTAGAGCCGCTTCTCGCAGTACTGGGCCGGTTCCAGGGTGCGGACGGGTTCCGGGTCCGGCCCGCGGGGGATGGGACCGAAGTACTTCTCCGCCAGCGCAATGAGCTTTTCCCGGTCGAATTCCCCCACGTACACGGCGACCGCATTGTTGGGAATGTAGAATTTCCGGTTGAATTCGATCATGTCCCGCTTCGTGACCTTCTGCAGGTCCACATCCCATCCGATCACCCCGCCGGAGTAGGGTGAGGCCGCAAAGAAGGTGGCGTTCAGCTGCTCCCGGAAGAAATACCCGGGCCGGTTTTCCCCCAGCCGCCGTTCCTCCCGGACCACCTCCTTCTCGGAGTAAAACTCGCGGAAATATGGGTTGGCCATGCGGTCCGACTCGAGCAGCATCTGCAGCTCCACCTTGTTGGAGGGGAGAGTCACGTAGTACCCCGTGATCTCCAGCCCGGTCGAGGCGTTCAGACCGGTGGCGCCGTTCTTCATGTAGAGTTCCCACAGGTCATCCTTGATGACATACTGCTTCTCCTCCTGCATCAACCGGTCCGCCTCCGCTTCCCACCCGGCGATCTTCTCCGGTTCCCCATTCCGCTTCCGGAACTTCTCCTCGTAGATCCTGTCCATCAGGGCGTCGATCTTCCTGTTGAGAGCGTCGTCCTTCCTGAAGTCGGTAACCCCCATCATGCGGGTTCCCTTGAACATCATGTGCTCGTGGAAATGGGACATCCCGGTGATGCCGGGACGCTCGTAAACCCCGCCCACCTTGTAATACAGATGACAGACCACTCGTGGAACCTCGTGGCGTTCCACCAAGAGCAGCTTGAGGCCATTGCCGAGGGTGTGCTCGACGACCTGATTCTCCAGGTTCAGCCCCTGCGCGGGGCCGGATGCAGCCGGCCAGGTCGACAGGATCACGGCCAGGAGTAGAATACTTCCGGATCGACACATGCTTCACCTCCTTGCCAGGATGACGGAGTGGTCTCAGGATGACCGGGGTATTAGAAATGACGACCCGCTGTTTTGCCAGTGAAAAAACAAGAGGCTGCCGAAGGGGTTATCCCCGATTCTGCAAGCAGTTCATCTTGTCGTATGCATCGTCAGCGGTGAATGCTTGATCGCCCCACTGACTTGGCTCAGCAGTTCGGGTACGATGCTAGCGTCATCCACCCGGATCTCGGTCAAACACTGCGCAACAATATACGGTTCTGAGCGTGAGTGACATCTCAATCGCAAGATCAGAGTCGTGGTCCACCTGACGCTCCAGTTGATCTCGAAATCCAGTTCACGATCGTATCTTCACTGCGCCAGATCGTTACGTAGCCCCGAGCGCGAAGCCCTTGCTCGTACGCATGCCAGTTCCGGACACGGTACTCGGCCACGCAACGCGGATGGCCAAGACTCGATTTCACTGCGGGCATGCGTTCAGCTCCTCACGAACGGTTCGCAAAGCCCGTATGATCCCGCACTTCTGTCCCGACCGGATCATGCACCAACGCCCATGTCCGTGGAGATAGCACGGGTGGATTCTCCGCCAAAATGCCTTTCTGATAGGGTCCGGATCTGGTAAAAAAGGGCCTTGATCTACTTATCCGCCGCCTTCGGACGTGCAGGCTCACCGGGATCCCAGGCACAGCATTGAACCCCCGGACGCCCCGCCTCGTTACACCCGCGGACGACCCTCCAACCCGAGTCCGCAGGAATGGAAGTGAATTACGATGAAAAGCCACCTCGCAGCCGTCTTCTTTTTTGCCCTCGCCACCCTCGTTGCTACCACGGCACTCCACGCCCAGGGGATGCAGATCGGTTTTGCCGAGGATTGGGCGCTGGCGACCGACCGCGCCAAGGCGCTTGAACAGCTCATCCCGGGGACGCCGGCGTATTACTACTACCACTGCCGCCACCTCCAGGACACCGGCGCCCTCGGTCAGGTCAATGCCGCGCTCGGCGCCTGGATCCAGCGCCACGGTCGCACAAAAAAGGTCGTGGAGATCGAAAATCGCCAGGCGCTGCTCGGCTTCACGGCGAACCCGGAGAAGACGTTCAGGTTCCTGAAGGAGCGACTGAGCCTCCGCTTCGATCACCAGCGGGAGTCGAGCGCCACGAAGCGGGACCTGCCGACCGTCCTCGATTCCGCGCTCGTGTCGCCGGCCGCGTTCACTCGCCGCGCGATGGCCAGGCACCCGCGCACCGTGAAGGGATTCCGCGACACGGCCCTCGAGAGCCTGCTCGCGAGTGACCTGAACGCCGATCTGCTGATGGACCTGCTCCGCCGGTTGAAGCTGCCCGACGTCCCGAACCTTCCCGCGGCGATCGTCCGCAACCTCGGGCATCGCCGGAGCCGGGGCTTCGGGTCACTTCCGATCCACGGCAGGTTGCTGCGGGAGCAGCTCGACGAGTGCGTCCGCCTGGGCCCCAAGCTCCTCAACAACGCGAAGTTCGTCGAGATTTATCTGCGCCGGTTGCAGCCCGACGAGGACGTCAGCTGGCCGCGGGACCTGGTAGCACGCGAAGCGTTTCTCGACCGCTTGCAGGCCTTCGCGCAGCGTCTCACGCCGGCGCACAACTCGCTCAAGGCCCACGTCCTCTTCCACCGGCTGCGCCACGACCTCGAGGTGGGCAAGCCCGATCGCGACCGCTTCCGCGCCTATCTTCGCCTGCCTCGCCGCTCGAGTTACGCCAGTCAGGAATACGTGCGCCGGCATCTCCGGTCCGGTCACGGGGTCGACGCGAAACGCCGTTATCCGACCGATCTCGGCGCCATCGGCAATGACCACAAGCTGGTGAAAGCGTACTTCATGCACTTCTTCCGGACCGAGGAATCATACGAGGCCTACAGCGAGATGGTGCGCACCGACTATCTCCGGAGGGTATTCGCCGAGACGAAGATCCTCGCGGGCGTGGGCGACATGGAGCGGTGGTATTCGCTGCTCGATGATCCCGGTTACTACGAGAAGCTCAAGGACCGGGTCGAAATCGAGTTCGCTCCGACGCAGCGCCGCTGCTTCGGCGCGACCGAACCGGTCACCCTCGCGGTCGACGTCAAGAACGTCCGCAAGCTGCTGATCAAGGTCTTCGAGATCAATACGCTCAACTACTTGCGAGCCTTTAAACGCGACGTGGATGCGTCGATCAACCTGGACGGTCTGGTCGCGAACGAGGAGTTGATCTGCGAATATGATGAAAGCGCCCTGCGCCGTGTGCGTCGCCAGTTCGACCTCACCACGCTACAAAAGCCAGGGGTCTACGTTGTCGAGCTGATCGGCAACGGACTCTCGAGCCGCGCGGTGATCCAGAAGGGGCGGCTACAGACCACCGAGCGTCAGGGTGCGGCGGGGCACGTGTTCACGGTGCGCGACGAGGCGGGCCACCCGCTCAGCGAGGCCTCGATCTGGTTCGGCGGCAAGAAATACCCGGCGGACAAGCGCGGCGAGGTCGTCTTGCCCTACTCCACGAAGCCGGGTACCCGTACCATGATCCTGTTGCACGGCCGGCTGGCCAGCCTCGCCCGATTCCAGCACCAGGCCGAGACCTACAAGCTGTCGGCCGGTATCCACCTGGAACGCGAGGCGCTGCTCGCCCGCCACACCGCGCGGATCCTGGTCCGGCCCGCTCTGCTCCTGAACGGCCAGCCGATAAGCCTCGAGGTGCTCGAGGATCTGGTGCTGACGATCCGGTCGCGGGACCGCGACGGCGTCGACGCGAGTCTCGAGGTGCGGGACCTCGCGCTCTCCGCCGACCGCGAACTCGTCCACGAGATCCAGGTTCCCGCCGCGCTGTCGGTGGTGTCCGTGTCGCTGCGCGGTCGGGTGCAGAGCCTGACCCAGGGCAAGAAGATCGACGTGCGGACTTCCGCGCAAAGCTTCACCGTCAACCAGATCGACGCCACGGCGCAGATCGCCTGCCCGCTGCTCGGCCGGACGCCGGGGGGCTATGTCCTCGACGTGCTCGGCAAGAACGGGGAGCCCAAGGCCGGGCGTCCGGTGACCCTGACCTTCGCCCACCGGGATTACACCGACGCCCACACGGCAACGTTGAAGACCGACGCCGCCGGCCGCATCCGGCTCGGGCCGCTCGACGGCATCGTTGCAGTCAAAGCGGACGCCTTGCCGGACAAGGCCCGGTGGTGGGTGCTGAGGGATGCCCGCCGCAACTGGCCGGCTGTCCTCCACGGCGTCGCCGGTGAGACGCTGCGGGTCCCCTACCTGGGGCGCGCCCGGGTGATCTCCCGCAAGGTCGCATCGCTGCTCGAGCGGCGGAAGGGGCATTTCATTCGGGATGCCTTCCCGCACCTCGCCCTCAGCAAGGGTTTCGTCGAGCTGCGCAACCTCGAGGCCGGCGACTACAGCCTCTACTTGAAGGAGCCCGCGCAGCAGATCACCGTGCGGATCACCCAGGGGAAACGGAGCGCAGGTTGGGCCGTCGGGCGCGACCGCATGCTGCAGATCGACCGATCCGCCCCGCTGCATATCACGAGCGTGGAAGCGGAGGGCGACAATCTCCAGGTCAGGCTCGCCAACGCCGGTAAGGACGCCCGGGTGCACGTGGTGGCGACCCGCTACGTCGCGGCCTTCGATCCCTTCGCCGGCCTCGTGGCGCCAGGACGGCCCGACCCCGCGACGGCGGCGGTGATTCACCCGGAATCGACCTACCACTCGGGACGGGAGATCGGGGCTGAATACCGGTATATCCTCGACCGCCGTTTCGCGACCAAGTATCCCGGCAACATGCTCGAGCGGCCCGGCCTGCTTCTGAATCCGTGGGCCCTGATGGATGAGGACGCATCCCCGACCGCGATCGGTATGGGTGGGGGCGCTGGCGGTGCCTTCGGCGGACGTCGCGGTGGTCGCCGCGGCGGGCGTCGACGTTACGGCGGGACCGGCCGCTCCTTCGGGGGCGCGTCGCCCGGCACCTTCGCGAACCTCGAGTTCCTGCCGGAGCCGCCGACCGTGGTCGCCAACCTGCGCGCCGACGCTGCCGGCGTGGTGCGCGTGCCGCTGAAGAAACTCGGCAGCGGTCAGTTGATCCACGTCGTCGCCGTCAACGACGACGACACGGTCTACGCGACGATGACCCGGCCGGAGACGAAGTTGACGCCGCGCAGCCAGCAGCTGGCCGAAGCCTTGCCTGCCGACGCGCACTTCTCGGAGCAGCGGCGCGTCGAGTTCCTACCCGCGGGTGGTGAGGCGGTTCTGGCCGACGCCGGGACCGCGAGGGCCGAGACCTACGACTCGCTGGCGACGGTCTACCGCCTGTTCAGCACGCTGAGTGGCAACGACGATCTTGCATCGTTCTCGTTCCTGTTGAAGTGGCCGAAGCTGACGCCGGAGGAGAAGCGCGCGCACTACGACAAGCACGCTTGCCACGAGCTCCACTTCTTCCTCCACGAGAAGGATCCTGCGTTCTTCCGGTCCGTGGTGCGTCCTTACCTCGCGAACAAGGCCCACCCGACGTTCCTCGATCACTGGCTGCTCGAAAACGACCTGACGCCGTTTCTCGATCCGTGGGCGTTCCAGCGGTTGAACATCGTGGAGCGAATCCTGCTGGCCAGGCGCGTCGCGGGCCAGTCCGACGCGATGCGCCGCCACGTAGTGGAACTGTTCGACCTCGTGCCGCCCGATCCACAGAAACTCGCACGGCTGTTCGACACCGCGCTGCGGAGCGGCGCTCTGGAGGCCGAGCAGGGGATTGCCGGCAAACTCGCCAATCTCAAAAAGATGCAGGAGAACCTGCGGCGAGCAGCACCGAGGCCGGCCACCGCGGCCGCCCGGAAGCCGGCCGCTCGGGATAAGAAAATGAAATCCAAGGGCAGGCTGCGCCGGGCCCGCGCCGACAAGGCCCCCGAGGACGATGAGGTCGTCGAGGAGGAACTCGAGGAAGATCCCAGGGAGGGACCCCGGGCGCCGTCCGGCGACGCCGCGAAAGTTCGCCTCAGGGACCTCGACCGCCGCAAGAGCGTGCGGGAGCTCTACCGCGCGCCGGACGTGACGAGACCCTACGTCGAGAACAACTACTGGCATCTCCGCAACACGAAGCACGTCGCGTCCCTGATCGACGCCAACAGCTTCTGGCGGGACTACGCCCTGGCGCCGGCCGACCAGCCGTTCTTCTCCACGAACCTGGCCGAGGCCACGGGCAACTTCGCGGAGATGATGTTCGCGCTGGCCGTCCTCGATTTGCCGTTCGAGCCGGCTGACCACGTCACCAGGGTCAACGGTTCCCGGTTGACCCTGCAGGCGAAGAGTCCTCTGCTGCTGGTCCGCAAGGAAATCGTTCCGGTGCAGCGGACCGATGCCCGGACGCAGTCGCCGATCCTGGTCAGCCAGAATTACTACCGCCTCGACGAGCCCTTCCGCTTCGAGGGGAACCAGCGGTTCGATGCCTTCCTCACGGGTGAGTTCCTGGTTGACGTTGCCTACGGCTGTCGCGTGGTCGTGACCAACCCGAGTTCCTCGCCGCGCGAACTGGACCTGCTGCTGCAGATCCCGAGGGGAGCGATCCCGGTGAAGCGCGGCTTCTTCACGAAGGGAAAGCGCGTCGCGCTGGCGGCGTTCGCCACGACGTCGATCGACTATGCCTTCTATTTCCCCGCGACCTGTGAATCGCCGCATTACCCCGTGCACGTCACCCGCGACGGCGAGCTCGTCGCCTTCGCCGCAGCCAGCACGCTTCGCGTCGTGCCGGAACCGAGCGAGATCGACCGGACGTCCTGGCAGTACGTCTCCCAGAACGGCACCGAGGAGCAGGTGCTCGCTTATCTCGACGCGGCCAACTTGCAGCGCACCGATCTGGCGAAGATCGCGTGGCGCATGCGCGACAAGGCCGTGTTCGAGAAGGTACTCGATCGGTTGCACCGGCGTCACGTCTACGCCGACGTGCTCTGGTCGTACGGCATCCGACACCACGATACCGGGGTCACACGGGAGTACCTGCGTCACCAGGACCGCTTCCTGGCACTATGCGGAACGGCACTGACCTCGCCGCTCGCGACGATCGATCCGGTCGAACGACACGCGTGGCAGCACATCGAGTACATGCCGCTCTTCAACGCGCGCGCGCACCGCATCGGCAAGGACCATCGGATCATGAACCGGCACCTCGGCCACCAGTATGCCGCGTTCCTGCGCATCCTCGGAGACCGGGCCAAGCTCGACGACGCGGACTTGATGAGCGCGGCCTACTACCTGCTGCTACAGGATCGCGTCGAGGACGCGATGGGGTGCTTCGCCCGGGTGCGGCCGGATCGCCTGCACACGCGCGTGCAGTACGACTACATGCGCGCCTACCTCGATTTCTTCTCCACGGACCGCGCGGTCGCGCGCGGGATCGCCGAGCGCTACCGTGACTACCCGGTGCTGCGCTGGCAGTCGCGGTTTCGGGACGTGCTGAACCACCTCGACGAGGCCGAGGGCAAGGCCGTGGCGCAGGGCGACCGGGAGAAACGGACCGAGCGCCAGACTCGCCTCGCGGCCGAGGAACCGGCGCTCGACCTCCAGGTCGAGTCCCAGCGGATCACGCTCACCTACCGCAACCTCGATTCCGTCGATATCCGCTACTACCGCATGGACGTCGAGTTCCTGTTCTCGACGCATCCCTTCGTCCAGCAAGGCTCGGGATCGTTCGCGTTCATCCGACCGAACGGGAGCGAATCCCGCAATCTGCCGAAGGACAAGGCCGTCCTCACGTTCGAACTACCGCGCGAGTTCCGGAACGCGAACGTGCTGATCGAGGTCGACGGTGCCGGGATCACGAGGCGCCAGGCCTACTATGCGAACTCCCTCGACGTGACCTGGACGGAGCGCTACGGCCAGCTCAGGGTCACCCACCGAAAGAGCAGCCAGCCGCTGCGTACGGTCTACGTCAAGGTGTTCGCGCGCATGGCCAATGGCCGGGTGCGTTTCTACAAGGACGGCTATACAGATATCCGAGGCCGGTTCGATTACGCGTCCCTCTCGGCGACCGAAACACCGCGTGTGGCGAAGTACGCGATCCTGGTGCTGAGCGAGGGGAACGGCGCGGTCATCCGCGAAGTCGCGCCCCCGGCCCAGTAGCCGCGTGAACTGGCGAGCTATCCAAAAACTCGGCCGACTGCAATGGACCAGGGAGTGCCACTTTCGGGTGTACTGTACCGGTCAACCGACTTTTCACGGCATAAACAACGTGGAGCGTCGACGCGCTTGTGATAAGGAGTAGACCTTGACTACGAGACATGCACCTCTCTTCCTTGTTGCGCTGGCAATCGTAATGCTCCCTGGTGATCCCGTTGCGGCCCAGAACACAGTGGATGTCCTGCACTACGATATGGACGTCACCGTGGAAGACCAGGAGCTCATCGAAACGGTCACCCTGACGGTCCGCGCCGCTGCTCTGCCGAAGAGATGGACCCTCGTCCGCGCCAATGCCGTGAAGGTGCTCTCCGCCGTCTCCGCGGGCAAGAAGATCCCGCTCAGCGCCGGCAACGGGGCCGTCCATCTCGACCTCTCCGGGCTGGGCGACGGTGGGCCCGAGGCGCTGCAGATCACCCTCACCGCCAGGGGCAGACCCCACAAGCAGTTTACCGAGTCCCGGGGAGGCTTTGTCCGCACCTGCGTTTCCCCCGAGATCACCTACATCCGGAGCCAGTACGCCTGGTATCCCCGGGTCCGGGGCGACGTGGCCACGTACAAGGTGACCGTACGCGCCAGGAAGGACTGGGCCGTGCGCACGGCCGGCGTCCAGGCACCTCCGGAATCCCCCGGCGACCGCACCACCTGGGTCTTCGAGCAGAAAAAACCGGTGCGGAGGATCGGCCTCGTGGCTGGCCCCTACAAGACCGTCGAGCTGAAAGGCGTCCCGGGAATGACCCTCGACGCGCTGGTCTTCGAGAACCACGTCGCGGCCGCCACAGCCCTCCTCGAGGCGGCCCGGCGGGCCTATGCCTTTTACAGCAAGCTGTTCGGGCCGGTGGAAGCCTCCCGGTTCACCCTGGTGGAAATGCCGCCGGCTTTCGGCAAGGGCAGCGGCTACGGCGAGGCCGGGTATTCCCTCATCGGCGAGGGTGCGTTCCAGGCGGGCCGCGTGGCCCCGTGGGCCGTCTCCCTAGTGGCGCACGAGGTGAGTCACGTCTGGTGGGGCCACGAGGTGATGTTCTCCAACTTTGCCAATGAGGCCCTGGCCTGCTACTCGACCCTCAGGTTCCTCCAGCGCGACGCCGGTGAGGAGGCTGCGAGGAGCGAGCGCCTGCGGGCAGTGAGACGGGTTCACAAGGCAGCCGCCGCCGGAAAGGAGATCCGCCTCGGAGACATCCGGGGATGGGGCTCCGGGGTGGACCCGATGACGTATGACTCCCACGCCTACAGGAAGGGCATGATGCTCATCGCCATGGTCGAGCGGGCCGCGGGCGAAAAGAAGCTGACCCGGGCGCTGGCCCGCCTCTTCAAGGAGCAGCGGGGCAAGACCATCGACTACGCGTTCCTGAGCAAGACGCTCGCCAGGTGCGGAGGCGGCAGCCGGGCCGTCGTTACGCAGTGGGAAGAACCGGGCATACCCGAGCTGAAGCTGGATCACCGCGTCAAACCCGCCGGGAAGCGCTTCAAGATCACCGGCACTCTCACACAGGAAGGCACCCGCCGGCCCTTCAAGATGAACGTCGAGCTGGTGGCCATGAGCGGCGAGAAGAAGGTTGTATCCATTGTGAAGCTGGCCGGCGCAAGGAAGAAGTTCAACTTCACAACGCCGTTCAAGCCGGACAAGATCCTCGTGGATCCCGACTACCGTCTCCTCGCCAGGCGCCCCTCGGCGGGGCCGGCCGACCCGGGCAAGGAGGTCGGCGACCTCATCCGGAGGGTGGTCAATTCCGGTGAGAAGGATCCCGAGATTCTCAGGCGGACCGTCGCCCGGCTCACGGACCTGGTGAAGGAAGATCTGGACCCGGGCAAGAAGGCGGTGTCCTACACCGGCATCGGCCGGTGCCACTTCCGGCTCGGAGAACACGACCAGGCCATCCGGGCCTTCAAGGAGGCATTGAAGCGCGGGGCGGGCGGTCCCTTTCACCGCGCCTGGATCTACCTGCGCCTGGGCAACATCGCCGACCTCAGGAAGGACAGGAAGAAGGCGTGTGCGCACTACGAGCACTCCGTCGCCCAGGGCTTGAAGTACTGGCAGGCCCAGCGCGCCAAGGAGTTCCTCACGAGGCCCTACCGCGGGTACGAGGTGGACCGGTGAGGGGAAGACGGCTCACAGGCTGCTACCCTGCCGGCCTGGACGCACTTTCCACGACCTTCTTCAGAAGCATCAAGGTCAAGGCGGTGAACACCAGGCAGGACACGCCCAGCACGGGATAGCCGACCACTTCCACTACCCGGCCAAAGCCTCCGAAGGCCAGTTTCAGGACGAGTCCCCCCACCGCGGGCAGGGTGAACCATCCTCTCCAGCAGGACGATGAGGAAGATCAGGTAGAAACCCGGGGGCAGCTGATCCCGTTTCATGGTGTACACCTCGAGGGAGGATTATCGGACCCAGCATACTCGACCGCCCCCCCCCCATGGAAGTGAAAGCCCGGTGCTACTTCGTGATCGAGAACGAAAACGTGTTCGAGATCGATTGGATGCCCGACGGCGCGGCCGGGTTCAGGGTCACGAAGGCGCTGTGGATACGGAGGCCGATGAGGACCGGTGCGTTCGGGATGTGGATGGACGCAGGTACCCGGCCGCTCAGGTCGACGATTCCACGGTAGCCGGAGAAGATCGAGGGCCACATGTCGGCGACGGTGATCGTCAGCAGCAGGTCCGCCGACAGATGCAGCTGCCGCTGGTCGATGTTCAGGGGGCCGGTGCCGAAGGAGGATCCCATCTGCCAGGCCAGACCCGCATCGCCGCTGGCGAGTCCCGCGAGATTGACAATCCCTCCGGGGCGGGGCGTACCGGCGCCGTCCAGCAGCGTGAAGGAGACCTTGGCCACGAAGCCGTCCGGCCCGCCGTTGGGCGTCAGGTCCGGGCCCACCCGGACCGGAAAGTTCGACACCGTGCTGGTGGAAGTATGGCCGGCCACGAATAGGTCGCCGGAGGCGCTCACCTGGAGGGCGATTCCCTCATCGTCCAGGATGCCTCCGATGTAGCCGCAGCATACAACGACCGTGCCGGTCGGGTGAATCCGGGCCAGAAACGCGTCTCCTTCCACCCTCGGAGGATTGTAGTTCGGGCCGTTGTAGGTCAGGTCCGGACCATCCCGGACGGGAAACGTGGCCTCGGTGCTGCAGGTCGTGCCGGTGATGCAGGCGCTTCCGGTCGCATCCACTGCGACATCGTTCGCGGTCTCGGATCCCGATCCTCCGACATACCCGCAGTAGACGAGGGCAGTGCCTCCTGTATTTACCTTGGCCACGAAGGCGTCCCCGTAGGGCCCCGGCGGGTAGGGCGCGGTGGTGGGGCCGTTGTAGGTGAGATCCGGGCCCACCTTCACCGGAAACGTCGCCTCCGCGCTGTTGGTCATTCCGGCCAGGTAGGCGTTTCCGGCCGCATCCACATCGATGCCCTGGCACGCATCCACCCCGCTCCCCCCGACGTAGCCGCAGTAGACGAGCGCCGTCCCGGCCGCGTTCACCTTGGCCACGAAGCCATCGTTGCTACCATTGTAGGTCAGGTCGGGACCCACGGTCACCGGGAAGGTGGTCTCGGTGCTCGCGGTCAGGCCGGTCACATAGGCGTTTCCGGAACCGTCCACGGCAATACCCGTGGCGCGGTCCGTGGTGGAGGACCCGCCCACGTACCCGCAGTAGACCCAATGCCGTTAAGCCCCCTGCCGTCCTCTCGGCCCCCACCGTGGTCGCGGC
>CAZAKZ010000038.1:0-42669 GCA_964485695.1 uncultured Planctomycetota bacterium | reverse complement strand
AAAACGAGCAGGACGCGCTTCAGTCCGCAGCCTCCTGGAGCTTAACGGCATTGCTTTCTTACCCCAGCTGGATCTGGCCTGCAAGAGGCGGGCGACCGGAACCCGGAAATGGTCTCCGGAACGGCCTCCCTGGACTGCAATCTTGATTCCACCGGGACGGTTCGTTAGACTCACGGACTGGTCAGAGCCGAGTTCGAACCGTCTGCTCCACCACGATTGTGAATTTCTGAGGAGAAATACAATGACGCGTCAATTCAGGACGATGGCCGAGTTTCCCGACGCGTTCTCTCCGCTGGTTGTCGTCGTGGGGGACCGCCGAGAGCCCCGTCCCAAGACCCGAGGGGACCTGCTGGCATACTCCGTGAGCACCGTCGATCTTCTGTTCCTGAACTGGCTGGTGCTCCCCCCTGAAACGCTCATTCTGTCGGACAAGGTGTTTGTGCAGCGTGACAAGCAGATCCTGCGTCAGAAGTTCGGAGAATACAACATCCTCACCATTGGTTCTCCGGCAGTGAATCTCTTTTCGCGCATGATCAACGACAAGTCACTCTACCGGTTTCATATCGATGAGAACGCCAAGGAGCAAATGACCAGACAGGAACGGATCGTGGATTCGATGAACGATGCCGTCCAGCTGGGCATGTACAAGTTCATCGTCGACCTGCTGCCCCTGGATCCCGACGACATCCGGAAGGCATTTCGAGACCAGGTTTCGAGCACGCGCCAGGATGAGAAGAACTTTGCCAAGATACTCGACAAGGTCTGTGAGTCAGGCTTGAGAAACTATAAGGAGCTTCTTCGAGCCCACGAAGGCCGCTCCATCCACGACGAACTCGGTGGGGCTCGTGAAAATCTCACGTCCCCGAAGGAGTGGGGAGCGTTTCCGCAGGCTGACAACGACTTCGGTTTTGTTTCATTTGCCTTGCACCCCTTCGCCAAGACGAGCGATTTCGTGGTGATCTATGCCGCCGGCCGCCATGGTCCCGCATCGGCGCACAGTGCCAAGTGGCTGTCCTTGCATTCTAAGTGGGACAAACACCCCTACGGTGGGGTTTTCGAGGTCGGTATGGATGTCAACAAGCCCTTTGACGACAGGATCCAGCAGGCGCAGGTCGAGTGGGATTCAAACGACTATTCGACGAATGAGGCCCCCGTTCGCCGCACCATGGAGGAGTGGTTTCCCCGCCTCAACACCGAAACGCCGCGGGTCTTCCTGTCCATGCCCATGGGCAGTGGGAAAAAGGGGAACAAGGGTAATGAAAAGAAAGCGCTCTGGCTTTCTCGCGTGGTTGAAGATCACTTCTCAAAAAAAGGGCAATCGGTGATCTGCGAACATCCGTTCAACCATCCCGGCCTCGACGGCGGCTGGAACTACGTCGACGGAATTCTCAAGTCGTTTCCCGAGTCGAAATACGTCATCCACGACGTCACGAACTTCTCGCCCGGTGTCCTGTTCGAGGTCGGCTGCAGCATTGGGTTCGGAAAACGCGTGGTGCTCCTGTGGGACCGAGGCCGCTGTGTGATGCCGGATGGAAAACTCCCGAAACTCCTCGAGCGTATAGACGTCATCGAGGTGAACCTCCGGAAAAAAGAGGACGCCCGGGAGAAGCTCGACAGTGTGTTGGACAGACTCGACGGCGCGGAAAAACCACGGCAATGCCCCATGCTGGGCTCGACCAGTCGTAAGGCCGGCTCCAAATGCCCGGCTGGCCGCGATCCGCTCAAGAAAAAAGGAGACCCGAAGAAGGTGTTCGTCGTCGTCGCTGACCAGTGGAAGAACATCCGTTCAGAGATCATCGATGCCGTCGATAATCTTGAATATTCACCTCGTGTTCCCGAGGATTTCCGTTCGGCATCGCATACGTGCAAGCTGGCCACGATATGCAAGGGAATCGCCGAGTGCGGCCACGTCATCGTCGACGATACGGATGATGATCCAAGCGGATTGCTGGTTCTCGGCATTGCACGGGCGCGAGAACGGAACACCTTCGAGGTCTACCAGTTCGGATCCAAGGGCTGCAGCATGTTCGACGGCGAGAAATACCGGTGGCGCGAAGCCACGGCCAGCACCAAGTTGATCCAGACAATCAGGGAGGTATTGCCCAAGCTACGGAGTGCCAAGCCCAAGAAGGCGGTGAGGGGGAAAGTCAAGAAATAGGGAGACAAGGTCATGAACACCCTGAGGTCAAGTCTCATCGTCAGCCTGGTGCTTTGGGTGCTGGGTGCCGGCCTCGCTCCAGGCCAGGACGTCGATCCGGAAAAGGCGCTGTCCATCGCCAGTGTGAACGGCAAGTACTCCCAGCTGCTCGCGGTTCTGCCGGTGAAAGAGGACCGGGAGCGGTACGGCGATTTCCACGACCACGGTCTCCGGCCGGGCGGCACGTACCAGGCGCATACCAATACTCCGCGCGGCTACTGGGTCTGGGTCGCTCCCAACTGGTACGTGTGGGCCAGGCGCCATATGAAGCCCAAGGGGCTCATGCAGGTCACGGGCGTACCGGACACGGACTTCCGGATCCGAGAGGCATGGACCACGGCGTGGCACGCAAAGCCGGCCGCAAGGGGCCGTACACGCCAGCTCGAGGTCCTGTTCGCCGGCCCGGTCGACGCGGCCGTGGTGGTGGTCTTCGTCAGCGACGCCAACTCCGTGGCGCGCCTGGACCTGGTTGATCCGGACGACCGCCACACCAACATCGCCCTGATCGCTGCACCGTTCAAGACCTCGCCCCACACTCACCTGGGCGTACATACCATCAGCCCTCGCCGACCGATCGAGCGCATCCGCCTTTTCTTCCGGTCGGGCGAGCCGCGCCAACCCATTGCCGTGGACGCGGTGGGCCTCCTCGACCGCTACGGCCGGATGCACTGGGCCACCGGGGCCTCGACCCGCATCGTGAGCCGGATCCACATCCAGGCAAAAAAGCTCGTGGACGAAGAAGAGGAGCTCATCGAGGAAGAGGAAGTCGTCGAGGAGGAAGAGATCAAACCCTCCAGGGTCAAGGACCCTGTACGCCTCCCGGCTCCAGAGACTGCCATTGAAAACGCCCTCGACTGGCTGGCCCGGCACCAGACCCCGGGCGAGGGCTTCTGGGACGTCGACGCCTTCTTCGAGCACGCGGGCTCCCCGGCGGACGGTATGGGGTATCCCCTGTATGATCCGGGCGTCACCGGCCTGGCGGTCCTCGCTTACCTGGGCGCGGGGTACACGCATCAGAAGGGGAAGTACCAGAAGGTCCTGGCGGAGGCCATTCGCTACCTGAAGCGCATCCAGGACCCGGAAGGCTGCTTCGGAACCCAGGTCGGCCACTTCATGTATTCCCACATCATCGCCACCCTGGCGCTTTCCGAAGCGTACGGCAAGACCCGGAGCCCGCTCCTTCGCCAGCCCGTGGAAAAAGGCGTCGCGTTCATTCTAAAGGCCCAGAATCCCGATCCGGTCGGCCGGAGCAAGCTGGCCTGGCGCTACACGGTGCAGCCCGGCGACAACGACTCCTCGGTCACGGTGTGGGCGGTGATGGCGTTGAAGAGCGCCCGGGCCGCGGGCCTGAAGGTCGAGGGGTATGACGAGGCCATCCAAGGCGCCCGCAAGTGGATCGCGGGGATGACCGATCCGGGGACCGGCCGGGTGGGCTACGTCCAGGCCGGGATCAGCCCGGTACGAGCTCCGGGCCGGCACGAGAAGTGGCCGCGCTCCTTCAGCGAGTCCATCACCGCTGCCGCCCTGGTCATCCGCGTGTTCACCGGAGAGGACCTGGAAAAGAGCGATCCCATCCAGAGAGGAATCAAGCTGGTGAGGGCGCGCCTTCCTGTGTGGGACGAGAAACGCGGGACTGTCGATCCCTATTTCTGGTATTACGGCACGCTTATCTGCCACCAGGCCGGCGGAAACACCTGGAAGCGCTGGTGCGAGCCCCTCGGGCGAGCGGTCCTCTCCCACCAGGTGGCCGACGGCCCCCACCGCGGCTCCTGGAATCCGGTGGGCCCGTGGGGCGAGGACGGCGGCCGCGTCTACATGACCGCAATCCTGACCCTGTGCCTCGAGGTCTACCACCGGCATATGAAGGGGATTAAGAAGTAGCCGTTACACAGCTGGGGGCGCTGTACCTTCAGGCCTTCAGGATATCGACGGCCTCGAAGGGCCCGCCAAGTATCGCGTGGCTGTCCAGGCCGAGCCACGGGTCGAGCACCGTCGCATAGAGCCTGCGGAAGTCGGTGTGGTACCTGCACGCGCCGCCTACCAGGTCGGTGAGGCTCGGGTGCTCGCCCGTGAGACCGCCCTTCAAGCTCCCGCCCGCCAGGATCACCGGCGCCGCGGCGCCGTGGCCGGTGCCGCGCCGGCCGTTCTCGGCGAGGGTGCGGCCGAACTCCGAGAAGGTCATGACCAGGACGCGGTCCAGCAGGCGGTCCCCAGCCAGGTCCGCGACAAAGGCGGCCATTGACTCCGAGAGCTGGTGGAGCAGCGCGCAGTGATTGCCCAGCTGGTTGGCGTGGTTGTCGAAGCCGCCGAATCCCTCGCCGCCGAGCTCCGTGAAGAAGACCCGGATGCCCAGGTCGGCCCGGACGAGGTGTGCAATGGTGCGAAGCCTGGCGGCGAGGCTAAAATCCGGATACGCCCTCGCGTGCGTGTTGCCTCCAAGGACGCGCTCGATCCGCTTCGAGGCGACGCGGGCCTTTGCCGCGGTCCGGCGGAGGTGATCCAGGAGCGGGTTGCCCGCTGCACGCCCGGGCAGGACCGGCACCGGCGCCTTCCCCGGGAGTGTCTCGAGAACGAGGTCACGCGGCGAGGTGACGGGCGGGACGAATCCTTTGCCCGCATTCAGAGCCAGGGGCGAGGCGATGGATCCCACCAGAGTGGCGGGAAGACTCGAGGTGCCCTCGCGATGAATCCGGTCCGCAGCCCGCCCGAGCCAGCCTGTCTGTTGCTCGGGACGGGCCGGATCAGCCGTCTGCCAGATGCGCATGGAACGCTCGTGCGACCTGTCGGCATTGGGGTACCCCACGCCCTGGACCACGGCGAGCGTTCCATCCTTGAACAGCCGCGAACAGGCCTCCATGCGCGGGTGGAAGCCGAGGTGGGAGTTGATGCGGTGGACCCGATTCGGCGGCAGGCGGAGGGTGGGCCGGCTCCGGGCATATGCGTCGTCGTCGAAGGGGACGACGGTGTTGAGTCCGTCGTTGCCGCCCGTGAGCTGGAGGACGACCAGGACGGTGTCCCCCTCGCTCCTGCGGGGAGCCGCCTGCGCCGCGCGAAGGAGCCAGGCCGGAGCGGCGCCTCCGAAGGAGAGTAGCGTGGAGGCTCCCAGGGCCGCCTTGAGAAAATCGCGTCGAGTCGAGGTCATGGCTTTCTCTCCGGCTGTCAAGCCAGGTGAAACTCGGGTAGCGTCACCACCGCGTGTGCAAACCTGCGGATCGCGGTGCCGGGATCCCGACCGGGCCCCTGGAGCACGCCCAGGAGCGACACCTTCGCCTCGGAGTTCACATCCCCCTGTAGGAACAGATCCAGGAGGAAACGGCCCGCTTGCATGGGTTCAGCATGACCGTATTTCCCGGCCAGGGCCGCGGGATCGAGGGGATTTCCATAGGGCCCTGACCCGCGAAGCAAGGCGAGGGCGAGGTTGCTCCGACCGGTCCAGGTGCCTCCGTTGATCCAGTGCCGGCCGCCCGCCCATCCCTTCACCGTGGGCGGATGAAAGATGTTTTTCCCGAGTGTGGCCAGATCCCGGGCGAGGCGCGTGGTGGAGACCATTCCTCCACAGGCCTTCACGATGCCGAGGGCGAACTCCACGGGGCACTTGACGCGACACCGATAGGCCGTCGCGGAGAAAAAGATCTTCGAGCGGAGCATCCGTTCCACGAGACCGGCAAGGTCGTGGTCCCGGGCGAAGGAGGCGGCCAGGGGAGCGAGGAGTGCGTCCTCCCCGGGCGTCTCGATCTCCGAGACCAGCCAGCGATAGAGCTTCCGCACGATCCACCGGGAGGTGGCGGCGTGGTCGACGGCGATTTCCACAACGTCCTCCGCCCGGAAGGCTCCCCGGCGGCCGAGGATCTCCTTGACGCCGCTGTCGTGCTCGCGAGGAAAGGTGCGCAGCTTGCCGCGGAGCACGAAGCGGCCCGTGAAGGCGCGTGCGGATTCCCGGACGTCGCGGTCGGTGCACGTGCCCGGGCCCAGGGTGAAGTCTTCCAGCACTACGCGGGCGAAGTCCTCGCCCGGTGCGGCCTTTCGGCCGGCCTTCGCTCCGAGGCCGAGGAGCACCGCCGGATCCCGCACCATCTCCTCCAGGAGCGACCGGAACGAGCCCAGGGCTCCTCCACGCAACTTCGCGACGTGGTCACGCATGAGTCGGGCGTTCTTGACCCGGGCGTTACTCACCGCGAAGTGACCGTGCCAGAACAGCGTCATCTTCTCCACCAGCGGGTGGGGTGTGGTGAGCATGCGGCGCAGCCACCACGCCCGCAACGGAGCTGCATCCTGTGATTTTGCAGCTGTCTTCTCGAGGTCATCGTGGGTACGGTTGAAGGCCTGGACGTCCCCGGCAGGTTGAAGAAGTCGATCGAGGGTCCGCCGCGGTCCTTCCCGGACCGCTCGCCAGAGCTCCTCCCGGGTGGCGCCGAACGCCGCACGGCGGTAGAGGTGGCCGGCCCGGCGAAGGTCCCAGGGATGCTCGGGATCCGGCTCGTACGGCTCCCACGCGCGCGCGGGATTCTCGAAGGCAAGAGCCATGGTCCGGTTCTCCGGTCAAGGGATACAGAGCTGGATGGCCAGATGCGCGAAGGGGCGGCCGTCTCTCGTACCGAGGCGGAACGTCGTCTGCTTCACGTGCCGCACCAGGGCCGTGAGGACATCGATGATGAGCTCCGCCTGCTTCCGCGTGTTGCCCTTCCCGATCATGTTCTGCCGGACGAGGGCTTCATGGTTCGCGGCAAGCGCGGAGGCGACGCCCCTACCGTCGATCTCCAGGAAGGTATCGATCCGTTCCATGGGCGCCGGAGGACTCTCGGCCTCCGCCTTCAGGGCATCGATGAGGTCCCGCGCCAGACTGTCCGTGGAGCTGAGGATCAGGGCGTCTCCCTGGACCGCGATGGACGGCCGGAAGTTGAACCGGTCCTCCAGGTTCTTCCGGTCCTCGACGCCCGCCGTGGAGAAGCCGGCCACGGTGAACTTGGTTTCCCCCTGCACCAGACGGTCGATGATCAGACCGGGCTGGCCCTGCTGGCCCCGCGTGAAGTTGACGAGGCCGAGGGCCTTCTGCCATGCCTCCTCCACCACCACGGCGAAGGCTTCCGGATTTTTCAGGCGCAGGATGGCGGCGAAGGCCGGGATCTTGACGCGCGGCGTGCCGATGTCGGGGTCGTAGACCGGCTCGGCCACGACGACACGGAGTCCGGGCTTCGTCTCCGCCAGGACCTCTTCGGTCAGGTCCCGGCCGCTGAAGAAGATCCCCATCATGTTCTCGAAGAAGATGAGCTCGGAAGTCCTCTCCGGGAAGAGCGCATCCTTGGCGGCGTAGAAACGGTAGAGGTCGCGGTAGAGGCTGAAGGCGGCGATGCGGCCCGGGATGGTGGGATTCGGCAGGGCCCCCTCTCCCTGCCGGGAGGGGCGCCCGAAGGCCGCCGGGTCCTTGGCATCGACGGCCCTGGCGTCGACCGTGGCTTCCAGAGCGAGGGTCTTCTCCTTGACGTGGAGTCCCAGGGCCAGCCACCTGGAGTTCCGGAGTGCATCTGTCATGCCGGCGAACAGGAACGAGGCGATGGGATTACGGTTCTTCGCGATGGCCTGCGCCAGGGCGGGATTCCGTTTCAGCAGCGCCAGGTTGAGGAATAACGTGCCGGCAGCGTCCGGTCCCACAGCCTTTTGGGCGGCGCGGTAGGCGGGAAGGGAGGCTAGGGTATCGGGTTTCGGCTCCAAGCGTAGATCGAGGACGGCCTCGAGAACCTCGGGTTTGCTGGCCAGGAGCAGCCGGTTCTTGATAACGGCGTAGGTACCGCCTCCCTCGAAGGTCCAGGTCTTGATGCCGCGGTAGGCGCGAAAGGAGGCACGAGCCGGTCGGATGTTGATCGCAGCATCCAGGCGCACCAGCCCGAGAATGGCACTATGGAGCTTCTCCAGAATGGCGCCGTCCTCGGCGTCGACCACCACCAGGCTGGCGTCTCCGGGCATCACGGCCAGCGTCACGCTTCCGGCCAGGAGCTTTCGAACGGCCGGCCTCCAGTCCAGGTCGAGATTGTTCTCCAGGTACCGGACCAGGCCGAGGAGCTTCTTGAAGCCGGGCTGGGCGGAGAGTTTCTCATAGCCCTCGAGCGAGGAGATGGATCCGAGGAACTCGGGAGCCAGGGCGAGGTCCAGGAACGCGGCGGGCTTTCGCAGTTCCAGGACGGCGACCGCATTCGGGGGGATCCACAAGGTGGCCGGGGGAAGCGGGGCGCTTCCACCCCGGGCCAGGCTGACCAGCACGGCAAGAGCCGGCACCAGGAGGACGATTCCTTTTCTAAGCACCGCTTATCTCCCTTCTCGGCCCGAAGTGGCCGGAACATCCGAAGATCCCGCGCATCGATGTCCGACCACGAGATGTTGAGCGTCGGTGAATCGGGAAGATACGCCTGGATCGAGGATCATTTTAACCACCGACGGACCTGAACGAAAAGGACTGAATCCAGCACACCAGCCTTCTTGACTGTTTTACGCCTGCAACCGGTCGGGCATCCCCGCAAAGGAGCCGGATTCCGGAAAACCACGGCACACTCCTCGAAACTCCCGTTTACTCCTGGAATAAAACAAGGTAATATATCCACTGTCTGCAGATCTCAGTTATGCAACCATCCAATCTGGGGGAACATCATCATGAGAAACACCGCAATTCTGGCCCTGGTCGTCCTCTTCGCGGCGAGCGCCGCGGCCCAGTATCACACCGCCGGGTACGCCAGCGTCACCTGGTCTTCCGGGGGACCCTTTGCTCTGAAGACGGACATGAACGGCAAGGTCACCTCGGTCAAGATCGGCTCCTCCAGCCACTACCAGTGTGAGATGGACGACAACAACAAGCTGGTTCTCATCCCGGACAACACGTCCTCGGCGATCTGGCAGTTCGATCCGGTCGTCATGGCCATCACCGGCACACTGGCCAGCGGCGGTGCCCTCGGTACCTATGTCCGCGGCATGAATTACGACCACAACGGCGACCTTTACGTGGCCTCCAGTACCAGCCTGTTCAGAGTCGCGCCCGGCGGAGCCATCACCACGGTGGGTACGATTCCGAGCACCTCGCACATGGGAGTAGACGTCCTCACCGGCGAGCTCCTCATCTCCAGCTCGGCTCTCTATCGCCTCGACCGCCACACCCTGGCTCTGAACACCCTCGGCACCGGCTTCGCCGGCCGGTACGGCGACCTGGTGCAGAATCCCCTCACCGGAGACATCTTCGTGCCCACCTGCTGCGGCTGGAGCGGGTATTCGCTCCACGTCCTCAAGGCCGGGACCTCGGTGGCATCCATCTATCTCGCCAGCAACGACCTCGCCGGCGCGTACGGCCCCAACCTGGACCGCGTCAGCGCCGCCAATCCCCGCCTGGTCACGGGCTCCCACGTCTGGGCGGCCTCGCATCCGAATTCCGGAGGCATGTGGTACATCGATCTCACCACCGGCCTACCGCAGCGCCTGGCCAAGTGGCAGCAGGCCACCATCGCCGACTCCACCATCCTGGAGAGCCGCAACCTGCACTCGGTGCGCACGGCCACGGGCATGTACGACGTGAGGATCAATATCCCCTCTGACGGCGGGAATAGCTACATTCTCGGATTCAGCTTCACCGGCGTGGTACCGGCCCTGCCGCTGCCCGACGGCCGCCGCCTGCCCCTGGTAGTGGACAACCTGACCTTCCTCACCGTGAACAACCTGAGCGCACCCTACTTCACGGGAACCGTGGGCACCCTCGATGCTTTCGGAATGGCGCAGGCAAAGGTCAACGTCAGTGCCTTCTACAACCTGCTCAAGGGCATGAAGCTGTGGATGGTCGTGGTTACCCTGGACCCGAAAGCCCCCCTCGGCCTCGCCACCATCTCCGATCCGAAGGTGCTCAAGTTCGACTGATCCGGGGAAAAGGGGGACGGGAACCCGGTCGGCGTGAGCCGATCAGGTATCCGTCCCCGTGTTTTTCCCGAGGATCTTTCCGATATCCTCGTGCATCTTGGTCCGGTAGTGGTCCACTGTGGGGGGACTGGCCATGACCATATCGAGCTGCCGGGTATGGAGGGTCAGGTAGCCGAGAATCCTTAGGCGTTCCTTCATGAAATCCTCCTCGCGGCCCTCCAGGCGGGCGATGAGGTTGTCCTCGTTCACCTCGACCCTGAATCCGTACTCCTCCAGGATCTCTGTCACGAAGAGAACCCTCTTCAGGCGTCTGTCGTAATCGGCGGCTCCGCCCCTGAACTGGAAGCTGACGTAGTTCTCCCTCGTCCTCTCGCCGACCAGGGCCTCGATGATTGAAAAATGCGCCCCGAGTCTGGAGTTCAAGCAGCAGTAGTTCTTCGAGAGCATGAAATAGTTCCGGTCGGCGTACTTCGATCGAACTCCAGGGGTCAACGCCGTGTTGGTGGTCGCTTCGAAGACCACCGACATGAATCCCTTGCCGTCCATGGGCGGCGGACCCTCCCAGGGGATGGCCGTGATCCCCTCCCAGAGGGCCAGCATGGGGATGGACGTGATGTTTTCCAGCCGGACATACCGTCCGGTCACCTCTTCCTTGAATCCGTCGTCGAGATTCAGGATCCACCACTGCATGGGCACGTCGCAGTGGAGCTGCTTGCTGGAGCGCTGGGGGAAGTGGTGGTCCTTCCCGAACCGGAACATCTCGTCCACCGCTTTTTCGTGGCAGAAGCGGGTGATGTCGTGTAGCGTCTCGCATCGCTCGGGATCGAATTCGGGGGCATCGGGATCGAGGAGGTTCAAGGGACTGATGTGCCGGGCCGCCCCCTTCAAGGCCTCGAAGACCGGACTCCCCGCCATGAGGCTTCGCGGAGGCGCGACGCGGCTGACCAGGGCCTCGATCCGGCCCTCGTAGACGACGCAGTCGTCGGCGTCTACGGTGACCTCCTGACCCTTTCCCAGCCGTTCGACGGCTCCCTTCACCCCGAAGAGGGCCGGAACACCGAACTCACGAGCCACGGTGGCAAGGTGCCCGGCGAGGGTTCCCTGGTCGGTGACGACGGCGGCCGCCCGGCCCAGCAAGGGGGCCCACCGGGGCAGGGACTGGGCCGCGATGAGCACGGCGCCGTCGGGAAACTGCAGGGCATCCATGTCCTTGTGCACGGCGAAGACCGGCCCGGCGGCCGTGCCCGGACTGGCCGTGACCCCGCCCTGGAGGAGGACCGGCCCTGCTGCGGCCTTGTCCACCTCTTTTTCGGGCATCGCGTCCCGGGCCTCTTTCTGCTGCAACGGGCGGCACTGGAGCACCGTGATAGCACCGGAAGGACCGACGGCCCACTCGATGTCCTGGGGGACGGCGAAGTAGTCCTCGAGCTGCAGGGCCAGGCGCGCGAGCTCCAAGGCCTGCGCATCGCTGATGGAGGGCCGGCTGCCTTCCTCTCCGGTCATGTCCATCCGGCAGATCCCCTCGTCGGGGTAGCAGACGAATTTCTGCTCCTTGTCCGGGATCTCACGGTGCCGGATCTCCGGGGGCGTTCCCTGTGCAATGACGAACAGGTCCGCAGGGGTGCGGCCGTCGACTACCGGCTTGGGGAGGCCCCAGGCGGAGTGGACGAGGGTGGAATCGTCCCGGACGTTCACCGGGTTGCGGGAATAGACCACGCCTCCAGCCACAGCGTCGACCATGCACAGAAAGCAGACGCACATGGCCACGTCCTCGTCCCGGATGCCCCGGTTCAGCCTGTAGGTCATGGCCGGGAGGCTGTACTTGCTGGCAACGATCTCCCTGTAGGACTTGAGGAGATATTCCTTGCTCACGTTCAGCTCGGATCGATATTGACCGGCGAAAGACGCTCCCGCAAAATCTTCCCCCAGTGCGCTGCTTCGCACCGCGACAGTGACGCCCTCGCCTTTCTCTTCCTCCATGAGCCGGTAGTGATGGAGAATGACCTCCTCGAGGTCTGCCGGGAATTCCGCGCGGATGATCAGCTGCTGGATCTCGTTGCTGAGGTGGAAAAGGTGATCCAGCCGCTCCGCTTCAGCGGACTGGAGCAGCCGGTCTATTTCGGTCTGGAGATCGCTGTGGTCCATGAAGCGCCTGTAGCCGTCGACCGTGACGACGAAACCGCCGGGAACCTTCAGGCCCAGCCGGTTCCTGATCTCGCCGAGGTTTGCAGTCTTTCCGCCCACCTGGCTCGCGAGGTCCCTGTTCACCTCGTTCAGCGAGAGGGCCAGCTTCCCCTCCACAACGCTCTTCTCGTGTGAGAAGAAGGGGGTGATCCGATCCTGGATCGACTTGAATCTCCCGCGGAGCGCCTCGTACTTACCGGAAGAGAGATCGTTCAGGTGCTTGACCATCTGCCAGACCTGGGTGGCGATCTCCGTGCACCGCGCCCGCACGAACGTCATCCCGAAGGGCCGGATTCCCCGCATGGCCATGTCCAGGTCGGCCATGATCTCCAGGGCCTCGTTGTTGGCGTTGAGCAGCAGCTTGAAGCTATGGTACCGGGCCTGGAAGGCGATGCGCAGCTCTTCGGCTTCGGACTCGGTCACGGCCGGCTTCCTGAAAACGAGCCTTTTCAAGAAATCGTGCATGCGGCTCATGCCTCGGGCCCTTATTAATGTGACAACCTGAGTCCCCACCCCTCGAACATGTACATGAGAGCAAAGCCGTACCAGACGGTGTAGACGACGTAGAACGCGAGAGAGAAGATCACGATCCAGATCTTGTCGGAGATTCTCTGGGGCTCGATGCCGTAAAAATTGTACGCGCACTCCACACCCTTCTGGACCACAGTGGAGGTGACTCTGGCCTCGGGAAACAACTCCTGACTCTTCAGGTCCCTGTCCATGGCCTTCATGGCCTTCCACCAGGAGTGAAGCGCCATTTTTCCGCTGCAGCCGTACCGGGCCTCGACACGGTTCCCGTGGTTCTCGAACATGTCGTTCGAATCCTCGAGGCAGCTGGCCAGGATCTTGCCCAGGTCGCCGCTCACCTTCACCTGCGCCCCCGACACCTCGACCCCCACACCGGCCTTCGTGAAGAGCTGTGCCGTCTCTTTCGCTTCTTCTGCCCCGTCCAGGAGCAAGTTCACCGTGACGTCGCGGCCGTTGAAATCGGAGGCTTTCTGCCTCAGTTCAGGGATATAGTAGGCCGAGCCCTTTGAAATGGAGTTATAGAGGGCGTCCATGAAGTTCAAGGCGTTCTGCCCGTCAAAGAGGGGGAGGAACATGAGAACCAGAACGACGAGGAATCCAACGAAGAGTCCGACACCCCTGTAGAATATCTTCGGATCGACGATCACTGCGCCTTCCCCTTTCCCTTCAGCGTGGACAGGTTCCTGAAGAACACGCCGAAGACCCATACTCCGAAAACGCTGATGACCAGAAAGAACGCCCAGATCCCGATCCAGTCCAGGATCGTCACGGCCTCTTTCGACATCGGGAGGACCTCCAGTTCGGTGAGCTTCCCCGGGAGAGCAAAGGCGCGGTTAACGAATCCGGCCAGGACGGCCATGGCGTAGAATCCCCGGATCGTGATTCCCTTGACGACCTTGGTGACCATGGCCCCGACCTGGATGCCGAGGAGCGATCCGAGGAGCATACCCATGGCCAGCGTGTAGAAGATGAAACCGTAGATGGCATACTGGCTGATCGAGGCGTAGCCCGCCGTGAAGACGATCTGGAAGATGTCGGTCCCGACCGTGGTCATGGAGGATACACCGAGAAGGTAGACGAAAATGGGAAAGGTCAGGAAACCGCCGCCAACCCCCATGATGGCGGCGCAGAAACCGACGAGAGCCCCGCTGAGGACCAGGAAGAGAGACGATATGCGCCGCCCGCCGGGGACGAGGCCCCGGTCGAAGGTGACCATGGGCGGGATCTTGATCGACTGGAGCTTTCGGGGTAGACCGCCGATATCCGCGCCTTCCGAAATTGCTCCGTGAACGTCGGTCCTGCCGGACTTCTTCCGCGCCTTCAAGAAGTCGGTGAGGGCATAGAAGCCCAGGGCGCCGAGCATGAGAACGTAAACCGTCGTGATGAAGGCGTCGCTCAGGACGGGGTTGATCTCGTAGAGGACGCGGTTGAGCACGCCGCCGCAGGTGGCTCCGAGGATGGCTCCCACCAGAAATATGACGGCAAGGACCACGTTGACATTTCCAAGCTTCCTGTGAATCACGCTGCCCATGATCGCCTTGGCGAAGATGTGGAAGAGGTCCGTGCCCACGGCCAGGATTCCCTTGATCCCCGCGCTCATCAGGGCAGGGGCGATGACAAAGCCGCCCCCGGCGCCGATGCAGCCGGTTATGAGCCCGGCAGCGAGGCCGATGAGGATGGATGCGATGAATATGCCCGGGGTGAAATAGGCGGGGCTGTAGGCCTTCTTTCCTCCCAGGACATCGGGCAGGGCGTCACTGACCGGAGCCGCGAATGCAATGCTCCCCACGAGGATGGGTAGAATGAGGAGGCAGAGGATGATGATACGCCTCTTGTCGCCCAGAATCGTCTTCGATGTCCGGATCTCCCAGCGGGCATGGGCCTGGGCGCCCAGCATCATGAAACGACCCCATTGCCTCAAGAAGTTCATTCAATGCCAGCTCCTTCGATTGGCGATCGATTGGCGATTCCTGTGAGAGTACCCAGGGAAGCCCCTATTCTCCGGATTCGATCTCCTCTTCCCTGCCTCTGATTCTTGCCTCCTGAATCGATTTCTTCTTGAAAGCATCCTGGATCTTGTAGAGCAGATCGTCGATGTCCATGGGCTTCATGAGATAATCGAATGCACCGAGCTCCATGCCCTGGATGGCCACCTCCACGTCCGCGTGGCCGGTCAGCATGATGACCTCGACCAGAGGATGGCGCTTCTTGATCTCCCTGAGGGTATCGATTCCGTCCATGCCTGGCATCTTGACGTCCAGAACCAGCACGTCGCAGGGTTCTCGATCCATCCGATCCAGGGCTTCCCTGGAGCTATTCAATCCTTCGACGTCCAGGTCGCGCTTCTTCATTCGCTTGACCAGGGTTTCCAGGAACTCGACCTCGTCGTCGACAAGCAACACCTTGCAGTCTTCCACTGGATTCACTTTCCCTGCTGGACCGCTTCCTTGATCTTCGCCAGCAAATCTTCCAGTTCACAGGGCTTGGTCAGATAGTCGAAGGCGCCCAGCTCGAGGCCCTCCTTCGCGGCCTTTGCGGAACCATGGCCGGTGAGCATGATCACCCTTAATCCCGGGACCATCTTGTTGAATATTCTGAGGACTTCAAGGCCGTCCATGTCTTCCATCTTGAGGTCCAGTACGACGACGTCGAAGTCCTTCCCGCGAAGTGCCTGGATGGCGTCAGACCCGCTGTAGGCCTTCGTCACGTCGATGTTTCTCCTGGACAGTCGGTTGGAGAGGACATCCACGTATCCCTCTTCATCGTCCACGAGAAGAAGTTGGATCCGCTCTTCCCCCATGATGCCGCCTTTCCTAGTCGAACCGTTTGGAAAGGTCCCTGATCCGCGCCTGGTTGATCTTTTCCTCCTGCACCCGCTTGCGGTCGGCCGCCTCTTCCACCTTGGATACGAGCTGATCGATGTCACAGGGCTTCATGAGGTAGTCGAAGGCGCCGAGCTTCATCCCTTCGATGGCCGACTCCACCGTTGCATGGCCCGTGAGCATGATGACCTCGACGAGAGGATGCTCCTTCTTGATCTCGCGCAGCGTCTCGATGCCGTCCATACCGGGCATCTTGACGTCGAGGATCACGACCTCGAGCATCCTGTTCTTGGACAGGATACCCAGGGCCTCCTTCCCACCGTGCACGGCCGTTATCTCCAGGCTGCGCTTGGAGAGCCGCTTGGTCAGGGTCTCAACGAAAGAGACCTCGTCGTCAACCAAAAGCACCTGTACCGTACTCATCAAGAGATCTCCTGTTCAGTGGTTCAAGTCTCTTCGCTTGCCGGCCGGTCCCCGGCCGGTTTCTCGCCCCCTTCATCAACGTCCTGGTCGAGGGGAATATGTACGAGAAACGTGGCTCCCTCGTCGAGGACGCTGTGGACTTCGATATCCCCTCCCATCTTCTTGATGATACCATAGCAGATGGACAGGCCCAGGCCGGTTCCCTTGCCCACCGGCTTGGTGGTGAAAAAGGGATCGAATATCCTTTCCAGATTGGACTTGGGGATCCCCGGCCCCGTATCGGCCACGCTGATGGTGATCCTCCCGCCATGCAACCCGGCGGAAATGACGATGGTCCCTTCCGTCTTCTCCATGGCGTCGAGAGCATTGTTGATCAGATTGAGAAAAACCTGCTGCATCTCCGTAAGGGAGACCTGGATGGTAGGTAGTCCGGGTTGGAGGTCGGTCTTGATCTCCACATTGCTGTACTTCGCCCTCTGGGCCGAGAGCGCCACCATCTCTTCAACCAGGTAGTAGAGGTTGACGTCCTGGATCCGAGAATCGGTCTTTCGCGCAAAGCTGAGAAGCTTGTGCGTGATCTGCTTGCAGCGCTTTCCCTGCTCTCGGATCTGTTTCAGCGCCCGGGTAAACTCCTGCAGGTTCTCGGGTTTCTTGAGTTCCTCGTCTTCCAGCAGGTCTTCGATCCAGCCCGCCTCCTCGACCATGATGGCGACCGGATTGTTGATCTCGTGCGCGATCCCGGCGGCCAGTTCACCAATGGATGCAAGCTTCCCCGTCTCGACGATCTGCTTGTTCATCATCTGCTGTTCCCGGCCTTCCTGAGTGAAACGGACGAGTATCTGCCTCCGCCGCACGATTGCCAGGGATACGATGCCCAGTGTAACCACGAGAATGACGATCAGAGCCAGGCTCATTGCATTCCGGAAACCGGAATGAGCGTCCGCTGCGTTCTGCTGGTAGATCAGCTGCCAGTCCCCATTCTTGAGAAACGCGGTCAGGTAGATGTTCGAAACGCCTGCCTCGTCTGCCCGCTGGAAGACCTGGATCTCGCTCCGGTCCCTGGTATCCTCCTTGAAATATTTCAAGAAAGCACCCTTGTTGAGCTTGAAGTCGCGGTTCGGTTTGGTCTGGAATTCCCCTTCCCGGTTCAGGATGAAGGCGAAGCCCGTCTCGCCGATGCGGATGTTCTCGACCAGGTTGTTGAAGGCCACGAAATCGATGGTGGCCCTCAGGATCCAGGCTTTCCCGCTCCATGCGCCACGAACTGCAACGATGAAGTGAGGAAGCCCTCGAAGGCCACGAAAGACATCGCTGATGAAATACTCCCGCTGCATGGCCTTCTGGAACCATTCAGCATCGGAGTAGTCGGCCTTTCCCAGCTTGAAGGGTCCGGCGTAAGCGGCCTGGGTGCCCGTCGCCTCGATGACCCCCAGGTCCACCATCACGGGTTCATACTCCTGCTGCAGAACGGCCAGGCGCTCCTGCAGGAATTCCTCCCGGCTCAGGTCTTCGTAGGTGAAGGTGCGGGCCAGGACCCGGATATCCCCCAGCTTGGCCTGCAGGAATCCGTCGATGTTCTGCTTGTGCTTCTGGACCAGTTCCCTGAGGTGGGCAGAAACCTTCTCGTCGTAGGACTGGAAGAACTGCAGGAGAATGATGCCGCTGACCAGGAGCATGGGAACGACGGAGGCGCCGATGGTGAGAAGCATCGTGTTTCTCACGCGGGACCGGTACTTCGTGTCTATCATGCCTAGTCCTTCAAGGGAGTACTACCGGGCACGAGACTGTATACAATCGAACCTGATCCTGGCAATGCGATCTGGTAATGCGGATTTCTTTTCTGGCAGCCCGTGGGTGGACCGGCGCGAGGCCGGAATCGAGGATTTCACGTTCCGGTCCGTCCCCCCGGCGGATACGCCGATTCAACGAAAAGTATCGATGAATCCGATGATGAATCCAACATGGGCAAACCCGGGTGTAAAAACCGTTTCCGGCCCGCGGGAATTCGTCCACGGGCTGCCAGATCACGGTTCGGTCAGGTAAAATTAACTCAATTTCGAGAACCATCAATCTCAATGATAAACTCCAGCTCTCGCCAGAGAACCGGATTCGACCCCATGGATTCCACGGCTGACTTCCACCCTGAGGCGGCGCGGGGCGTGGCTGGGACATGCGCGGCTCAACCTCCTATGAAACAAACGGTTACGGCTACATGTTTGAAGAATACTGCAGAAGAGCGACGCCCCGGCGACAAGGGGGAAGAGGGAGCCGGGGAGTATTTCCGCCCGCCTGATACCGAGGCCAAAAGGAAAATACCGTCACTCCCGAAAGCAGCTCCCTCTTCCTTGTCCGGGAGAGGAATGTGATTTCCCCAAGGGTGCTCTCGGTCCCTGTTTCCTGTTGCTGATCCGCATGTCTACGACCTGCGCGATCATGTCGATCGCCGGGACCACCCAGCAGATGCCCGGTTTTATCACCCTCTGGAAGCGGCCCAGCCGGAGCAGCACCACCCGCTCCCATTCCTGCAGGTTGTGTCCCGATTTCAGGATAAAAATAGGGCGTGAGATTCATTGCCCGCAACAATGCTATTGCACACCTCGGAGATAACAGCTGTGAATGCTCTCCATCTCGGATGACCGATGTAGAGGACTTCCCAGCTCGATTCCCGGAACCGTCATACTTTTCGAGTCCCCCGGCAGAGCCGGGGATTTTCCCTGATATAAAATGAGTCATAGAGGGTAGGACCACGCCGAGAATCACTGGGTCAGAACAACGAGATTATGGCCCGGACGAGCATGTAGCACGCCCTCTGGCACCTCGTCGCCGCCAACAACAAGCACCACACTCGGGTCAGGATCCTGGAATCAGCTTGCGACGCCCTGAAGGAGACGCTAAGGGGTAGGTGATGTGCGCGAGGTACGTTCTGACCACGGGCCCGATTTCGAGGGCCGCGCAAAACGGTTACTCGGTGACTCACGGTGAAAGCACTGCTCGCCCCTGTCCTGAAGAAGCTCGGAACGGCGTTCCTCGACCTGGTTCCCATCATCCTGGTCATCGCCGTCTTCCAGCTGGTCGTACTGGGTCAACCGTTTCCGCAGCTCACCGAGGTGCTTTTGGGCGCCGTTTTCGTCGTCGTGGGACTGATGCTCTTCGTAGAAGGGCTCAAAATGGGGCTATTCCCCATCGGGGATGCGATGGCCACCGCCCTGGCCCGCAAGGGCAGCCTGCTGTGGCTCCTCGTTTTCAGCTTCGGCCTCGGATTCACCACGACCGTGGCGGAGCCGGCCTTGATCGCCATCAGCAGCAAAGCCGCCGAGGTAGCGACCGAAGCCGGCCTCATCGCGGCAACTTCCTCCGCCGCTGACACGTACGCATTGGGTTTGCGTCTCACAGTCGCCTTCTCGGTGGGCCTAGCCTTCGCCATCGGCGTCCTCCGAATCGTACGCGGCTGGCCGGTTCACAAACTGGTGATCGGTGGATACCTGGTGGTCATCCTCATGACCCTCGTCGCGCCGAAACCCATCGTCGGCATCGCCTTTGACTCTGGCGGTGTCACCACCTCCACGGTCACCGTGCCGCTCGCCACGGCGCTCGGCGTCGGGCTGGCCTCGTCCATCCGTGGCCGCAACCCCATGGTGGACGGCTTTGGCCTTATCGCGTTCGCTTCCCTTTTCCCCATGATCTTCGTCATGGGATTCGGATTCTTCGTCTTCGGGGGCCGGTGATGCTCCGGCAGTTTGGACAGTCCTTTCTCGATACGCTTTGGGATGTGTTGCCGGTATTCGTCTTCATCGTGGCCTTCCAGTTCCTGGTTCTTCGCCAACCGATCCCGCGTGTGCGACGCCTCGTGACGGGAGGCTTGTTCGTCCTGGCCGGTCTGGCCTTCTTACTTGTCGGGCTCGAGAGCTCTCTTTTCCCGCTGGGCCGGCTCATGGCCGGGCAGCTGACGGCGCCCGAATTCGTCTTCGGGACCTCCGAGGGGCATCCGGATCCGGGTTGGCAAATCTACGGATGGGTCTACGTCTTCGCGGCCCTGATCGGCTTCTCGACGACCATCGCGGAGCCGGCCCTCATCGCCGTGGCCCTGAAGGCCAACCGCATCACTGGCGGCACCATCAGCCAGCTCGGCCTACGCTTTGCCGTAGCCATCGGCGTAGCCATAGGCGTCGCGCTGGGATCATTCCGCATCGTCACCGGTACTCCGCTCGTCCTTTACCTCGCCGCCGGCTACGTTTTTCTGGTCATCCAGACGGCATTCGCCCCACGCACCATCATCCCGCTCGCATATGATTGCGGCGGCGTTACGACTTCGACGATCACGGTTCCCCTCGTGGCCGCGCTCGGACTCGGCCTAGCGACGGGCATTCCGGGCCGCAATCCGGCCGTCGAGGGTTTCGGCCTGATTGCGTTTGCTAGCCTGTTTCCGATGATGACCGTCATGGGTTATGCTCAGATCGCCAACATGTGGGCGCGCTTGCGCCGGCCTCCAGCCCGGGAGACATAGAATGGAGTTCAAGCTCATTATCGCAGCGGTGAAACCCAACATCACCGACCGCATCGTGGACGCCGCCAAAGCCGCAGGTGCGACAGGCGCCACCATCATTCCGGGCCGCGGCACGGGTGTACACGAGGCGAAGACGTTTTTCGGCCTCAGCCTTGAGGCACAGACCGACCTGGTGTTCTTCCTCCTCGCGGCGCCGCGAGTCGACGCCGTCCTTCGCGCTATCGTTGAGGAGGGAAAGTTCCGCGAACCCGGCGCCGGCATCGCGTTCATCTTGCCGGTGGATGGCGTAGCGGGCCTCGATAGCCAGATCCAGGAGCAACGCCGGTGGGAGGAGCCGGAATAGCAGAACCACGTACGGAACCTATGGCGGCGACGCCATGAACAGGGGCCGCGCGAAGGTCAGCCACACGAAGGGGATGAGGCCGCGGTCTGAGCCGGAGATATGAAATGGTCCAAGGACTTTCCATGAGAAGGATTGTCAAGAGGCCATCTTGGTGATGTAGTGGTACTGCGAGTTTCGAAAGTTATTTTTGGCCAGGAGATCGATTTTCCTTCTGTCGAAAGAGGTCAGCCCGGAAATTCGATCGGCCCCACGGGGGTACCCCCTCAAGGCGCCTTCTTCTTCGCGCGCTTCTGTTTCTTCCTGTCTGCCTGGAGCTTGCGCAGGTATCTGCGCAGCGCCTTGGTGCGCTCCGCTGGAGGCAGAGCCATGAACTGCTTGCGCTGCTGCGGCGTGGCACGGTTCAGGGCCCTCCGGGCTGCGGCCGGCAGCTTCGCGATCTCGGCCTCGAAGCTCTGTGTCCGGGTACCGGGAGCCGCGGCGTTGAAGCCCGCGGGCTTCTCGTCCTCGAAGCTGACCTTCAGCGTGAGGGTCTGGGTGCCCTTCTTCAGTTCGACCTGTTCCCTGTCGATGCGGATGAGCATGGCCCCGTGGACGGCGTCGCCGGTGCGGTACGCCTGCTGGCCCTCCACCCCGGGCACCTCGATGAAGGCCCGGGAAAGGATGGGATTCGAATGGACCGCGATGCCTCTCAGAACATAGACCGACTCCAGCCCTCCCTTCCCGCGCTTCACCGGAGCCCTCCAGCGGGTCTGGCCGCAGAAGCGGTCGGGCAGGATGGTGATGTAGTCGTCAAGGCTCACCCTGCCGTTCAACCGGCTGGAGGAGCCGGTGGGCTTCCGGAAGACGCCTCGACTCTTCCCGTCCTGCGGGGCGGCGAAGACGAGGTCGAGGAGGCTGTTCGCCGTCAACACGGCCAAAACGACGGCGATGCCGTAGAAGACAAGTAAGAGTCTATTCGTCGAACCGCTCATGGCTCTCTTCCAGCTCGTTAAAGAGGACCGTGCGAAACCGGCCGTCCTCCCTGCGGACGGCCACCTCGAAGTCACGCACTGCGAAATCGCCCTCCAGGCGGATCCGGGCCCGGTAGGCCCGTGCGTCAGCGGATACGTTCTTTCTGATGCGGTTAGCTGCACCGGCAATTGCACCGGGGACCTTTGCCCCGGGATTCTCCAGCTTCTGTTTCAGCTGTTCGACGGCCCTGGCGCTGCCGACCCCCCCGGTGAGGCTGGAGAGGACCTCCGTCGGCGCCTCGTTGAAGTTGACGAGGCCGTCGGAGTAGACTGTCAGGTACGGTTCCAGGCCGCGCAGGACCTCTTCCGTGACGCCGTCGATCTGCTTCAGCTCGCCCAGGCTGAGGATGGGTCGCTCGGACACCAGGACGAAATCGGCGATGGCTCCGGAGAGGCCGAGCACCGTGACGATGTTCTTCGCCTCAAGGAGCCCGAAGAGCCTGTCCAGCTGCTGCGTCGCCAGGTTCACGTCCTCGGACCGCAGATTGTTGATGTTGTACTTTCCGGACTCGTCGGTCCAGGCGAGGGAGACGATCCCGGAGGGGAGGGAAAACGATACGGGGCTCTCGGCCTCACCCCGGCTCACAGCGGCCTTGAACAGCGCTGCCGCGCTCTTCATGTCGCACCGGACCTGAGCGTCCCGGAGATGGTTCTGCGCCAGCACCCGGTCCAGCACCATGGACCGGGAGAACTGTCCGACGATGACGAACAGGATGCTTCCCACCAGGAGCACCAGGAGCAGAATCGCTCCCCTCTCATTCCGCGGTCGAACCATCGGCCTTCTCCGTTTTGTCCTTCGCGTTGTTGTCCTTCGCGTTCCCTCCGGGCCCCCGGGCCCGGGAACGGACCCCGGGCGGCGCCTCCAGGGTGATGTCCAGGCGCCAGCGATCCAGGTTGTATCCCATCATCCGCAGGGAGGCGTCGGTGTCCCGGATTCCCGCCGAGCAGTTCTTGAGGTGAACGATGAACCCGACGATCTTCCTGAGCTCCACACCCCGGATGACCACCCGCGCCCGGAGGATGCCCTTCTTCCTGTCCTCGCCGGGATTGACGGCTTCCAGATTCCCGGAGATCCCCACCTTCTCGCAGGCCTCCATGACCACGGTCCGCAGGCTCTTCTCCGCCAGCAGGGACGGATTGAGCACCTTTTCCCGCGGCGGGAGCAGGACGTCGCGGTTGAACCGGATGGTGTCCCTGGCCTTCAGGACCTTGTCCTCGAAGGACCGGATCCTGGCCCGGGTATCCTCGAGCCCCGCGTGCTCGTCCGCCAGGAAGATCAGGAGGACGACGGCCACCACGCCGAGGAGGATGTAGAGGCGCAGGTCCTTGACGAGGGTTGGTCTTTCCTCGGGCACCACGTTATTTCCTCCTCGGAGAGAGCTCGATAGTGAAGGAGAGGGGCTTCCTCGCGCTCTGGCGCCGGCGCTGGGTGCGCACGCGGAACGGTGTGCGGACCTCGAACTTGCCCGATTTCTCCAGGGAGTTCGCGATGGCCTCGAAGCTGTCCACGTCGTCCGCCTCTCCACGGAGCGTCGCCTTCTGTCCCTTGAAGCTCACCGACAGAATCACGGTCCTGTCGTCGGTGGGCAGATGGAGCGTCAGGGTGTTCATGAAGTCCAGGAAGCTATGCCAGTCCTGTTCACCTGCATTGTTGTTCAACCGCTGCTTCACGAGGCCAGCGAGGGTCTTGTGAAACGTGCTGGAGAATTTCGGTCTCTTCCCGCGAACGACGCTCTTGAACAGGGACCGGGCGTGCCTGTTCATCCGCCCGTAATAGTCCTCGGCCCGGCCCGCGGCCTCCATGGTGGAGATCAGCTCCACCGCGATGAAAGCAACGACCAGAACCGCGGCTATAACGAGGGGCTTCCGGGCGATCTCGTACGGCGTACGGTAGCGGTAGGCCTCCCGGAGAAAGTCCACTGAGACCGCGGTCTTGCCCAGGGCCCCGAGGGCCGCACCGGGGGCCATGGGGAACCGACGAAGGAGCGCTTCGGCCTCGGGTCCTGCAGAGCACTTCCACGACGCGGAGGCATCGAAGCGGATGACCTCGCAGTCGAGGGCGTGCTCCAGGGCGTCCACGATGGGGCTTTCCGGAAGATCCCCGGACAGGACCGTCCTGCCGGGCGTACCATCGAAGCCGGCGGAGGTGAGGGAATACTCCACCTCCCGGGCGATGCGCTCGGGGATGCCGGACGCCTCCCCCGGAGGCAGCCTCCGCACCGCCTGGAGGTGCCTGTCCCGGACGAGGAGGAGCAGGATTTCTTCTCCCGAGAAGTGCACCAACACGGTGCTGGAAACGCCATCGAAGAGTCGGGCCTGGGCCGCCACGTTCATGAGGGCAGCAAAGTCCACGGTGATGGACGCCGCCTCGATGCCGGCCGCGCGCAGGGGCGCGAGGTATTCCTCCAGGTCGGACTTCTTCACGACGAGAAGGAAGAGCTCCGTGAGGCTCTTCTCCTTCCGGGTGAGGAGGAAATCGACGGCGACGTCGTCGGGAGATATGCCGGGCAGGTAGCGCTCGGCCTGAAACCTCATGGTCCGGCCGATCTGGCCCTCGTCAGTAAGGGGCAGGGTGATCTTGCGCACGTTCACCAGCCGGGAGGGCAGGGCGACGGCGGCCTTCCGCACCGGGATCCCGGCCTCGGAAAAGGCGTTTGCGGGATCGGCCTCCACGAACGTCCTGACCCTGGGCTTTCGCACCGAGCCGGTGAGCCAGGCCACCTGAAGGTGTCCGTTTCTGATGAAAATGCCTGCCGAGGCGCCCATGGTCTCTCCTCTATCCGCCGGCCGGGATCGCCACCACCGAGGTGAAGGAGAATTCCCGGTCCCTTGCCATTCCGCCGGCGCTGACCTGGATCTTTTTCTGAAGCACGAGTTTCACCCGCGTCGCCCGAGGCAGGCCGGAATCGTTCCAGACATTCTGCCAGGCGACGCCGTCGAAGTACTCCAGTTCGAACAGTTTCACCCCTCCATGGAGGAGCTGGTACTCGCTCTCGCCCTCCGGACTCCTGCCCCCCGAGGGATCCTCCACGCGGTAGAGCTTAAATAAGCCCTCCTCCCCCTCCTCCCCCTCGGCCCGGTATGAAACCCGGATCACGTCGGCGGCGCCGCCGTCCCGGGCCGACCGGGAACTGGTGGTGGTGAGAAAATCGAGGCGGGAGGCCTCCGAGACGTCGTAGCTGCCCGTGAAGTGAGGGAACCCGGAGTCCGCCGGGAGGCAGGCCGTCAGATCCTGATCGAGGAGCCGCAGGATCGACTGGCCGCATCGCCACGCGGTGGTGGACTCCTGCACGGACCGGGCATCCACGGCGGACCGCAGGAAAATGGCATACACGGCGGAGGAAAACATGGCCACGATGGCCAGCGTTACCAGCACCTCGATCAATGTGAAACCGGATTTCTTCTTCATTGGACAATCTGCTCGAGCTGAAGGGTCTTGCGTGAACCGCCGTGGCCGTAGGTCACCGTGATGGTGATCCTCTCCGCACCGAAGCCACCCTCCACGGGTTCTCTGGCAGCTTCCCAGGACCAGTCCTCGCGGGTCGAAAAGCTACCCGATGCCTCCGTCTCGGCGCCTGTTGCGAGCTCCTGGAGCTTTGCGCCGCCGAGTATCGACGCTTCCCGCAGGTCGGCGGTGCGGCTTGCGCTCCGGACGCTCCATGTCTCGCTCTGGAGAATACATGTGAGGGCCACCGCCGAGATGAGCAGGGCGGCAACCACCTCGATGAGGGTGAATCCACCCTCGCTCCCCATACCAGGGGGGGCGGCTCCGGTGCTAGGGTCAAAACGACGGGTCATCCTGTAGCTCCTCGTATGTCTTGTGTTCCTCGAAAAACCGGACGCTCTGAACGAGAGCGTTCAGAGATACGGCAACGGCCCTCCCCTTCTCATCCTCCAGGTTCACGAGGACGTCGTTGGTCACGCCCAGAGGGGAGATCTCGACGGACAGCGTACCGGGCGGCGCGTAGGTGTCGTATCCCACCTGGATGTCGGTGAATTTAATTCCCTTGCCCAGCCTCGACTTCAGGATCTCGGGGGAGGCGTCCTCCTCCCGGCCTTCCCGGATCGCGTAGGTGCCGCCGGTGAGGTCGAAGACCAGGGTGTGGTAGCGGCCGGTGGTGTAGGCACGGCTGACGGCGCAGGCGAAATGGTCCCCGAGGCCGCGGCCCGCCGCCTCGAGGCGGCTGCTCGCGAACAGGGTATGGAAGTTGGCTGTCGTCACCGCGAAGACGAGTCCGAGAACCGCCAGCGTAACGATGACTTCCAGCAGCGTGAAACCGTTTCGCTTCATGACCGTGACCTACTTCGCCTCTTCTTCTTCCGGGTCCCTTTCCTCCATCTCCCAGTAGTTGATGTCGTCCTCGCTGCCCTCCTGGCCGTCCGGTCCGAAGGAGATGAGCTCGAAGGGGTGCTCCTGCCCCTCGCTGAGGGAGTACTGGATGGGATTGTCCCACGGGTCGTAGAGGGCGCTCTTCTTCAGGACGGCGTCCTTTCCCTCCTCCTCCGGTTCCACGAGCTCCTCGAGGGTCTCGGGGTACTTCTTGTTCTGGAAGTAGTGGGCCTCCAGGACCTCGGCGATCTTCCTGATCTTCAGCTCCGCGCTATCGATGGCCGCGCCCTTCATGTAGGACATGTACTTGACCACGGCCACGGACCCGATGATGCCAATAATGGCAATGACCGCCAGGATCTCGATGAGGGTGAAACCCGAACGTTTTCGATTACGACTGTCCATTTCATACTCCAGGACTACATACTCCAGGACTAACTAAATGAGTTCTCCCATCTCCATGATGGGAAGAATGACTGCCAGAACCACAAAACCGACGATGGCGGCCAGGGCGATGATCATGATCGGCTCGAGAATGCTCGTGAACCGGGCCGTGGCCGCTTCGATCTCCTCGTCGTAATACTCGTTGATGATGGTCAGCATCTCCTCGAGCCTACCCGACTCCTCGCCCACCGCGATCATGTAGGCCACCAGCGGTGGGAAGACCCCACTCTGCCGCATGATACCCGAGATGTCCTGGCCCTCGATGATCCGGTCGTGAATCTCGCCGATGGTCTTCTCGAGCAGCTTGTTCTTCACCGTCTCCTTCACGATGGAGAGGCTCTCCACCGCCGGGAGCCCGGACTTCAGCAGGGTGGCGAAGGTCAGGGAGAACCGGCTCACCAGACTCTTCTTGATGAGCTCTCCGAACACGGGGATGGTGACCACCAGCGTGTCTCGCGCCATGCGCCCGCCTTCCGTGGCGACGATGGTGCGATACAGGGCGTAGAGGCCCACCAGGCCGAGGCCCAGGGCCCACCAGAACTTCTCCAGGAAGGTGCTGACGCCGATGAGTATGGTGGTCGGCGTCGGCAGCGTCCTTCCCGATTCGACCAGGACGTCCGTGATCCGCGGCACGATGAACGTCACCAGAAACCACACCACCAGCACCCCCACCCCCATCATGAGCAGAGGGTAGGTCATGGCGTTTCTCACCCGGGTGCGGACCCGGGCCTGGTTGTGGAGATACTTCGCCAGGCGGATCAGCACCTGGTCCATGTTTCCGCTCGCCTCCCCGACCTTCACCATGCTGACGTAGAACGGGCTGAAGTAGCGGGGGTGGCGCTCCAGGGCATCGGCCAGGCTCATGCCCTGGGTCACGTTTTCCTTGATGTCCCGGAAGGTGATCTGGAGCTTCGGATTCTGGATGACGTCCACCAGGGCCTCCAGGGCGTCGGCAATGGGAATACCGGCCTTGCTCAGGGTGGCGAACTGCCGGGTCACCAGGGCCAGCTCGTCCGCCTTCTTCTTCGAGGCGTAGCCGACGTGGGCTCGCTTCGAGGTCGAGGCGCTGGCCAGGTCCAGGAGGAACATGTTGTCCTTCAGGAGCTGCATACGAGCATCCTTCGGATTCGACGCGTCGATGACGCCCGCCACCATCTTCTCGCTCGAATCCAGAGCCTTGAACCTGTATACCGGCATCTAGCTGATATCCATCTGTGTCACGCGCTCGACGTCCTCGAGGCTCGTCAGGCCCCGCGCCGCCTTGACGATGCCGTCCCGGCGTAGGGTCTTCATGCGCCCGCGCTGGACGGCGCCTTGCTTGATCTTCGTGGAGCTGGACTGCCGTGTGATCTGGTCCTTGACCTTGTCGTCGATCTCCAGGATCTCGTAGATCCCCATGCGGCCCAGGTAGCCCGTGTCCTGGCACCCGTCACAGCCCTTCGCCCTGTAGAGAACGCCGCCGTCCAGGATTCCGGGATCCAGATCGTAGCGCTTCAGGATCTCGTCCGTGGCCTCGTAGGGTTCCTTGCACCGGTTGCACAGCCGCCGGACGAGGCGCTGGGCCACCACCGACAGGAGCGAGGAGTTCACGAGATACGGCTCCACCCCGAGGTCGATGAGGCGGCTGACCGCCCCGGCCGCGTCGTTGGTGTGGAGGGTGCTGAACACGAGGTGTCCCGTCAGAGCGCTCTGGATGGCGATGCCCGCGGTCTCCAGGTCCCGGATCTCGCCCACCATGATCACGTCCGGATCCTGGCGCACGATGGACCGGAGCCCCGCTGCAAAGGTCATCCCCTTCTTGTTCGACACCTGAACCTGACTGATGCCCGCCAGCTGGTATTCGATGGGGTCCTCCACGGTGATGATGTTCTTGTCCGGGCTGTTGATCTCCTTCAGGGCGGCGTAGAGGCTGGTGGTCTTGCCGCTGCCCGTGGGACCGGTCACCAGGATGATGCCGTGGGCCATGCGGATGAGCCTCTCGACAGTGCGGAAGTCGTCCTCGAGGAGGCCTATCATCCGGATGTCGTAGAGGCCCGTGGACTTGTCCTGGAGCCGCATGACGGTGCGCTCGCCCTGGGCGCTGGGTATGGTGCTAATCCGCACGTCGACCTCGCGGCCGCCCGCGATGAAAGACGTCTGGCCGTCCTGGGGGAGGCGGCGCTCGGCGATGTCCATCTTGCCCATGACCTTGATCCGGCTCACCACCGCCTCCTGGACCTCCTTGGGTATCTCCATGACGTCGTAGAGGATGCCGTCGACGCGGTAGCGCACCTGGACGTGACGCTCGTAGGGCTGAATGTGGACGTCCGAGGCGCGCTGCTTCAGAGCCTGGAAAAGGAGGGTGTTGAGGAGCTTGACGATGGGCGCCTTGTTCGCCATGTCGGCCAGGTCCTCGGACTCGGACACCTCCCGGGTGATGCCGTTGAGGTCCGCAGAGTCGAGGCTCCCCAGGACGGAATCCACGGCGGACAGGTCCATCTCGTAGGCGTCGTTGATGAAGGAGCGGATCGCCTCACGGGGCGCCGCCACGGGCCGGACCTCGCGGCCCAGCATCATGGCCACCTCGTCGAGGGGGTAGGTGTCAAAGGGTTCGGCGGTGGCCACCTCCACTTCACCGTTCTCCCCGGCCAGGGCGACGATGGAATACTGCCGGGCGAAGTCGATGGGCACCCGTTCGATGTATTCCACCGCCGCCCGGGCACCCTCGAGGCTCGGGCGCAGGGGAATGTCGAGAATCCTCGCCGTGACCTCGAGGAGCCTGTGCTCGGTCACGCGCTCCTTCTTCAGGAGCAAGGCGTGGATCGACTCACCCGTGGCCGCGTGTTCCCGCTTCACCTCCTCGGCCACGCCGGCGGAGATAAAATCCAGGTCCACCAGTTTCTTCAACACCGTCTCGACCATGGGTCAGGAAACCTCTTTCTTGTCGACCGGTTTCTGCACGGGCTTCTCCGCGGCTTCATTCTCGGGGACCTCTCCGGGGACCTTCTCGTCGGGCACGATCTTCTCTCCCGTGATGCCGTGGACCTCCCTGGATTTCCCCTTGGATATTTCGTTCAGGTCCTTGAAGTCGACGTCACTGAGAATCTGCGGCTTGATGAACAGGAACAGCCGGCTCGTCTCGTCCTGGTCCGACGTGCTGGAGAACAGGTATCCGAGCAGCGGGATGTCGCAGAGGAGGGGAATCCCCTTCTTGATCTGAGTCCTCTTCCGGGTTGTGAGGCCGCCGATGACCACGGTCCGACTGTCGGGGACGGTGATGGAGGTGGTGAGCTGGTTCGATGCCTTGGCCGGGGGAATTCCCGGACCGGGCGCTTCGCCGTAGAAGTTCTCCACCTTCAGGTCAATGTCGACGCGGATATAGTTCCCCTCAGAAACGTGCGGGGTGATCTTCAACGTCGTTCCCGCCTCCACGAATCCGCCGAAGGAGATGTTGGTGGTGGCTGTGCCCTGGCTGGTGGAAGTGGTGGGCTGTTCGCTCAAGCTACTGAAGACGGCATCCTCGTTGTCGTTCACCAGGAGCAGGGGCGTGGAGCGGATGTTCACATCGGTGTTCTGCTGCAGGAGTCGGACCAGGATGGGAATGCTGTTGACGTCCCCCTTGGTGACACCCACGAACAACCCGGCCATGTCGACGGGTACCGTGGTCTTCGAGGGGAAGCCTCCGTTCGGGGAGGTTTCCCTCCTGGCGATGTTGAAGTTGGTGAATCCCCGGCCCTGGGTGGTAGTGACCCCCTCCGTCCGGACCGTATCGATCTCGGTGCCGATATCCAGGATGTCGTCGGACGTGATATCGAGGATGGCCACCTCGAAGAGGACCTGGGGACGCCGGACGTCCAGAGTATCCAGGATCGCCTTGACCTCGGTGTGGATGTAGTCCGGCGCGATGAGGATGATGGAGTTCAGGTTCTTGTCCGGAATCACCACGGATTCGCCCTCGAAGTAGAACTCCTTCTTGCTGGTCTTCTTCCCGGCCTCGAGAGGGGCCGGCGCCTCCTGCGGGACTTCCGGCTTCTTCTCTTCTTCCTCGTCGGCGCTGGTCCGGCCCCGGCGCGAGGCGATCCCGCCCCGGGAGGTCCTCCTCCTGGTGACTCGCGTGGCGCCGGGCGTGCCCACGGTGATGTTGAACAGGCTGCCGATCTTGGCGGAGACCTCCTCGGCGTCGGTATTCTTCAGCTTGTAGAACCGGATGGACATCTTCTCCTGCTGCCCGATGGAGACGAGCTTGTCCAGCACCTTCTTGATCTCGACGTGGATCTCCTCGGGCGCGTTCACGATGAGGGAGCCGAGTTCCTCGTCCGGGAGGATGAAGGGATCGGCGCTGATCTTCGGGCCCGTGGTGGCGCCCCGCCTGGGTCGCGTGACCCGCAGCCGGCTGTCCAGCACCGGGATGTCGAAGAGCTGGCTGATGGTCTGGGCCGCGGTGGTCACCTCGGACACCGTGACCTCGTACATCTTGAAGACGTGGTCCCGGGGGCCCACGTCGTCGATGCGCTTGATGGTCTCTTCGATTTCCATGTGCATCTCGTTCGGAGCCACGACCATGAGGGTGTTCAGGTTCTCGTTGGGGATGATCACCCTCTCCTTGGTGAGGAGCTCCGCGGTCTGCCTGCGGCCCCGCTGGCGGAAGGTCTGCTCCACGGTGCCGACGGCGATGCCGAAGATCTGGGAGAGGATGTTCGCCGCCTCGATGAGGTCGGACTTCTCGACCTTGTAATACTTGAGCTCGTTCTCGTCGGGCCCAGCCTTGTCCATGCCCTTGAGCACCGTCTCGATCCTCTTCTGGATGTCGGCAGGGGCCACGACGATGATGCATCCCAGCGATTCGTTGGGAATGACCACGGAGGTCTGCAGCGGCAGGTTGGGATTTCTCGTACGCCGGCTCTGCCTCGTGTCGGAGAGGGCGAGGTCGAAGATGGACGCGATGGTGGCGGCCATCTCCCGGATGCTGGACCGCGCCACCCGGTAGTACTTCACCTCCCGCTTGCCCGGCCCCACGGAATCGATCTTTTCCAGAACGGGCTGGATCTTCTCGTGGACCTCCAGCGGCGCCACGATGATGAGGCTCCCGAGATTGAAGTCCGCAACGACGACGTTCTCCTGGGAAAACGGGGTTCGTTGCTGGGTCTGGCCTCGGCGGCGGGTCTGCCGCCTGTAGGTCTGAAGCCTCCGGTCGTCGCCCTTGGTGAGGTTGAAAACCTTGCTCACGGTGTCGGCCACCTGTTCCAGCTCGCTGTTGTGGATCGGGTAGTAGCGCAGGACGTTGTCCTTCAGACTCTCCACGTCGAGGCTCTCCACGACCGTGGCGATCTCCTCGTGCAGCTCCCTGGAGGCGCTCACCACCACGGTGGAGAGCTCCTCGTTCGGGATCACGACGGCGGTGCTCTTCGGCTGCGTCGAGGGCCGCCGCCCCCCCCGCCGCACGGTGCCGGAGCGCGCGCCCTCGAAGATGCCGGTGAGAGCGGACGCGACCTCCGTCACCGACGTGTGCTTGATCTTGTAGAACCGGGTGATGCGCTCGCCCGGCCCCTCCACGTCCAGCTTCTTCAGGGCCGCGGCCACGCCCTCGTGGGTCTTGCGTTCGGCCAGGACCAATAGCGCGCCCAGGTTGGCGTCGGGGATGATCACCGGCTCCTCGGACAGGACCGCACCCCGGACGTTCCGGCCGCGGCCCCGGCGGGCCTGGAGCCTGGTGGTGCCCGATCCCACCTCCACCTTGAACAGCCGGCCCAGAGTAGTTGCGGTCTCCTCCAGCTCGGCGTGGACGACGTTGTAGTACTTGAGCTCGAGGGTGGCCCCCTCCACGTCGAGATTCTTGATGATCTCCTTGATCTCCTCGTGAACCTCCCGGATGGCCAGGACCATGACGGTCTCCATCTTCTCGTTGGCCACCACCGAGATGGTGCGGTCCTGTCCGCCCGTGTCGGCCCCGCGGCGCCTCGCCCTCTGGTTCATCCTCGCGGTGGAAAAGAGGGAGGAGAGCGTGGCGGCCACCTCCTCGGCCCGGGCGAACTCGAGGCCGTAGTAGGCGATCCTCTTCTCGCCCGGCCCCTCCACGTCCAGGGCCTTCAGCATCTCGGCGATCTTCCCGTGGATCTCTTTGCGGGTGATGACGATGAGGGAGCTCAGGTTCTTGTCCACCAGGATCAGGTCCCGGGCGGAATAGACGCCTGTCTTTCCGGGATCGGCTCCCCTGCGGCTGCGGCGGCGCATCCACTGGGCGAGGCGGTTGCTGTCGCCGGTCTCCAGCTGGAACACCTGGGAGAGAGTGCCGCCCACGGCGTCCGGATCGACGTGCCGGATCGGGTAATACACGAGGCTGCGTTCGTCCTCGGAGAGCACGTCGAGGCGCTGGATCACGGCCGCCACCTCCTCGTGCATCTTCTTCGAGGCCATGACCACGAGCTTGTTGGATCCGTCGTCCCCCACGATGGAGACGCCCTGCACGGACGGGGCCTGCGCCCGGCCCCGACCTCTCTGGCCGCGACCGCCCCGGCGCGCTCCGGCCACGCCGAAGATGTCCGACAGGGTTCTGGTGAGGATCGAGGGCTTCTGGTAGCGGAGCGTGTAGTACTCGACGATGCGCTCGCCCGGCCCCTCCACGTCCAGCTTCTTCAGGGCCGTGGTGATACTCTCGTGGGTCTTGCGCTCCGCCAGGACCACCAGCGCGCTCAGGTTGGCCTCGGGGATGATCACCGGCTCCTCCGCCTGGGCGGCGCCGCCCCTCTGGTTCCGGCCCCGGCCGCGCCGGGCCTGGATCCGCGCCGGCCCCGATCCCACCTCGACCTTGAACAACCGGCCCAACACATTGGCGATCTCGGCCGGATCGCCGTGCTTGACCGTGTGGTACCGCAGCTCCAGGGTGGAGCTCTCCACGTCGAGGTTTTTGATGACCTCCTGGATCTCCTTGTGGATCTCTCCCGAGGCCAGGATGATCACCGTCTCCATCTTCGCGTTGGGCACCACCGAGATGGACCGGTCCGCGGTGGGACCGGTCCCGCCGCGCCGGCGGCCCCGCTGGGCCCCGCGCGTGGTAGGAAAGAGGTAGGAGAGGGTGCTCGCGATATCCTCGGCGCGGGCGAACTTCAAGCGGTAGTAGACGATGCTCTTCTCGCCCGGCCCCTGCACGTCCAGCTGCTTCACCATCTTGGCGATCTTCTCGTGGACCTCCTTCTGGGTGATGACGAGGAGGGAGCCCAGGTTCTTGTTGACGAGGATCATGTCCTGGGAGGCGTAGACTCCCTTCTTCTCGGCCACAATGCCGCGGCGCTGGCTGCGACGCACCCACTTCATGATCCGGTTGTCGGTCCCTGTCTCCAGCTGGAACACCTGGGCGATGATGTTCCCCACCTCGTCCAGGTCCGCGAACTTCACGGGATAGTATTCGAGCTGGCGATCGAAGTCGGACACGGCGTCGAGGCGCTCGATGACCGACGCCACCTCCTCGTGGGTCCGCCTCGAAGCCACCACGATGAGCTTGCTGGATTCGTCGTCCGCGACGATGGAGATGTTCTTTAGGGTCCCGGTCCGGGCCGGGCGGCGGCCCCGCTGGCCGCGGCCGGCCTGGCGCGTGCCGCCGGCCACGCCGAAGATGCCGGAGAGCGTCCTTGAGAGCGAGGAGGGCCTCTGGTACCGGAGCGTGTAGTACTCGATGACCTTCTCGTCGGGGTCCTTGATGTCCAGGGACGTGATGAGTTCCTTGATGTCTCCGATCTTTTCTTCGGTGGCAGAGATGATGACGCTGCCCAGGCGCGGTATGGCGGCCACGGCGATGGGCGAAGAGGTGTCCGTCATCATTGTGGTCAGGCCCTGGAGGTTCCGGTTCCTCGCGCCCCGGCCCAGGATCTGGCGAAACCGGGTCTCCATGCGCCGCTGGATCTGAGCGCGGTAGACCCGGTTCTCGATGTTGATGAGCGGCTGGACCTCGCGCACCAGCTCGATGGGATCGGCGTTACGGAGCTTGATGGTTTCCCGCAGGATCTTCGGCCCAGCCTCGTCGAGGGCTTCCAGGATCCTCCCGATGCGCTTCACGTTGGTGGCGTAGTCGGTGATGATCAGGAGGTTCGATCCAGGAATGGGCTGCAGGCCATTGGGCACTGTGGTCATCCTGCGAAACGCCTGGCCGAGCTGGTCGGCCTGGATGTACTTGAGCTGGAACACGAGGGTGACGACCCGGTCATTCTCGGGAATGCCCTCGATGTCCTCGGCCGTGAAGGTCTTGGTGGCTTTGCCGGTCACGGTCTTGGCTTCGACGATCTTGAAGATCTCGGCGCCTTTCTGGCCGGTCTTGATGAGGGTCAGGCCTTCGATCTCCAGAATGCTCTCGAAGACGTCGATGATGCGCTCGACGGGGATCGGCTTGTTGGAGAGGAGGTGGATCTGCTTCCCGGACACCACGGTCTCGTCGAACAGGAATCGTTTTCCCGTGTACTGCTCGAATACCTTGACCACTTCCTTGAGGCTGGTTCCAGAGAAGTTGATGGACACCCTGTCGCCCCCCACGGGCCGGATGGCGGGTTTTTTTTCCTCGCCCTGTCCCTGGACGGCCCCGACGATACACACCAGGCAAAGGACGGTGTAGGATAGGTTTCTCATTGGCTCCCCAGTCTGGTTCCCCTGGACTTCATGATGATCTGACTCCTGCTGAGGCCGGTATGGGTCAAGGTGAAATCGTTGATCCTGTCCACGGTTTCCCGGCGGAGGGTCCTGCCGGGAGCCGGGGTCAGGAGAATCACCGCGGCTCCGGGTCGGATCTTCACCACGGCTCGATGGACATCCGAAAGGGTCTCGGCGAAGGCGGCGACCTTAAGCTCCTGTGAGGAGAGGGTCTCCAGGGTTTCGACCTGCTTCCGGGAAACCCGCTCTCTCTCTGTTCTTTTCACGTCGTGGGATACGCACCCCGGTGCCCACAGGCACCCGGCGGCGAGGAGTCCGGCCGTGATCATTCGGATCCAGTTCATGTCAACAAATGTGGCCTTCCCGAGACGTGGAGCAGACAGGACATGTGACTCTCTTTTTTAACATAAATACCTGTTTTTGTGGAGGGGTTACAGCCTGTGGATCCCACTCCCGTTCTCAATAAGAGCCTCATTCCCCGGCCGGCCTGGCCACTGATTTCGAGATGAGTACGTATTTGGACTGATACCCTCTCTGCCGGGATTGGTTACAGGGGGAATCGGGCCGTGCACCTCTTCTCCACACCTACCCCGTGTGGTAGAACGGGCCTTGAGGAGTGCGCCTGTGAGCGAGGTCAGAATCCTCTCCCCCTGCGGCATGCTCGGGTACGGTTTTCCCGAGGTGTCCTTCCTGAGAGGCCTGGAAAGAAAGCCCCACGTCATCGCCGTGAGGATTCCTGTCCGGGAGGAGAACCCGGACCAGGAAGATCCCCCGGGAGGCGTTTGATGGATACCGTGCCCGACCTGGCCGCCATCCGGGAGGCGGCGAGACGCATCTCTCCCTGGGCCCACCGGACGCCCGTGCTTACGTGCAACGGCCTCGACCGCACGACGGGTGCCCGGCTCCACTTCAAGTGTGAGAACTTCCAGAAGGTCGGCGCGTTCAAGTTCCGCGGCGCCACCAACGCGGTGTTCTCCCTCCCGGACGAGGCCGCCCGGCGCGGGGTGGCCACGCACTCCTCGGGCAACCACGCCCAGGCCCTGGCCCTGGCGGCGAAGAACCGGAGCGTCGCCGCTCACGTGGTCATGCCCGCCGACTCGGCGGTGCCGAAAAAGACCGCGGTGGCGGACTACGGTGCCTTCATCACCGAGTGCGAACCCACCCTCGAAGCTCGTGAACGAACCCTCGAGGCGGTGGTGGCCCGCACCGGGGCCACCTTCATCCACCCCTACGACGACCACCGCATCATCGCCGGCCAGGCCACGGCGGCCCTGGAACTCCTCGAGGAGGTCGAAAACCTCGACGTGGTGGTGGCGCCCGTGGGCGGCGGCGGACTCCTGGCCGGCACGGCCCTGGCGGTTCACCACCTGAGCCCACGCACCCGGGTCATCGGGGCCGAGCCCCGGGGAGCGGACGACGCGTTCCGGTCGTTCCAGGCGGGCAGGATCATTCCCTCGGTGAATCCGGTCACCGTGGCCGACGGTCTGCTCACCTCGCTGGGGAAACGAAATTTCCCCATCATCCTGAACCACGTGGATCGCATCGTCACGGTGTCCGAGGAGGCCATTGTCCAGGCCATGCGCGCGGTGTGGGAACGCATGAAGATGGTCATCGAGGCCTCGGCCGCCGTCCCCCTGGCCGCACTTCTGGAGGGAGCCGTGGACCTCCGCGACCGCCGGGTGGGAATTCTCGTCTCGGGCGGCAACGTGGACCTGGATCGGCTGCCCTGGCACCTACCCTATTGATTTTCGGACATCAAACATCCATAGTAGAGGCATTAACCCGGTCCCCCGCATCCCGCTTCGAGACCCGGGACATGGAAATGAGAGGCCAATCGTCCCTGGGTTTGAACCGACTGGCGGGGGCACACACGGCCAAGTGGGACAATTTTTCCTCCTCATCCAACGAACAGGAGGTTCCGAATCATGAGACGATTTATGCTCTTCGCTCTCCTGCTTGCCCTGGTCGCCCTTCCCGTCGCAGCAGACGACTGGGTGGCCCTGGTCAGCGGAGCCAAACCGGGCACGCTCCCTGCAGTGTGCGCCCTTTCCAGCACGGAGCGAAGCACGGTGCTCGAGATCACCGTACCCGGATTCTGGGCCGAGACCACCGCCCATGGCTACCGGTTCAAGCTGCCGGAGGGCCAGGTGTCCATGACCGAGGGCCGGCCCGAGCTCCCCTTCGTGGGTTGCACCGTGGCCATGCCCTTCGCAGGCACGCCGGCTCTGGTGCTGCGGTCCGCCAATTTCGGCCTTCCAGGGAAATACAGGGTCCGCATGGCTCCCCGGCCCGAGCTCGAGGGCGAGAATCACCTGCCTCCGCAGCCCGCCGCCCCCGGCGTCGCCTTCCCCGAGGCCCAGGCTCTCGTGGCCCACTCCGGTCACTGGCGGGATATGCCCGTGGCCAGCCTCCAGATCTTCCCCTTCCGGGCCCTGGGAGACGGCACCCTCACCGGCGCGGCTTCCCGCCTGGTGGTGGAAGTGGTCCATGCAGGCATGCCCACCACCTGGACTCCGGTAACCCTCGCCGACGAGTTCAAGACCGCGGCCGAGGCCACGGTGGCGAACTTCAAGTTCGTGCCCACCATGGCCGAGCCCAACAACAACCTCGACGCACCCGCCGTCGAATATCTCGTGGTGGCCAACACGCCCCTCGCCTCCGGCGTGACGGCGCTCCTGAACTGGCGGAAGCGGCAGGGCTACGTGACCGAGCTCGTCACTACCACCTCCACCAGCCAGACCACCATCAAGAACCTGATCCTGACCCGCTACAACCAGGGCAAGCTCAAGTTCGTGGTGCTGGTGGGCGACTACGCCCAGATCCCCTACTACTCCTGGTCGGGCACCTACTCGGACATGTGGTACGCCTGCCTCACGGGCGGCTCCAGCCCCGACCTCTATCCGGACGTGGGCCTGGGCCGGCTCTCGGGCACCACCCCCTCGGTGATCAGCCACCAGGTGCAGAAGATCCTGAAGTACGAGCAGAATCCACCGCCCGGCTCCTGGTTCACGAAGACCATCCTGGCCGCGCACCGGGAGCAGGCCCCCGGCAAGTACGTGGGCTGCAAGATGCAGATCGCCAGCGGCTGCCTGGCCTCGAGCGGCTGGACCACCATCACGCAGTACGGACACCAGACCGGGGTCACCAACGACACGGTGTCGGGCCACATCAACTACGGCGTGGGCCTGGTGAACTACCGCGGTCACGGCAGCACCACGGGCTGGGTCAACGGCTGGTGCGGTCAGTCCGGTGAATACAACACCACCCGGGTCCATGCCCTCAAGAACGGCGACATGACCCCCATTGTCTTCAACATCGCCTGCTACAACGGCAGGTTCAGTTCGAGCTGCCTCCAGGAAGCCTGGCTCCAGGCCAGCGACGGGGCCGTGGCCAGCCTGGGAGCCATCCTGCCGTCCTACACCACCGCCAACCACACCTACGACAAGACCTTGTATTCGGCCATCTTCTGCGACGGCCTTACCAACATCTACGCCTTCTACTACAAGGCCACCCAGGCCATCATCGCCATGGGATCCTCCGGCCAACGCAACGCCAAGATGTACTGGTGGGGCGGAGACGCCTGCACCAACCTCTGGGGCCGGGTGCCCTACACCATGACCGCGACCCACCCCGCCACCATCAATACCGGCAGCCAGAGCGTCCAGGTCACGGTGAAGCGGGGCAGCCTCGCCGTCAGCGGGGCCAAGGTCTGTCTCTACAAGGGCACCGAGGTCTTCGCGGTGGGGAACACCAATTCCTCCGGCGTGGCCACCCTCAGCGTCAATCCCACCTCCACGGGCACCATGATGGTCACCGTGACGGCAAAGGACTACCGCCCCTACATGGGCAATATCGCCGTGGGCGCCGGCACGACGCCGAAGTACGTCTACAACCCGTCCAACACGCCCACCACGGGCGGCGTCAACTCCTGGCCCTTCAACCTCTACACGGGCTGGCGGTTCCAGTTCATCGTGGACCGGAAGGTCCTGGGAACCAGCCCCTTCACCATCACCGACATCGCCTTTGCGCCCACCAGCACCCGCACCTTCGCGGTGAAGGATTTCCAGATGCGCATGGGCCACACCACCTACAAGGATTTCGGCACCGCCGGAACCACGAAATTCGCCACGATCCTGGGCAAGGGCCCCGTCGAGGTCTACAGGAGGGGGCCCATCACCTGGGCCTGCACGGCGAACAAGTGGTGCGACATCGGACTCACCGCCCCCTTCAAGTACAGCGGTGCGTCGAACGTCTGTGTCGAGATCCGCTACAATGCCTCGGCCTCGGGCGGCGTGACCGTGCGAACCGACACCGGCATCGCCCGCGCCTACACTCACAGCCGGTACACGAAGGATCCCTTCAACGCCCTGGACTGGTACTCCCCCATTCCGGGCGAGTACATGGGTCCCAAGCACCGCCTCACCGTCCAGGGCGGCTTCACCCTGGCCGCGCCCGCCACGTTGCCCGTCGGAAGGGGCGCCCTTCTGGCCCTCTCCGGAGGCCCCTCGGCAGCCTTCTATCAGATCGCTGCCTCGGTGACCGGAAAGGCCCCGATGCCTCTGGGCGGCTACACCGTCTACCTGACTCCGGACGCGGTATTCTGGGCTTCCCTCTTTGTCGGCCCGCCCGTATTCAACTCCTACTCAGGCCAGCTGTCGCGTTCCGGCTCCGGCGCAGGCATCTTCGCCGCGCCGAACACGCCCTTGCTCATCGGCATCATGGTCTACCATGCAGCTGTTTCGTACGACCGTGTCGGCATCAACGGTGCCACCAACACAGGAGAAACGAGGATCGTCCGCTGATCGATACGACCTGAAAGGAACCGTCCAATCGGCCTGGTCCCCCCACGGGGATCAGGCCGGTTTTTTATGCTGATTTTCACCCCATGAAACCCCCGTGCGACATACACGCCTGAGTCCTCATCTCGACCTCGTGATTCAGGGCTTCCATTGCTCATGGATTCACCGGGCTTCAGCCAAACACAGCGCCTAAGTTCTGGAAATAAAAGATCTAGGGCGAACCTGGATGGGCGGGTAAAGAAATACATATATAAATATAGTTGTCTCATCTGTTCTGGATAGTATAAATATAATTATCATGGGTAACTAACCATGTCGATCAACAAAATGACTCTTGAGGCGGCTTTCAATCTACTGAACGGCCGCTTGGTTCTGAACAAAGCTGAGGAACATGCACTCGTGGTCTGCGGAGGTTCTGCATTGATTGCATTGGAACTGGTGCCACGCACTACCATGGACGTGGACGTTGTGGCGTTGATGGACCGTGATCTCAACCTCGTGGACCCTGATCCCTTGCCCGTGGCCCTAGAGGATGCAGCTCGTCAGGTTGCACTGGACCTGGGACTCCCGGTTGGTTTTACCGACCGTCTTGTTCGACGAGTCCATGGTGAAAAGCTCATCGTCTATTACTCCAGTCGCCTGGATCAGATTCACTTCAAGCTCTATGCGGCGATTGATCGCATGGGCGGTTATCACGCCGATGATCTCAAGGCACTCGATCCAACCGGAGATGAATTGCTGCAAGCCGCATGCTGGTCCATGACCCACGATCCTTCTGGAGGATACAAGACGATGATGAAGCAGTTCCTGAGGATTCTTGGCCATGAAGATATCGCTGAAAGAGTATAGAGCTCGCCTCCTGGACACCATGTTGACCTTCCTGTGGCGGCACTGGTCCAACATGGGTGTAGCGGGTCACACCGAGACCCGGGTTTCCTGGATCATCGATCCAGAAGCACTCCTCGCATTTTCGGCGACCCTGGGCCGCTGGGATGCAAGGCTCTTTGACGAGATTCTGGACTGGCTCACTGTGAACGGACGCTTTATCAACATACAGCGGTTGCGGCGCATGCTCGATCAATACGATTATTCAGGTGGACCTGTCATCAGCGCCATGGCTCGGCTCCTGAGGAACCGGACCGCAACGCAGAAATGGAGACGACTCGCTGAAGCACACCACGCAGACCCGGCTACACCCCTGTTCTATTCCAGAGATGGTATTCCACTGCCCCTTCTGGGGGAGCCGGATGAGACGTTCGCATCTTGCTGTCTTTTGAGGAATCCGTTAGGACTACGTGGATTGTCCCGCCGATTCCCGCCCGAGTCCCCTGGAAATCTGGTTCTTAAGCTCCGAGCACTCTTCGGCATCCAGGCGCGGTGCGAAATTATCGCCTGCTTGCTCGACGGACAGGCTCTGCATCCACCCGAAGTAGCACGAAGAACCGGGTATTTTCACAAAACAATACAAGACGCCATGGTCGAAATGGCGCACTCAGGCGTCCTCCGCATACAAAAAAGCGGTAAGATAAAACGTTACTGGCTGGAACCGGAGTCGTGGCGACCGTTGCTGGCGCCGAACGGCGCCTCCCCCCTCTGGATCTGCTGGCCACCCCTCTTCAGCGCCCTGGAGAAGATCTGGTTGAAGACCGGGGACATCGAAGACCTTGAGGAGGATCCTCTTCTGCTGTCCTCTGAACTCCGCCGCCTCATGCAAGATGTCCGCCCCGATATTGAAACCGCGGGATTCCATGGAGTACTATCCGACGAGAAGAGGTACCAGGGCGAGGAATATACAAACGTCTTTTTCAAGGACATCGAGGGTCTGAGCAAGGGCCTGAATAGAGATTAGTTTCAGTTATTTATCAATGCTCAGGCCCAAATCCGACCCGGTCACGTGTTAGAGTAACGATGAGTCGTCTCGGTCCTTTTCCGTGAGGTTGCCATGAATCGCGTTCTGTTGCTTTCCCTGACGATCCTGGTCATTACGTCCCCTCTTCTCCATGCGGCGGTTCCAGCCGCGCCGCGGATTCTGGGCGCCTGGCGCGAGGTGGACGGCAAGGGCAGGATCCTCTGCTTCCAGAAGGAGCGGTGCATCGTCCGCCACGGGAGCCGGACCCGGTTTTATCTGGCGCGCTACCGCAAGGACCGGGTGGAGGTCTGGGTCCGGGGAGAGTACATGGCCTGGAAATACTCGATGACCGGAAAGACGCTCCGCATCGAGGAGGGCCGGAACAAGGGCAAGTACGAGCGCCTGCGGAAGCCGCCCGAAGACCTGGAGCCGAAGCCTCTGGCGCTCGGCAAGAAGGGACGTCTTCCAGAGAAGACCGTGAACGAGATTCGCTCCGAGCTCCTGAGCCGCGCCAAGAAGGACCAGGCCGTTCGAAAGGACCGCCGTCGCGTGGCGGAGATGGGCAAGGTGGACCGGGACAATACCGCCTGGCTCCGCGACCGGATCGGCGAGATCGGCTGGATCGACGCCAGGCGATTCGGCCGCCGCGCCTCAAACGACGCCTTTCTCATCGTCCAGCACAGCGTGTCCTTTCGGCAAGCCTGCATGACACCCATCGATTCTGAGAGTATTTTTG
>CAZAKZ010000037.1:0-43019 GCA_964485695.1 uncultured Planctomycetota bacterium | reverse complement strand
AAAAATACTCTCAGAATCGATGGGTGTCATGCAGGCTTGCCGAAAGGACACGATATACCGAGCTTTCCTGCATCGACCGAGGACAGGGCATGAACAAGGCGACCAAAATTCCGAAGCAACGGTCCGTTCTGAGGATCTGGCTCTTCCGCCTCCTCGTCCCCCCCCTGACCCTGGTGCTCTGCATCCCGATCATGGAGGTGGCCATCCGGGTTCTCCGGCCCCAGCCCCTGTCCATCGGCCGCTTCTACGCCCCGGATCCGGATCTCGGGTACGGCCTCCTACCCGGGTTCCAGGGAACGGTGGCGACCGGAGAGTACGACAGCCGGATCCACATCAACGAAATGGGGCTCCGGAGTGCGCCCGTTGGGACGCCGGAACCCGGCCGCAAATCCGTCCTGGTCCTGGGGGACTCGTTCACCTTCGGCGTCGGGGTCAGCAATCCCGAGACCTACCCGGCCCTGCTGGAGACCCGGCTCTCGGCCTCGGGCTTTCCCTGCCGCGTCCACAACGCGGGTGTGCCCGGCCACGGCCCCGTGCAGTATCAGGGACGCTACCACCAGCTCCGCTCCGTTCTCCGGCCCGACTGCGTCCTGATGGGAATGTACATCGGAAACGACATCTTCGATTGCATCTGGAAGAAGGAGGGAACGCGGTTCAAGGTGGTGGACGGATGGGTGGTGAGCGGGGACGTGTATCGCCTGGATCGATTCAAGACCTGGATCCGGACCCACAGCCATCTCTACCGGCTGGTGAGCCGGCTCTCCCAGAAGATCTTGCTGGGCAACCAGTCCCATGAGGGACGGTTCAACCACCTCACCGACCAGCTCCTGTCGCAGGGGGACTGGAGCGAGAATCCCTTCCTGGCCGAAGCGTGCAATACCCTGCGCACCGAACTGGAGGGCCTGCGCAGGCAGGTCGAGGAAGATGGAGCCGTACTGCTCATCGTCCTCCTTCCTCTGGAGTGCCAGGTGTCGGATTCGCTCTGGGCCGCCCGGGCCGAGGACCGCTGCCGGCGGTTCGGTCCGCAGGAGAGGTTGTGCCGTCTGTTCGAGGAAATGGGCCTGGCCTATCTGGACCTGGTTCCCACCTTCCAGAAGCACCAGGATGGGGACCTGTTCTACGCCCTGGACGGCCACTGGACCCCGGCCGGCCACCGGGTGGTGGCCGAGGCCGTGGCCCGGGCCGTGTTATCCGGTCCAGCGTCTCTCCTCCACCCGGATTGATACCGGATCAGGGGGCGATGATGAGCACCTCCATCCGGTTGGAGAGGTAGAGCTGAGGGGGCGATCCCTGATCCTGGGCACCGCACTGGAAGTGGAGCCGCACGCCGTTCAACGCCTTTACATTGGGCACAGGCAGGGCGATGGTGTACTTGCCGTTGTTCCGCACGAAGCCGATGTTGGGGGGCATGATCAGCATGCCCGGATTGACCTCCAGCAGGCCCTGGACCCCCGGTATCCCGATCGGGAGGATGCTGCCGAGGGAGCCGACGATGATGCCGATGTCATTGGGATCCCTCCGGCAGTGAACCAGGAGAGTCTGGCCCACGTTGATGGTCCAGACGCCGGGGCCGAAGGCCTGAACCCCGTCCAGAAGGCACCGGGGCAGAATCCTATCCGCTCGCCATATGTTGTTGGAGGCGTTCTGGGTGAAGTAATACGAAAAACCGTCGGCGCTCCACTGGCCGTTGTGCTCCCAGCCAATCGTGTTGAGCTCCTTGAGTTCCTGGGGCGTCGAGAACTTCGCGTTCCGGTCGATGCGGGTGGCGATGTAAAGGTCGCTGGAACCGGTGCCCGGAGTGCGTAAAGACGCCCAGATCATGGTGAGGCCGTCGGCGGAAATGGACGGCGAGTGATCCTGGGCAGTGGAGTCGAGCTCCGACACGTACGCCACCAGGGTGCTCCAGGGCTGGGTAAGGCTGGGCCGGGTGATGCGGTAGATGGAGGCCGCGCCCTGACCGCCCTGGGGCCGGCCCGAGGACACGAAGTAGAGTTCGAGGCCGTCGCCCGTGATAGTGGGATCGTCCTCGCTGGCGGTGCTGTTGGCGGCGACCAGGTTGAACGGGACGCTGAAGGTCGTCGAGGTCGAATTCCGGGAGGCCACCCAGATGTCGTTCAATCCCTGCCCGCCCGTGACCGTGGAGGAGATGAAGATTTCCAGGTCGTCGTCGCGGACATCGATGTACTGGTCGCTGCCGGTGGTGTTGATGACGGGGACGGGCGCAGCGTTCATCCACGGGGAGACCAGGTCGAACCGGGTGGCCATCCAGACGTCATTCAATCCCACGGTGGGCGTGCGGCTGGAGGTCCAGTAGAGGGTCAAGCCATCTCCTGTGGGGGAGGGGGCGTAGTCGACGGAAGCCGAGTTGACCAGCGTGCTCGTCAACTGGACGGGGGCCCGGAATATGGGCAGCTGCAGCTGGGCTGTTGCGACTCCTGCAAGCAGCAGGAGTATCAGGAAGGGTACAAAATACTTCATTGGGCTACTCTCCTATCTCATACTGGACCTGAAATCCTTGACCACTCCCGGGCCGGTGCGCGTGGCATCGGGTCTCAATTGTCCCTGGCCCTCGGGGCCGGATCTGTTATTCATTGTATCCGACAGACGGAGTCCGGAAAAGAGGGGGGCGAAGGGAACGGTCCTTGACAGGGCACCGAACAGGACTCCCCCCGAGATGCGGCTTGACGAATCGGCCGGCCCGCGGTCTAACATGTTGAGTTTCTGCGGTTTACAGGTGACATCACCTTTGAAGGATACTTCCATGGACAAGCAGAAGTTCTTTTTCATCTACATCATGCCCGTCCTCCTCGTGGGACTTCTTCTGGGTCTGATCCTGGTCGCCATGGAACCGTCCAGGCCCCGGGTGTCCTCGGACAACGAGGAACTGGTGCTTCACGTCCTCGACCTGATCAACGACCACTACGTGGAGCGGATTTCCAGGAAGAACCTGAGTCGCAGGGCCATCCAGGGCATGGTGAGGGATCTGGACCGCTACTCCGATTTTCTGGACGTCCAGGAAGCCCGGGCCGCCGAGGAGGACAACCAGGGGCGATTCGGAGGTCTGGGCGTCCACATCGGCACGGAGGCGAGCAAGAAGAACCATGTCCTGACCATCACCCGGCCCTTCCGGAAGGGACCGGCCAAGGATGCCGGGATCCTGCCCGGCGACCGCATCGTGGCCGTGGACGGCGATCGACTCCCGCCCATCCGTGGCAACCGGGATCTGGCCCGCGTCATCGCCCGGGTCAAGGGGAAGGTGGGCACCTCGGTCAGGCTGACGATCCAACGGGATGAGGACGGCAAGACCGTGGAGCTGGACCGTACTCTCACGCGATGCGAGGTGCAGGTGGAATCCGTGGTGGCCTCCAGGATGGTGAATCCCGAGCGGGGGATCGGCTACTTCCGGATCACTTCCTTCAAGGATCGGACCGTGGAGGAGATGAACCGGGAGCTGGACGCCTTCCTGAGTCAGGGCCTCAAGGGCCTCATCATGGACCTTCGGTCCAACGGCGGGGGATTGCTGAGGCGGTCGGCCGAGGTTGTGGACCAGTTCCTCATCAAAGGTCTCATCGTCAGCACCCGGGGCCGCAATTCCGAGGAAAACGAGGATCTCTATGCCACCCGTGCCGCCCGGGTTCCGTCTCACATCCCGGTCGTGGTCCTGATCAACGGCCACAGCGCCAGCGCCTCCGAGGCCGTGGCCGGAGCTCTGCAAGACCACCACAGGGCCGTACTCCTGGGAGAGCGCTCCTACGGAAAGGGCGTGGTGCAGACCGTGTACAAGCTGAGCCGGACCGCGACGAGCCTCAAGATCACGACCTCGCGCTACTACACCCCGTCCGGCCGCTGCATCGACCGCATCTACACCCGGGACCGGAAGCGCTTTGTGGGCGGCATTCTTCCGGACGTGGTGGTGGTGCTGGATAACAAGGAGGAGGACCGGATCATGGGCGAGGGGGGCGAATGGGACAGGTGGCTTGCGGACCAGGTGGATCCCAGGACGCCGGCGCCTCCTCCGATCTACAACGATACCGCTGACCGCCAGCTCCTGGCGGCAATGAACCTCCTGGCCGGCAAGTTCCAGACCGGCCACACCGTGAAGCGGGAAGGCGGGAAGGGGGGGAGATGACCGCGGGGGAGACGGGACACACGAGGTTCATCCTCGAAGAGAGGGATCCAGGTGCGCATCCTCGGCATTGATACTTCCTGTGACGAGACAGCAGCCTCGGTGGTGGAGGACGGCCGCCGGATCCTGTCCAGCATCGTGGCCTCTCAGGTGGACCTCCACTGCCGATTCGGCGGGGTGGTGCCGGAGATGGCTTCGCGCGCCCATCTGGAGATGTGGCTCCCCGTTGTGGACCGGGCCTTGAAGGAGGCCTCCATGGACCTGGCGGATGTCGACGGTGTGGCCGTGACCTACGCGCCCGGCCTGGTGGGAGCGCTTCTGGTGGGATTGACCGGCGCCAAGACCCTGGCGTGGCTCATGAATAGGCCGCTCACGGCCGTCAACCACGTGGAGGCCCATCTCTACGCGGCGCGGCTGATGCAGGACGCCCCGGACTACCCCTACCTGGGCCTCATCGCTTCAGGCGGCCACACCTGCCTGCTCTGGACCGAGGCACCGGGACGCATCGACCTCCTGGGAAGCACTCGGGACGATGCCGCCGGGGAGGCCTTTGACAAGGCCGCAGCCATTCTGGACCTCGGCTACCCGGGCGGGCCGGCCGTGGATCGGGCGGCGGCCGCGGGGGATCCTGCCGCGGTTCCTCTGCCCAGGAGTCTCCTCGAGGCCGACTCCCTGGATTTCAGCTTCAGCGGCATGAAGACGGCGCTGCTCTATACCGCCCGCGGCCGGAACGCCTCCCGGAGGAGCCACCTTCTCGAAGGCGTCCATGTGCCTGACCTGGCCGCCTCGTTCCAGGAGGCCATGGTGGACGTCCTGGTGGAAAAAATCCGGCGGGCCGTCCGTGTGGCCGGGGCCTCCAGGGTGGCACTGGGAGGCGGGGTGGCCGCCAATTCCAGGCTTCGCAAGCGGGTGTCGGACCTGGGCCGTGACCTCGGATTTTCCGTCCACATCCCTCCGGTGGACCTCTGCCTCGACAATGCGGCCATGATCGCCGGTCTCGGCCATTCTCGCCTCGTGGCGGGGCACATCGCCCCCCTGGACCTGGATGCCGATCCAACGCCCATCCGGCGCTGATCGGGCGACCCACCGGATTGTCGCATACCCCTTGCCCCAAACGGGATAGAAGGTTAGGATCACGCTCCATGGAGGCAGCGAAAGTCTTGTCGCTCCTCGAGGCGGTCCGGGACGGCGGTCTCTCGCCGGAGCAAGCCCTGGAAGCCGTGAGCGGAGCGTCGTCCGAGTCCCTCGGCTTTGCCACGGTGGACCACGGCCGCGGGCACCGGTGCGGATTTCCCGAGGTGATCTTCGCCGAGGGCAAGGAGCCCGGCCAGGTGGCTGCCATCGCCGAATCCATCTGGGAACGAAGCGACCGCCTCCTGTGCACCCGGGCCGACCGGCCGGTCTTCGAGGCGGTGCGGGCGCGCATTCCCGAGGTCCACTACGCGGAGACGGCGCGCCTGGTGTTCGGCCGGAAGGGGGAAGCGCCGCCGGGTGTGGGCTGCGTCTGCATCGTCACGGCCGGCACGGCCGACATCCCCGTGGCCGAGGAGGCCCGGATCACGGCGAGTCTCCTGGACGCCAGGGTGGAAATCTGCTACGACGTGGGCGTGGCCGGCCTCCACCGCCTCATGGGCCGGGTGGAGATCCTCCGGAAGGCCCGGGTGGTCGTGGTGGTGGCCGGCATGGAGGGCGCTCTGCCCAGCGTGGTGGGGGGCCTCGTGGACCGACCTGTGGTGGCCGTGCCCACCAGCGTGGGGTACGGCGCCAGCTTCTCCGGCCTGTCGGCGCTGCTGGGCATGTTGAACTCGTGTGCATCCAATGTATGCGTGGTCAACATCGACAACGGATTCGGCGCCGGGTACGTGGCAGCGCTCATCAACCGGATTCCGGGAGATTCGATTCAAGAGTGCGCCACGTAGCAGGTCCGCTACGTGAACATGGATTTGGAGTGGTTGACAATGACGGTAGGTTGCGTCGTCGGGCTCCAGTGGGGCGATGAGGGAAAAGGCAAGATCGTCGATCTCCTGGCCGGGGATGCGGATTACATCGTCCGCTACCAGGGCGGAGCGAACGCCGGCCACACGGTGCAGGTGGGTGACGAGACTTTCGTGCTCCATCTGGTGCCCTCGGGGATTCTCCATGCGGGGAAGGTGTGTATCGTCTCCAACGGCGTGGTGCTGGATCCCGTGGTGTTCCTCGAGGAGGTGGAGGGGCTAAAAGAACGCGGCATCGACGTGGAGGGACGCCTGTTCGTTTCGGAGCGGACGCACCTGGTGCTGCCTCACCACCACGCCCTGGACAGGACGCGGGAGAGTTCCGCCAGGACGCCCATCGGCACCACCGGCCGGGGCATCGGCCCGGCCTATGCCGACAAGGCCAACCGCACGGGAATCCGGGCGGCGGACGTCCGGGACAGGGATCGATTCGCCTTTCGTGTCCGGGAGGCGACCGAGGCGGCCAACCGCGTGTTGACGCGCGTCATGAATGCCGATCCCCTCGACGTGGACCAGGTGGAAATGACCTGCGTGGAGGCGGCCGAGATGCTGGTCCCCTACGTGAAGGACACCACCACCGTCCTCCACGATGCCCTGGATGCCGGCCAGAATATCTTCCTGGAGGGGGCTCAGGGCATCCAGCTGGACCTGGACTTCGGCACCTATCCCTTCGTCACCTCCTCCAGCGCCAGCGCTCTGGGCGTGGGTCCGGGCACCGGACTGCCGCCCCGGTCCCTCAACGATATTCTCGGTGTGGCCAAGGCCTACACCACCCGTGTAGGGGAGGGCCCGTTTCCCACCGAGATCGAAGGCGCTCTGGGCGAAAAGCTCCGGGAAGCCGGAAGCGAGTTCGGTTCCACAACGGGGCGGCCCCGCCGGTGCGGCTGGTTCGACGTGGTGGCCGTACGGTACGGAGTGCGGCTCATGGGCGTGAGCGCCATGGCCGTTACCAAGCTGGATACCCTGAGCGGTTTTGAAACGCTCAAGGTGGCCGTGGCCTACCGAACCCCGGAGGGGGAAACCACGGCCTTTCCCGCCGGACTCGATGCCTTCCAGAATCTGGAGCCCGTGTACGAGGCGTTCCCCGGATTCGAGGGCGACCTCAGCGGGATCCGGAAGCGGGGGGATCTTCCCGCCGAGGCCCGGAGCTACCTTTCCTTCCTCGAAGAACGTGTGGGGGTGCCCCTGCGCCTCATTTCGGTGGGCAAGGAGAGGGATCAGGTAATCCTGTCATGACCGGTCATTCTCGGGCCTCGGGGCCCCGGTTGAGCGCTACCCCGAACAACCTCCCGAGGCACATCGCCATCATCATGGACGGAAACGGCCGCTGGGCCGAGAGCCGGGGGCGCAGCCGGGCGGTCGGCCACCGGGTGGGGGCGCGTAGCACACGGGAGATCACCGAGGCATGCGTGCGCCTCGGCATCAAGCGTCTGACCCTCTACGCCTTCAGCAACGAGAACTGGAAGCGTCCGGCCAAGGAAATCAACTTCCTGATGAAGCTCCTGAGTCGCTTCATGGTGAAGGAGCGGAAGACGCTTCTGGAGAACAACATCCGCCTCGAGGTCATCGGCCGGGTGGAGGGACTGCCCGAGAACGTGCAGAAGCGGCTTCGAGGCCTCATCGAGGAATCACGACGAAATACAGGCCTGATCGTGTGCATGGCTCTCAACTATGGCGGCCGCACCGAGATCGTGGACGCGGCCCGGACCATTGCCCGCGAGGCTCTGGAGGGAAGGCTGGATCCTGGAACCCTGGATGAAGCCCAGTTCGCGGACTTCCTCTACGCCGGCCCGGGTGTGCCCGACCCGGATCTCCTGATCCGGACAGGCGGCGACTCCCGGGTGAGCAACTTCCTGCTCTGGGAGATCTCCTACTCCGAGATCGTGGTCACGCCCGTGCCCTGGCCGGAGTTCCGGGAGCCCCAGCTTCATGAGGTCCTGCAGGAATACGCGAGGCGGGAACGCAGGTTCGGCGGGCTGAAGAAGGCCAAGAAAATAGACAACCGGGATCAAAAGCGATGAAGATCCGCATTTTTTTGGGCGGCGTTCTCATCCTGGCCCTGGCCGGTGTCTTCTGGCTGGACCGGGTCTGCGGCGGCGGCTGGATCTTCTGCGGCCTCGCGGCGCTGGCCGCGGTGTGGGGCCTGGTGGAGGTGTTCCGACTCCTGCCTCCCGTGGCACCGGGAACCCGGGTCTTCTGCTGTATCGGCGCTCTGGCCACGATAGTCGCCGCGAGGGCGCCGGCGTGGCTACCGCAGGATCTCCACCTCCTCGTCCTCGTCCTGGTGCCGGCCATGATCGCGGTGGCGGCGCTGCGGCGGCCGACACCCGCGGCCGGAGTGGAAGAGATCGGGGCCGGGATCTTCGCCTTCCTCTACCTGGGCCTGTTTCCCTCGGTGCTGGTACTCATCCGACAGGGCCCCGATGGCTGGGGCCTCGTCCTGGCCATCCTGGTCTCCACCAAGGCGGCGGACATCGGTGCCTACTTCACGGGGCGATGCCTGGGCAGGCACAAGCTGGCTCCCCGCCTGAGTCCCAACAAGACTGTGGAAGGACTCCTGGGCGGCCTCGCCTTCTCGGCCGCCGCGGCCTGGATCCTGCTGGATCCGGTTCTCGCCGTCCCGGGATTTACCCCCATCGCCGCCTTGCTCTTCGGTGGGGTCCTGGGCGTGGCTGGCACCCTCGGGGACCTGGTGGAGAGCCTGCTGAAGCGCGGCCGAGGCGTGAAGGATTCAGGCGCAGTGCTTCCCGATTTTGGCGGTATCCTGGACCTCATCGACAGCCCGCTGCTCGCGGCGCCGGCGGCTCTGGCCATGGTGGTTATCCTGCGCTGAGAAACGTGTGATACGATTGTGATTGCATCATGGACAAGATCATCGACTTGAGGGACCCGGAAGAGGAACGGGCGTTCCTGGGGCCCCGCGATGCCCACCTGAGGGCGCTCCGAGACCACTTCGGGGTCAAGATGATCTGCCGGCGCCAGAAGCTGAAGGTCATGGGCGACACCGAGGCCGTGGTCCTGGCCACCGCGACCGCCGGGGAGATGCTCCACCGCCTGCGCAGGGGTCTGGACCTGGACGGCGCCACGGTGGAACGTCTGATCCGCGGAGAACGTCCCCCGGTCGGGGGGAGCAAGGCGGCCTGGAGACCGCGCACCGAACCGCGTTCCCCGGGTCAGACCGAATACTGGGAGCTGATGGAGTCCAATCCCATCGTCCTGGTGGTGGGGCCCGCCGGAACCGGCAAGACCTTCCTGGCCGTGGCCAAGGCCGCCCAGATGCTCCGGGAAGGGCTCGTCCGGCGCATCGTCCTGGTCCGGCCCGCCGTGGAAGCCGGGGAGAAGCTCGGCTTTCTGCCCGGCGATTTTCAGGCCAAGGTGAATCCCTACCTGCGCCCCCTGTACGACGCCCTCCACGACTGCCTGGGATTCGACCAGACCCAGCGCTACACCGAGCGGGACATCATCGAGATCGTGCCGCTGGCGTACATGCGCGGCCGGACCCTGGCAGGGTCCTTCATCATCCTGGACGAGGCGCAGAACTCCACCCCGAAGCAGATGATGATGTTCCTCACGCGCATGGGTGAGGATTCCCGCATCGTGGTCACCGGGGACGTAACGCAGGTCGATCTTCCAGCGTCGAAGACTTCCGGCCTGGTGGACGCCCTTGAACGCCTCAAGGGAACCCAGGGCATTGCCGTGGCCCGCCTGACGCAGGAAGACATCGTGCGCCACCCCCTCGTGATGAAGATCGTGGAGGCGTACGCCCCGAGGTCCTCCCCGAGGTCCTCGTCGGCGGAGAATGGCCGTGGCCTGGACGGGGACGGAGGGACCGGGACATGACGGCCAGAATCCAGGTGTCCGACTTCACCGACTCCGGCGACCTGGACACGGCCGGGGCGGCCCGCCTCGTGGAGGACGTTCTCCGGAGAGAGAACGCCGACATCGCAGTCCACGTGGCCCTCGTCGACGACGCGGAAATCCGTCGCTTGAACGACCGATATCTCCGGAAGGATGCGCCCACGGACGTCCTTGCCTTTGCCCTGGAAGAGGAGGGCGAAGACCGGTGGGATCCCGAGGGAGAGGGCCCGGCGGCCGAGGTAGTGGTGAGCGTGGATACGGCTCGCCGGGAGGCGGGGCTGCGCGGAATTCCCATGGAATCAGAACTGGCGTTCTATTTGATCCACGGTGTTTTGCACATCCTCGGGTATGATGACCGGAACGAGGCGGACCGGGAGCGGATGCGCGAGGCGGAAGCCCGGCATCTCGAAGCCGCTGGATATCCGCGGGACCTGTTTTCATTGCGAAGGGCTGCTGACAGGGGACTGCCGGACGGTACTACATAGGTAATGAATCGTCATTGAATCGTCATTGACAGATACGGTTGCGAAAGAGGCACGTTCGTGAGCGACGAAGGACTCAAACCCGATGCCATCGTTCATCGGGCCGTTGAGAAGGGAATCATCACCGAGGCCCAGGTGCAGGAATGTCGGGAGATCCGCGAGAAGCTGGTGGAGATGGGGCTGCGACGCCGCTCCCTGGAGGAGATCCTCGACGAGAAAGGGTATCTCGAGCAGGAGCAGGTGAAGAAGCTCCAGGGCGAGCTCTCCCGCGAGGCCGGGGAGGTGATCCCCGGGTACAAGCTCATGAAGCGGCTGGGCCGGGGCTCCATGGGCGTCGTCTACAAGGCGCACCAGCGGAGCCTGGACAGGGTCGTGGCCATCAAGATCCTGTTCCCCGAGCTGAGCCGCAATCCCAGCTTCGTGGAGCGCTTCCTGCGCGAGGCCCGGACCGCGGCGCGCCTTTCCCACCCCAACATCGTGGCCGGGTACGACGCGGGTGAGGCCGGCGAGTACCACTACTTCGTCATGGAGTACGTGGACGGCCCGACGGTGGGGGAGATCGTGAAGCGCGGCGGACCACTCACCGAGGACCGGGCCGTTCGCATCGGCGTCCAGGTGGCCCTTGCCCTGGCCCACGCCTACGACCACGGACTCGTGCACAAGGACGTGAAACCCGACAACATCCTCCTTGCCGAGGGCGGGGCCAAGCTCTGCGACCTCGGCCTGGTGGGAGAGATTGGACAGACGCGGCCCGACGGCACCATCGTGGGCACGCCGCACTACATCCCTCCGGAGATCGTACGCGGGGATCCGGCGGATATCCGATCCGATCTCTACTCCCTCGGTGCCACCCTCTTTTTTATTCTGACCGGGCGTCCGCCCTTCGACGGCGACACGTCAGCGGCCATCCTGGCCAAACACATACGCGAGCCGGCGCCCGATCCCTGCGACCTGGATCACGGCATCGATGTCGAGATCGGTCGGATCATCCAGACCCTCCTGGCCAAGGATCCGGCGGCCCGGTACCAGACGCCCGTGGCTTTGCTGAGGGATCTCGAGGCAGGATGATCCCGGCTTCCCCGGCTTTCGCAAGTTCCTGCAGCACATACGACAAGGAAGAACTCGCCCGGCCACGGTGCGGGGTCTCTCCAGGGGTTTTTCTCGCCTCACAATCGATCTTGAACGGTTGAATACCACGCCGGATTTTCAGCACCGGATCGGATAGCGGAGCGGTGGAGATCCTACCTTCGAACCTGTCGCGGTCCTGTTCATGGAGACGAGAGTCGTGCGTTCCATCCGGGTAACGTGGTTTCGGATCGACGTTCAATCCCTTTCCCGAACAAGTCGGGACGGTAAAAAAGTTATAAATTTACTTCGATTTTTTTTTTGCATTCCTGAACCGTAAGTGGAATAAATATGCACGAGTTGGACGAATCGCCGGCGGTGCCGGCGTCAGGGGTGATGAGGAAATCGGTTCTGTATCAGTGGCCGACGCGCGTCATCGACATGAAGTTGGGCGGTTTTTCATGAGGATGACATGATCGCTCGATCCAGGATTGAAAAGGAGTCTCGACACGGAAAGGCTGGCGTCTTGCCCAAACCTCTCCGGGAACAACTCCGGAAACCTCACAGGGAATCTCTTCAGGAAAAACAAAAGCTCCTGCTGCGGTACCGGCGTACCCGATCCAGGGAAGTCAGAGATCGACTCCTCGAGTATTACCTCCCGCTCGTCTATGCCATCGCCCGGCGCACCTTGATATTGCGTACCCCTTCTCTGGATCTGGATGACCTGATCGGCATCGGATCCCTGGCCCTCTTCGATTCCCTGGAGCGATACGATCCCCACCGAGGAGTCACGTTCTCGGTGTTCGCCAGACACAGGATTCGCGGCGCCATCCTGGATGAATTCAGGAAGCTGGACCACGCAAAACGGTCCGGCCTTTTCGCGTCTCATTTTCCGAATTCCCTGCAGGTCGGACAGACATCGATGGGAGGATCAAGGGGATCAGGGAGGTCAAACGGAGTATTCGGGGTGATCCGGACCGTTACGCCCCGGGAACATCGCATGGACTGGAAGAGCCACAATGCACTGGATCGTCTGGTGGATCCCAGGGGGAGCGGATCCATAGACGATTTCGAGAGACGAGAGGTGATCACTTTCCTGACCACGATCCTGAGTGCCCGGGAGCGTAGCATCCTGAACCTCTACTACGGCAGGGGCATCACGATGCGAGAGATCTCAAAGCGCCTGGGCCTGAGCGCTCCCCGGATCAGCGCCCTGCATTCCGGGATCCTGGGCAGGCTTCAGACGAGATTCAAGGAACTCAAGAACGAGGTGTTTTCCTGAGGTTCGGGTTTACGATGACGGGTTTTGCGATGAATTGACCTGTTCATTTCATGGTTCAATAATTGAGATTACTGTACCGATCCAAATCACTTTTACGGGAGAATAGAAACTTGAGCGACAAAGACATCCTCATCGTGAGCAGCAAGGTCAAGGCCTACATGAAGGAGAAGGGTGTGAAGTCCTCCGGAGACCTGGTCGAGGCCGTCTCGAAAAAGGTCTACGATTTGCTTGACGCCGCCGTGGTCCGGGCGAGGGAGAACAAACGCTCGACGGTCCGCCCGTACGACCTGTAGCCACTCTGTAGCTCAGTGTAGTTCAAGCTCCACCCCGATTTCGATCGGGGAGAGCCTCTTCTGCTTCGTACTCGAAGCGTGGAAAAAGGTGCCGGTGCCTTTTCCAGGGTATGGGTCCCGGTGCCTATTGTCATGTCCGGCCTCTCCGGGTCTCGAAAGTGAGCGGGTTGCATGTGTCGAGTCCATGCGGGAGAGGTGATCCAGGTCTGTCTGGTCCTTCTTGTCCATCTTGCCGCCGGTTGTGCCTCCGTCCGGGAGGGCACCTCTTCCCGTGAGCTAGGCCGCATCCAGGAACCCGAGGGCGGCATCCACTACAGCATCCAGCCAGGCGGCTTCATCCAGAAGGCCCGCCTGGCCCGCGAGGCCGAGGCACGGTTCGGCGCTCTCGTCGTGGCGGCGCCCGAGGGCGAGGCGGGCGTCGAGATCGTGGATGTGGTCCACGGGGGGCCCGCCGAGGCAGCGGCATTCCTGCCCGGGGATCGCCTGGTGCACCTCGGCGATACCGCCCTGAATACGGTGGAGGCGTTCCAGGAGGCGGTCCTCCAAGTTCCCGTGGGCGGTCGCGTACGGGTCCGGTTCCAGCGCCACGGTCAAACCCTGGAGAAGAGCGTGAGCCCCTGCCGGAACCGGGAGGCCGTGGTGGACCAGGAACTCCTGGCCGGCCTGGATCCTTTCCTGGATCCTCGATTGACCGGCCTCGAAGTGGTGGCCCTGTCTCCGGAGATGAAGAAGGAGATCTACGGGGCGGAGGTGTCCGGCGTGGTGGTCTCGGCCGTGGTTCCGGGAGGGCCCGCGTACCGCGCGGGCATCCGGGCCGGGGATCGACTGGTGGCGGTAGAGGGGAGTCCCGTGCACACCCCCTCGGATCTTCGGTCCCTTCTCAAGGATCTGGAACCGGGGGACGAGATCCGGGCCCGGGTGGAAAAGAAGGATACCCGATTCGAGGCGTCGTTGAGGCTGAAGGACCTGACGGACAGGGACTACATCGACGTGCCGCTGCTGCTCCGCTATTCCTCCGGCCCCGGAGACACGGGCCTGACCCTGGGCGTGGTGCTCTTCGACTACGACGCGCAGTTCAGGACCACGACTCGCCGGAAGGGCACGAGCAACCTGCACCTCTCCCTGGTCCTCGGCCTGATCCGCTGGCGCGAGAGGAACGATGGACGGGAACTGCGCCTCCTGTGGGTGCTCCCCATCTCCCTCTGACCCTACCCCGGATACTTCATGAATAATCCGGGCTACTCCTCCCCCAGGATTTCTGGAAGGCGCCAGTCCGGGATGCGGGTTCCCCCCCGGGTGGCGGTGTATCCGATCATCTTGTAGACGAGCCGCGCCGCCACGACCTCGGTGACGGCGCTACCCGGAACCGGCCGGACCTCCGTCAGGTCCATACCCACCACGGTCTTCTGGCGGGCCACCTCGCGAAGCACATCGAGCACCTCCCTGTAGCGGAGTCCCCCGGGTTCCGGGGTACCGGTACCCGGGGCTTCCGAGGGATCCAGACCGTCGATATCCAGGGTGATGTAGACCGTATCGGGCAGGGCCTCGGTTACGCGTTTTGGCAGGTCCCGGATCCGGTCGTGGGCCATGAAGGCCTTCACTCCCTCGGTTTCACGGAGGAAGCGGGCTTCGGGGGAGGAGAGGGCCCGGATGCCTACCTGGACCACGGGCGCCGTCTCCACCAGACGTCGGGCCGTGCAGGCGTGGCTGTAGGGCGATCCGTCGTAGGTCTCCCGGAGGTCGGCGTGGGCGTCGATGTGCAGCACGCCCAGATCAGGGTGCCGGTCCTTCACGGCCCGTACCGCGCCCACGGCCACGGTGTGCTCCCCGCCGAGGAGCGCAATGATGCGCCCCTTCCGGCTCCAGGAGGCATACGCCTCGGTCAGGCTCCGGACGAAACTCTCGGGATCTGCGTCGGAGGTGAATGCAGCCGCGGTGTGGATCCCGGCACGAAGGGGCTGGACCTCCAGTTCCTCGTCGTGGAACTCCACCTGGTGGGACGCGGCCAGGATGGCCTCGGGGCCCCGCGCCGTGCCCTGCTGGAAGGAAGTGGTTCGTTCGTACGGCACCGGAACCACCCAGAATCCAGCCGGTCCGGCATCGGTGTAGGGCGGGGTCAGGGCCAGAAAATTATTCGCCTGACGATCTGTTTTTGGACTGGATTCCATGGTTGAATTGCTCTCTTGTGACCGGAAGCCGTCCAGTAAGGAATGGTACAGCCTCCGGCCTCTTTCAATGGTGCCCGCGCAGAGGAATTCCCCCGGGAGTGAGGTGCATGAACCTGATTCCGCCCGGCGTCAAGATGGGATCCGCCCTCCGCCGCCTCGATCCGGATGACCTCTACGGGTACAGCGAGACGGAGGAGGCACCTGAAACAGGCGACGTGGTGCTATGCCGCGTGTGCGGGCCGGGACGACCGGCGTGTTTCGAAAACCGGGCCGGACGTGAAATCGCCCTGTTTCAGGGCGACCTGTTCCTGGGCGTGTTCGGCTCCCGGTACGCCATGGAGATCCTGGAGGGCGTGGTACCTCCCCGGCTCCATCGCGCACACCTTCTGGCCCCGTCCGGCATCGTGGGGCAAGTACAGTCCCGGAACCGCCTGGCACCGCCGCCCGTGGAGGTGGAGGCCCTGGGCTACGTCTACGACGAGGCCGGGGAATCGGTGTATCTGAGCCGGAACCGCTTGCGGTCCAGACACGCGGTTGACCTGCCCACCCTCCTGGTCCTCGGATCGGAGATGAGTTCCGGAAAGACCACGGCAATGACCGGCCTCGTGCGGGCTTTTTTCGAAGCAGGCCTCCGCGTGGGGGCCGCCAAGGTGAGTGGCACGGCCAGGCGCGGCGACCTCCTGCGCATGCGAGATGCGGGCGCGTTCCGGACGCTGGATTTCATCGCCTTCGGCCATGCATCGACCTACCTCCTGGGCAAGGAGGACCTCCTCGACGTATTCCGGTCCACCGTGGGGCATCTCGCGGCCGCCGGCGTCGAGGTGGTGGTGCTGGAGATGGGCGACGGCATCCTGCAGCGGGAGACCGCCCAGCTACTTTCCAGCAGCGAGGTCCGCGACCAGGTGGACGCGGTGCTGTTCAGCGCCACGGATCTGCTGAACGCCCACGCCGCCCACGAGATCCTCGTCCGGCGTCTGGATCTGCCGCTCAAGGCCGTGACCGGAACCGTGGCCAACTCGGCCCTCGGCATCCGGGAGGTGGAGGAACGAACCGGAGTCCCCTGCTACAACGCCGTGACCTCGAAGGGCGAGAAGCTGGTGGAGGCGCTGAGAACCGTCTTCCCGGACCTGCTTGGTCGCGGCAACAACACCATCGGGCCCCTGGCCTAGCGAGGAGCAATGCATGGATGACAGTGGGAGGTCTTCGCCCATGGATCTCTCCCGGGGAAAGGCATGGTTCGGCCTCCTCCTGATCTTGGTTGCCGTGGGGGTCTGCTGGCACCTCTGGATGCGCAGGGACGTGGACCTGCCCCGGGGAGACGAGAGCTCCTTCCTGGCAGCCGCGGACCGGGCGAACAGGATCTTGCACCACCCCCCGGACGGAATCCTGGATTCTCTGAAGACGCTGGGCGAGGTGCATCCCACCCATCCGCCCCTGTTTCCCGTGCTGGCCGGGGCGGCCATGGAAGTGACAGGCAGGAAGCTGAACCAGGTCATGGTCCTGCAGCTCCTCTTCCTGGCACTCTTGCTGGCGGCGGTCTACAACACCGGACGGATCCTCTCGAACCGGCGCCGCGGCCTGGCCGCCGCCGTGCTGACGGCGGCGTTTCCCCTCACCTTCAACTACACCCACGACTTCTTCCTGGAACTCCCCACCGCCGCCCTGGTGGCTGCGGCCATGTGGCTGCTCGTTGCGTGGCGGGCCTATGGCGGCTGGGGCCGTGGCCTCGGCCTCGGGGTATTCATCGCCCTGGGCTTGCTGACCCAGTGGACCTTTCCGGTGTTCCTCCTGCTGCCGGGCCTGTTCGTGCTGGATCGCCTCCGGCGCCACAGGGATCCCGGCGCCATGGAGGTGTGGGGCGGATTCTTCCTCGGCCTGATGATACCCATACCCTGGTTCATCCAGCACTTCGATCGCATCGCCCATTTCTTCTCCTGGAACCAACCCCACCCCTTTTGGCCCCTGGCGGACCTCTCTTCCGTGGAGGGATGGCTCTATTACTTGAAGGTCCTGCCCCACATGACAGGAGGGCTGTCCTTCGTGCTGGTGGGCATCGGTATTGTGGCGGCCCTGAGCCGGTTGCGAAGGGAGCGGGTGGTCCTGGGGTGGCTGGTTCTTCCATTCCTCGTCTTCACCCTGATGCACACCAAAGCCATTGACGGCCGCCACCTCCTGCCGGCCCTGCCGGCCGCAGCACTCCTCGGGGCCCTGGTGGTGCAGGCGCCCTGGAAGTGGGCTCGCGCGGTGGCGTGGACGGCCATCCTGGCCGCCGTACCCCTGAACCTTCTGCCCGGCGGGGGACTCGCCCTGAGGCACACCCTCCGCACGGTCATTCCCGGCACCGCCTATTCCCTGGTGGGCCTCTACCAGGCGCCCGAAACCAACGACTTCGGCGCCGGCAAGGTCCACGGCTGTGTGGTCGACGCCATGGAGAAAGCCGGGAAGCGCCGGGCCGACGTGGTGGTTCTGGCGGCGTTCAAGTCCCTGAACGCGGGCGCCCTCGGCTACCTCGCCCGCCTCGAGGGCCGGTCCCTTTCCGCCTTCACGCCTGAGGCGAGACCGGCCGGCGGGATCTGGAAGCGGATCCTCGCGGCGGACTTCATCGTGGTCAAGGAAGGTCTGGCCGTGAACCGCAACCCGAACGGATTGCGCCGCGACGTGGTACTCTGGTCCGACTTTTTCCGCGACCACGCCCAGGAGGTGCGCAGGCACCTCGAGAAGGTGGGGGAGGTGGCGACCCCGGACGGGGATCGGGTGCGGATTTTCCGCCGCCACATCGATCTCGATCGGGCGGCGATGGAGGAGGGGCTTCGGTGGTACCTGCGCATCCGGCGCGAGGATACCGGAGAGGAGGGGCCAGCCAGCCCGGCGCTTGTCGAGGCCTTGGGCGCCCTGGCCGCTCGAGTGGAGGAGGGCGGCGCGGCGGGAAGGGCCCGGGCACTCAAGACCCTGGTCAGTATTTTATCCGGCCGGTCCCCCGGAACGCCGGAAGCGTTCCGCGCCCTCGTCCGGGAGGCGCCGGAAGAGCCCTGGGTGGTGCTGGAAGCGGCCCGGGCCTTTCGTACTGCCGGTCATCCCGACGAAGCAGCGGCCGCCCTGGATGCCCGGTCCGGGGAGACGTTCCTGGCCCCCTTCCTGTACCGGCTCCGGGGGCGGATCTACCTGGACAGGGGGCAAGTCGCCAGTGCGGCCGAGGCGTGGAAGAAGGAGGCGCGGCGGGATCGCCGGAACCCGGACGTCTACCGGCGCCTGGCCCGGGCGTACGACCGCATCGAGGGCATGACTGCAGACCGGGGGAGTAGAACCCTGGAGATCGCCGACCTCAAGGCGGCGGTGAACGCGGCGCCGGAGGATTGCTGGAGGAAGGCGGCCGACCTCGGCAGGCGATTCCGCGTCCGGGATCCCGAGGAGGCCCTGATGCATCTCTACGGCTGCGTCCTGGTGGCCCCCATGCAGGATCCCGAGGCCCTGCAGGCCTGCACGCTCTGGATGGACCTGATGCAAAAGGTCGGCCGGGTGGAGGCGGGGAAGGCGTTCCTGAGGCGCCGCATTTCCGTGGAGACAGACGCCGCGGTCCGGCAACGATTCCAGGATTTCCTCGAGAAGCCGGGAGGGGAGTGACGCTTGACGCGATGGCGGGCCTTTCCCTGGATCGCCGCCCTGGCGGTGGTGGCACTGGCCTACCTGCCCACCCTGGGCGGGGATTTCCTCCAGGACGACTACGGCCTGGGTCTCTTCACCGAGGAGGGCCGGGCCAGCTGGAAGGAGGGCCTGCGCTACTTCTTCCCCAGCCACCTGACCCGGGACCAGTTCCTTCGGCCCGTGCCGGTGATGGTGGGCGTCCTGGATCTCAAGGTGTGGGGCGGGAATCCCTTCGGCTTCCACCTCACCAACCTGCTGATCCATCTGGCCGGAGCCCTTCTGGTGGGGCAGGTGGCTGCTCGCCTGACCCGGAAACGCGGAGCCGGACCCCTGGCCACCCTGATGTTCGGCCTCTATCCGGGAAACGTCGAGGCCGTGGCCTGGATCGTCCACCGCATGGTCGGGCTCACGGTGGTGTTCTACATGCTGACGCTGCTGCTGCATACGAGGCCGCGATGGCGGTGGCTGGCGTGGACCTCCATGCTGCTGGCGCTGCTCTGCAAGGAGCCGGCCGCCAACCTGCCGGCGGTGGTATTCCTGTTTCACTTCTACCTCCACCGGAAACAGGGATCTCGAACTCAGTTCCTCGGCGCTCTGAAAGCCGCTGCGCCGTATTGCTTGGTTCTCGTCGTCTACCTGGCGTGGAAGTACCTGGTTTTCGGCAGCATCGTGACGGGATACGGCGCCTACTCCACCTACTTCGACTACTTCCTGGGGGAGAAGATCTACCAGGATCTTCCCATGAGTCTGTTCCGGTTCCTGAGCCCGATCAACGCTCAGGTGGTACCCGCCTGGGGCGTGGGGCTCCACGCCGGATTCACGGTCGTGTGTCTGGTGTGCCTCCTCTGGAACATCCCCTTCATGGATCGAACCCGGTTCCTGATCCTGTTCGGCGTGGCCCTGACCCTCCTCTCCTTGCTCCTGGTCTTCCCCTTTCTGGCGGTGACGGACGGCCTCACCAACGCCCGCCACTACACCCCCCCGGCCATGGGCCTCTCCATGGTGGTGGCGGGCGTGGTGGTCGGATTCTCCCGGCGGGGCCGGATCGTGGCCGTCGTGGCCGTGGTCCTCTACTGCTTGCCGCTCTGGAAGAACCTGGAGCCGTACGACGAGGCGGGCCGCATGGCCCGAAGTGTGCGTGCGGGCCTCGAGAAACAGGTGGCGGCTTACCCGAAGGGCATGCAAGTCCTGGTGACCGGGGTACCGGCCCTGTGGAAGGGCGCGCCCGTTTTCGGCTACAGCACCGCCCTCCAGGGGGCCATGGAACCGCCCTTTGTCTACCGGCCGTCCGGCGTGATCCTCCTCGCCACCCTTGACGACGCGTCCGGCGATCCCGACAAGGTCCTGCTCACCATGAAGGGACCTTTTGCGGTGGTAGCGGTGGAGAAGGAATCGGGTTCAGGAAACCTCGGGGTGAAGGAAGTCTCTCCGCCCGTGATGACCTGGACCTATCCGGCGCCGGAAACCCTGAAACTCCTCGACCCCGTGAAGGACAGGGCCGTGCGCCTCCCGGAGGATCCCCGGTTCGTGTTCCGGTCGCCCGGGACATTCCCGTATTACCGCCTCGTGTTCGAGGTGGGGGGGATACGGTTCCCGGTCACCGCGGCCCGGGGCGACCAGGTGAAGGAGGAGTCGGACGGAACCCTCGTCTATTGCCTCTCCGCCGGCGACGTCCACGAGAAGCAGAGCTTTCTCGACTCTCTGGAGCGGGTCGGGGTCGTTGGTCCGGTGACCTGGTGGGTGGAGGGCGTCCGGGATTACGGCAAGGCACGGAGCGCCGAGGCGCGGAGTCCGCGGGGCAGGTTCCGGATCGTCGTGGATTGACCGGGGGCGCTCACTGCCGCTTGCGGATCCACTCCACGGCCTGGTCCCGCACCTCGGCCGTCTCGCCCGTGGCCTCGAGGGCGGTCAGGGCCACCAGGGCCTTCTCGCCCCCGATCTTGCCGAGGGCTCGGACGGCCGAGATGCGGAGGTCGGCGCTCCTGGAGGTGAGGAAGGGAATCACCGCATCGACATCGGCCTCGGAACCGTAGTTGCCAACGCCCATGAGCGCGTAGAGAACCACGTCGGTATTCTCCTGGTCCAGGGCTCTTATCAGGGCGGGCAGGGCCGTCTCCTGGAGCACGGGAAGGTTATCACGCCGCAGTGGGGGCGGGAGTTCAGGGGCCGTCAGCTCGGCCAGGATCTGGGCCGAGTGGACTCGTACAAATTTTTTCGGGCTGGTCTCCATGGCCTCCACCAGGGAGGGAACCCCGTACTTGCCCAGATAGTTGAGGATCCATCGCGAGATGGTGAACATCAGGTTCTTGTCGTCGGGCAGGTTTTCGATGATGCGGCGGTGGATCTCCCGGTCGTTGAACACGACTTCCTTGATCCGATTCACCTCGGCCTTGCGGCGCGCGGCATGGCCGTCGGCGTAGAAGGGGGGCAGGAACTTGCCCAGCTTCCGGTAGATCCGGGTGAGGCGTTCGTAGGCGTTGAACCGTTGCCAGAAATTACCTTCCCCCACGTTCTTCACCAGGATGGGAATGCCGAGCCAGTATCCCAGCTTGAACATGGCCTCGGCCGCGGCGTTCTGGACCCACCGGTCGTTGTCCCGCCACACGCGGTAGAGAACGTCACACACCATCTCATCGTCCACCTGGTTCAGCTCCATGGACCCCAGGGCCTCCGTGGCATAGACCCGCAACTCCACGCGGCTGTCCCTGAGAACGTTGCGAAGCTCCAGGATGAGGTCGGGGATGGGGTAGAGGGAGAGGGCGTACGCTGCGTATACACGCATCTCCTCGTCCGGGGAGGTGAGGGCTTTCCTGAGGGCGTCCCGGGCCTCGAGGCCCCAGGCGGCCAGACCCTCGGCGGCCAGGGTCCGGACCTTCACGTCCACGTCTTCCAGGCCGTCTAAGAGTTTCTCCAGGATCACGTCTTTCCGGTCCCGCACGGGGCCGGCGCCCCAGTCGTTGCAGAACCGGGAGAGGTGTACGGCCGCCTCCACTCGCTTGCCGCGTTCCCGGTGGTCCAGGTCCGGCCCGTGTCGCTCCACCTCGCGGGCCACGTTTTTCACCTTGACGACCAGGATGAATCCCAGACCCCCGAGGCAGAGCACCAGGAGGATGGCCGAGAACAGGTAGATGCGCTTTGAGCGACTCACCACCGCACCACCCTCCTGAAGAGCTTGTGGGAATCTACGTTGGGATCGTCCTTCATGATCCGATACATGAGCTTCACCTCGGCGTGGCCGGCCCCCTCGGGCACCGGATACTCGAACGACCGGGTGATCCCGTTGGGGATCTGGGTCTTGGTCTGGTCCATGGCGTTCCGGAGCGGATTGTGGAACCGTTCCTGCTTCTTTTCCCCGAGGGGCGTGCCGTCCGGGGTGAAGAACCGGGTGATGAGGTCGGCGGCCTTGTACCGGGAGTCACTCGGGAAATCGTGGCCGCTCCTCAAGTTCTTTATGGACACCCGGACCACGCCGGCCTTGCCCCCTGGATCGGCCGGCCCCAGGGCCCGCACCTCCACGGGGATCTTGCTGAAGTCCCGGTACCGGGAGGAGATGAAGGCGTGGTGCTTGCCCTTGAAGGGCTTCCCGTCCCGGGAGCGGTCCACTGTGGGCATGTGGCAGTCGATACAGTCGATGCCCTGCTTGAAGAAAACGGTCTTTCGCCACTCCTCGTGGAGCTTGTGCTGGTTGTGGCATCCGATACACCCGAGCTCGGTGCTCAGTTCGGGGGCTTTGCGCGGGCTGCAGGGAGCCGAGGGGAGGTCCCGGGTGCCCACGATGCGCTTGCCGTCGTGGTGACAGCTCAGGCAGTTGATCCCGGTCATCTTGTCGCTGACCCGGGGAAGTGTGCGCGGCCCGAAGCCCACCTCGGGAATGGGGCGCGGGATGTGGCAGTCGTCGCAGGAGGTCTGGGCGTGATTCTGAGTGAGCTTGATGTAGAGCGGATCGATATAGGCCATGTGGTGCCAGGAGGCCTCCCACTCGGCCCACACGCCGGGGTGGCACGCCTTGCACTCGGCATTGGTCCATTCCCGGTCTGCGGCCTTGCCGGGGTCTTCCGGAGGGGAGGCGGTGAGCAGGAGAACGAGGCCGACGAGGCCCACGATCACGAGCGCACCGATGAGAACCAGCCTCAGACCACTCATGGGTTTCCTTCCAGGATCAGTATATTCACATTTACTCCAGGACCCTTGGTTTTTCTCGAATCGCCACCGTCACCGCGGTGCCGGGCGCGACGGCCTCCCGGTTTCGAACCTTCAGGTCGAGAGCGCCGCACCGCACCCTGACCAGGTAGGCCTCGCCCTGGAACACGGCCCCCTCCACCTCTCCCTGGATCCCTTCACCGCCGTCCTCGAGAGCGAGGCCTTCGGGCCGCACCGCCACCAGGGATGCGCCGGGAGGCCGCGTCCCGGACGGATCCACGTCGGGCAGCGGCGTGCAGGCCCCTGCCTCGTCGACCTTGGCCCAGAACAGGTTGTTGGTTCCCATCAGCGTCGCCACGAACCGGTTGGCCGGCCGGGCGTAGAGCGCCTCGGGTGGGGCCACCTGGACCAGAATCCCGCCTTCCATCACGGCGATGCGGCGGCCCAGGGCAAGGGCCTCCTCCTTGTCGTGGGTGACGTAGAAGGTGGTGAGGTTGAGTGTCTGGTTGATGCGGCGGATCTGACCCAGGAGGTCGTCCTTGAGCATGGCGTCGACGCTGGAGAGCGGCTCGTCCAGGAGCAGGAGCCGGGGGGCGGCCACCAGGGCCCGGGCCAGGGCCACGCGCTGGCGCTCGCCGCCGCTCAGGGCCGCGGGCATGCGGTCCTGGAAGCCTGCGAGTCCGACCCGGTCCAGGACCTCCAGGGCCTGGACCCGGCGCTTTAAGCGCGGGGTGCCGCGTGCCTTGAGCCCGAACTCCAGGTTCCCCATCACCGTGAGGTGAGGCCACAGGGCCAGGTTCTGGAACACCATGCCGATACCGCGCCGGTGGGCGGCCAGACGCGGGGCTGGATCGTTCACAAGGTCTTCGCCGATGAACACCCGGCCGCTGTCCGGGACCGTGAGGCCCGCCAGGATCCGGAGCAACGAGGTCTTGCCGCAACCCGATGGCCCCAGGACGGGCAGGAGCTCGCCCGATTCCACCGTGAGGGTGACGCCGTCCAGAGCGGGGGTGTCGCCGTAGAGCAGCCGGATGTCTTCGAATCGAACGGCGGTCATGGATGGGCCTTCCTCTCGGCTCTTCGGGGAATCAGCAGGTAGACCAGGATCGGAAAGACCACGAGCAGGATCATAACCAGGGAGACGTTGCTCACGATGTCGTGTCTGAAGTTGTGGAAAGAGCCGATGATGCGGGGAGCCAGCATGGCGTTTCCGGCCTGCTGCACCAGATGGATGGCGTCGTACTCTCCCAGGGCGAACATGAACGCCAGGAACCACGCCAGGGCGAAGCTCCGCCACGTGAGCGGTAGCGTGATACCGAAGAAGGCGCGCGCCGGGCCTGCGCCTTCCATGCGCGCCGCCTCCTCGAGGACCGGGTCGATGCTTCCGAGGCCGTAAAAGACGGGACGCATGGCAAAGGGAAAGCACCGTCCCACCATGACGAACACCATGACCAGGATGGTCCCGTACACCGCGTCGCTCACCTGTCCCACCCATTCGGCTTCCAGGCCGAACAGGGCGCTGCGGTTCCACAACAGGATGAGCGCGATTCCCAGGGACATGGGCGGAAAGGCCAGGGGGAGGATGCCCGAGAAATCCATGACCCTGGCCCACCCACAGCGCCGGCGCGCTCCGGCCGCCACACCGGCCGCCAGGGCCAGGGTGAGGGTTCCGCCGAGGGTCGCCAGGGTGAGAGTGTTCACGATCTCGGGACGGCACGACTCGAGGGCGGCCGCCATCAGATCGAAGGGCCAGGCCATCCAGACCAGGACAGCGAGGGGGCCTAAGGTGGAGAGGCCCGTCACCAGGAATGCGCCCGCCTGGGCAAATCCCTGCCAGACACCCAGGCTGAGGCCCGGCGGCGGGGCCGTGGAAGTGGACCGGACGGCGGTCCGGTAGCGCCGGAGCGTGCGACGTTCAGCCCAGAGTAGGGACACGGATCCGAGGAGAAAGGGCAGGGTCAGGGCCGCGGCCTGGGCGTTGTTGTGGAGGCCCTGGTACTGGGAGTGGATCTCGGAGATGAAGATGCCGCCGATGGAGAACTGGTACGGCACCGAGTAGTTGATCATGGAGAAGAAGAAGACGAACACCGCGCCGGTGAGGATGAAGGGGGCGGCCGCAGGGAGGGTCAGACGCTGGAATGCGCGCCAGGGATTCGTGACCATGCGGCCCGCTTCTTCCAGGGCCGGATCCGGAGTGCGAACTCCGAGCCAGGTCAGCAGTGCGATGATGGGGTAGTAGGAGAGGGTCTCGGAGAAGATACACCCGGGGTAGCCGTCCAGGGTGTGGAAGTTGATGGCGCCGAGGCCGAGGGCCGGCAGCAGGGACACGTTGATCCAGCTCTCGGGCGTCAGCAGATAGAACCAGCAGATGGTCATCATGTAGGGCGGCAGCAGCAGCGGGACGATCATGAGGGCGGCCCACATCGGCTTGAGCCACAGGTCGGTGCGCGCCACGAGGATGCCCAGCGGAACTCCGATGCCGAGGGCGAGAAGGGTGGTGCCGCCGGCGATGATGAAGCTCTTGTAGAGGAGCAGCCATAGCGTTCCGGACAGATAGAGAGTGTAGAACTTCGTGGTCAGGGAGCCATCCCGATCCACGAAGCTCAGGCCGATAAGGTAGGCAATGGGCAGCAGAGCGATGCAGCAGAACAGCACGAACGCCGCCCAGGGATAGGTGCGGGTCATCGTGCTACTTGCCGGTCACGAATTCCTTGAGCCACTCCTGGCACCCCTCGAACACGCTGCCCACCTTGGGCCAGTCCACCTTCATGGGCTTCATGGCGTCCAGGCCCTTGAGGCCGGTGGGACGCGGGATGCCGTTACGCACCGGGATCTGGGCGCTGCGGCCCTGGGCCAGGATCGTCTCAACCTCGCGGGACAGGATGTAGTCGATGAGCTTCAGCGCGTTTTCGGGATTGGGTCCGTTCTTGATCATGCACACGGTGTTGGGAATAAGCAGCGTGCCCTCGCCCTTGGTGTCCGGAAAGACGAGGTCCACCGGTTTCTTGTCCTTGAGCGCCACGTGGAAGTCGTCGGTGTCGGTGAAGCCCCAGGCGAGGTTCCCCTCGGACACTTCTCGCATGACGTGGGCGTTGCCGGCGCAGCGCTTGACCTTGTTCGTCTCCAGGCCCTTGAAGAAGGTCTGGGTGGCCTCCGGACCCCGGCTGGCCCAGAGCACAGCCGCATGCGTGGCCGTGGTGCCGTTCAAGGGCCGGGCCAGGGAGACAACGCCCGCCCACCTGGGATCCAGGAGATCCTCGAGACCGGTAGGGAGCGGCGCCTTGACCCGGTTCTTGTTGTAGATGATGACCCGAGCCCGGGCGGCGAATCCCACCCAGTAGCCCTCCGGGTCCTTGAAGGCGTCGGGGATGTCCTTCGCGGACTCGGACACAAAGGGAGCCAGGCACCCGTTGCGCTTCAGGTAGATGGTCTGGACGATCTCGTTGTTCCAGAACACGTCGCACCGGGGTCGAGCCTTCTCGCCGAGGATCTTGGTGACGAGACCGGTGGTCTTGGTGGCCTCGGAGTCGGTCAGGAACTTGACGGTGATGCCCGTCTTCTTCATGAAGGTATCCATGAGCTGGCGGGAATACGCCTCGTCCAGGCTGACATAGAGGACCACCTCGTTTTCGGATTTCGAACAACCCGGCAGCAAGAGGACCGCCAGGACAGGTATCAGGAGCACGAGCCTGAGGGATTGGACGAGCGAACGTCTACTTGGCCCAGGGTGCATCCTCGGGTTTGGTCGTGAAATCATGTTCCTCCTTCTGCCCAGCCACCCTGGGCGCACGGCAACCTGGAACTGCAACCAATCCCGCAAATAACGCTTGTTTGAAAGTTTAGGGTGAAGTCTCGGGGGGTGTCAAGGAGGTAGGGACCCAGGTGCGCTACTTCCGCTCCCGGCGCTGCCGGCGCCGCTCGTTCTTGGCGGCAAGGGACTCCGGGGTGGTCTTCCACCGGGGATGGAACCACCACCACGCCCCCGGGCTCCGGCGGATGGCGGCCTCGAAAGCGCGGCTCCACGCCTCGGTGCCGGCCCGCACTACAGCTGTGGGCCGGCCAGAACGGTCGAAGTCCAGAGGGCCTTCGAGGGTGAGGCGGTACGCCCCTCGGGTCCAGGTCATGAAGATCAGGAAGATGGGAACCTCGGCCAGGAGAGCGAGAGAGACGGGCCCGGCGGGGGTGAGGGCCGGGCGGCCGAAGAAGTCCACGAAGAGGCCGGCCACGCGGTCGATGTCCTGATCCGGAGCCACACCGACCACGTGGCCCACCTTCAACATCGCCACCACAGGGGCCGTGCCTTCCTGCTGGAACAGGACTTTAACGCCGGCAAGGCTCCGCATCTCGACCACCATGCGGTGGAGGCGGGGATGGCGCACCCGGGACATGATCAGGCCGGTGGGGATGCCTTGCCGGGCCAGGATGCCGGGCATGAGGTCGATGTTTCCCATGTGCGGGGTCAGGACCATGGCACCCTTCCCGGTGGCGAGGGAGGCCTTCACTGGGGCCAGGGGGGAGAGATCCGGGACGAGGCGCTCGAGAAGATCCGCCCCTTCCCTCCGGAACCGGAGGGTTTCCAGAAAGACCCGCCCGAGGTTGTGAAAGACGTCGCGGGCAATGCACGCCTTCTCGGAAGGGGGCAGGGTGTCTCCGAAGGCGTGGTCCAGGTTCTTCAGGGTGGTCCGCCGGGCCTTGCGGGCGAGGGGTCGGAACACGTTCCTGCCCAGAAAAGCCCCTGCCCGCTGGGCCCCCTCCAGGCTGAGGGGACGCTGGATCAGGTCGAGGATGCCAATGACCAGGCGCGTGGCGTCTCCCTTGAGGAGGCGTAGGTAGTGGTTCCGGGTGAAGATGAACCGTTCGTACCAGGTGAAGTCGGATGGTTCCATATCGCTCAACGGCTGGTGTCCGGTTGAAAGAGAGGAAGGACTCTGTCCGTGGGAAGGTCCGTGAAAGGCCGGACCGGGGCCTCGCGCCGGAGAGTCCGGGCGGCTTCCAGGAAGGCCCTGGATGTGGGCGTGCGCGGGTGCGTGAGGATGAAGGGCCTGCGCCGGGCGATGCTGGCGGAGATGAGGGGATCGTCCGGAATCGTGCCCAGGAACCGCGGAGCGTGGTTCAGGTACTTCCGGGTGACGGATTGAATGCGCCTGAACACCTCAGGCCCCTCATTCTGCCTGCGGGTGCGGTTGGCCAGAATCCAGGTCCGGGAGCCGGGGTGGTGGCGCACCAGGGTCTTCAGCAGGGCGTAAGCGTCGGTCATGGCCGTGATGTCCGGGGTGGTGACCACCACGGACTCCGAGGCCGAGTAGAGGAACGCCATGGTGGTGAGAGAGATGCCGGCGGCCGTGTCGATGACGACATAGTCGTAGCGCTCCTCGAGGAGTTCCACCTGGGAGGCGATCTGGTAGATCTGGGAATCGCCCAGCGAGGCCATCTCGGAGATGCCTGTGCCGCCGCTCAGGAGCTGGAGGCCGTACGGGCCGGTTTCCAGCACGCTCTCCAGGTCGTGTATTCCCATGACCACGTGGGACAGATTCCTTCCAGGGTAGGTCCCGAGAATGAGGTGGGCGTTCGCCAGGCCGAGGTCGGCATCGAACAGGACGGTGCTGTATCCCTTGCGGGCCAGGTAGACGGCCAGATTCGTGGAGAAGACGGACTTCCCGGTTCCGCCCTTGCCACTGGCGACGCAGAGGACCCGGCCCCGGTGTCCACCCCCGCGGCAGGGGGGGGCTCCGGCCGGCTTTCTCGGCCGCCCCTTCCTTCTTCGCAGCTGGGACAGCCATTTCCAGCCCACCCAGTCGCCGGTTGGACCGCTGCTTGGGGGCAAGGCGTTCTCCCGTGGCTTGAGCCCTTGGCGTGTAGGGTCGTGGAACACGGGCGCGTGTTCATGCACACGCTCTCGACTGCTTCGTATCAATCGGGCTTCTCCGGATTCGAGTCCAGGAACTCCGAGAGCTCCCCTTCCGTGAGAATGTCTTCGATTCGCAGCGGGGGGCTGGAGGAGGATCCGGGATCCACGAGGCCGAAGTAGCGGTGGATCACGCTGTTCATCCCCTGGTTGAGTTCGTGCATGTCGTGCACGAGAGTGGTTCCGTGTCGGGGCACCTCGATGCACAGGGCGTCGTTTGCCGGGGTCATGGTCGCGAGGACCTGGCCACAGTAGGTGAAGGAAACGGACTCCCCCTCGGTCCGGGTCCGGATATCCGGGCTGAGCTTGGAAAACCAGTGCCGCGACCGGGCCAGGAGTTCCTCGGGATTCACGGCGCGGATCGGGTGAAACGAAGCGATGGATCGGACGGGACGCCGGGATTCCGATTCGGTCAGGGGAGAAACGCGGTCCGGAAAGACGGGATCCTCGAGGAAAAAACCCCGGGAGGTCTCGGTTCCGAGGAACTGTATCCGGAGCAGCTGGATATCCGCCAGGCGGGTGCCGGTGGCTGTCCTGCGTACGGATTCTGAAAAGGCCGGGGCCAGGAGAAGGACCCCGGGAGTGGAGGTCGGATTCATGCCACTATCCGGGAAAAGGCGTGGCAGCAGGGAACGGTTCTCCTCGAACCAGGCGATCCTGGCCAGCAGGTCGTCGGAGATCCGGGTCACCTTTTCCCGGTAGAACTCCACGAGGACACAGCGACCCCCGGCGTCGACGGCCATTGCCGCCTGGACGCCACGGCCCGGCACGGCAAAATCGGTCTCCACCACGCGGAGGCCGGGGATCACACCGGTGAGGTGTTGTTTCAGGCCGCCCCTCAGGGCGTCGAGGAGCGGTCCGTGCTCCTCCGGGTGAATCGGGCTGAATCGGTCCAGTTTCATGGTGCCGTCTTCATGAGGTAGGAGAGGCTGGGTTCTATTTCCGCCCTCTGGGTTCTTGTCGCGGCTCCCGACCGCTCAGCCGGATTTTATGGAGGTTGGGAGAGTCCGTCAATCGGGTAATTGACTGAAAGCAGAGAAAATCACCAGTTTCTGAGAAGTTCCGGAAATCCGCCATCAGGCAGGTGGGAGGAGAATCACGGCAGGGGGAGGACCGTCACCAGTTCCTTCACCTTGTCGAGGCCGGCAGTGGACATGGCCAGCACGGACTTGGCGGTGGTGTGCATTTCCACGCAGTGGAAGCTGTCCACCTTGAAGGTGAGTCCGATGAACTGGCCGTCCACGAAAGCGTGGCCGCTCAGCACCAGGTCCCGGATGTTCTTCTGGGCACCGCCTTCGGTGGACGCGGAACCCGGTTTCACGTGGACGTCTCTGAAGCTCGGCTTCTTGACGAAGAGGAGGATGACCCCCGTGGTGGTTCCGTTGGAGAACCGCATCTGGATGGAACCCAGGGCGCCGGTCTTGGGGATTTCGCGGTGCTGGAAACCCGGAGGCGCTGCGGTGGGGAACAGGGTCTTGACGTCCATTCCCAGAATTTGCGCGGCTTCCCCGGGACTCAGCTGAGGCCGTTTCACGTAGTGCTTGCCCGGTCCCAGGGGTGTGGCCAAGGGGTGGGGGAGATAATGGATGGTGTGATACTCGAAGGCGTGGCGAAGGCGGTTGTTTCGGTCCCGTTCCTCCATGCCGAGGATGAACTTCTTGTCCTCGTCTACGAAGATCTGGTAGGAAAGCTCGCCTGGTTCCCGTGGGGCCGCTACGAGGTGGACCACCCTCCGGCCGGCCACCACCTTTCGTGCCGAGGCCCCGGTGGCCCGGGTGAGGGTATGGGCCTTCAAAAAGGCGCCGATGTCCGTGATGTCGAGGATGTAATCGACGGTCACCTTACCCAGGCTACTTCCCTGTAAACCACCCTGCCCACCGGTCAGGGAACCCCGGGTGGTGCGGATGACCTTGCCGCTGGAAGGCCGGGTTCCGTGCTCGAAGAGGGGGTGGTTTTTCAGGGGGGTGAAATGGCGCCAGGCGCCGCCGGAATCCGTGCCCTTGTGAATACGGTACCAGGGGGTGACGGTGGTCCCCTCGAAGGTGGCGGTAACCTTCATTTCCCCCTTTGTCAGAAATCCATAGGCGTTGGTGACCGCCTCGCGAAGCATTGCTTCTGCAAGGGGATCCGATTTCTCGCAACCAACGATGCTCCCGAGTGTAATGAGGCATACAACAACGAGGAGCTGCCTACGGTCTCTCAAAAGTTCCACGTCACCTGTCACCTGTCCGAACGGTTGCTGTCCGCAGAGGGATCTATTGTCGGGATACCAGTGAAATCTTTGATTCCCAGGCTATCCAGACTCACCCCCCGATACCTGATGGGATCCTTGAACATGAACTCGGTAATGACTGATAAAGTTGTCTCTTTCCCCTTTGTAGGACCTGTTGTAGTACCTGAGGGTACCTTGGCGATCCACTGGATGGGGCTCTTCGGGGTTCCGGGGCCGGAACCATTGATCTTGAAGACATTGATTTTGAAGAGCAGGATTCCCATGGAGATGGCCACTAGCAGGCATGCTGCCGCAATTGCCGGCCGCCAGAGACGCCTCATGCGCCCGTGTGGTGGTACGGGCGTCTGGAGCGTTTCCTCGATCGTAGCCTGGAAATCGGCTTCCAGGCGGTTCCAGACGGATTCGGGGGCGTCTCTTTGCGGAAGACTGCGGAGGGCGGAGACGCTGCGCTTCAGGTCTTCGTAAAGCGCGCGATACCCGGAGTTTTCAGAATTCTCAGAATTCTCAGAATTTTCTGGGCTCTCCAGAATGCGCTTCTCCAGCTTGCGGGCCTCGTCCCCAGACATTTCGCCTTCCACGAGCGAAAGTATATCGCGGGGATCAAGGTTCTTTCTCAGCATGCCTGCATCCTGCTACAAACCAACCGGCTTTCTCTCCTGCCGTCTACTCGAACGACTGTTGTCTCTCTCTATGCTTCAAACACCAAAATATCAGTGGTACTTGTCAGTGGTATTTTTCAGTGAATTGATCCGTGATCTTGTTCCGGTCTTCCGTGCTTCTTCAACACCTCGTTCAGATACGGCTTCAGGGCCCTGTGAGCCCGGTTGAGCCTGGACTTGATGGTCCCGATGGAGCACCCGAGGATCTCCGCCAGCTCCTCGTACGAGCTGTTTCCGAAGTAGCGAAGGACGAGGACCTCGGCGTGCTGCCTCTTCAGCCGGTTGATCACCTTCTGAAGATCACGCTCAAACTCGTTTTCAATGGCCGCCTCGAGCTGATCCGGCTCCTCTGGATCAGCCGTCCTGGGCGATTTATCGAGGCTATGACTGCCTCTGTGACTGCCTCTGTGACGGCCTCTGTGACTGCCTTTTGGGCCGCCGCCACCCGTCTCCTCCTCGCCCTCGAGGGACGAAAAGGAGCGGCTGCTGGACTTCCTCAACTGCTGCAAGGCCGCGTTCTTCGTGACCTGGGCCAGCCAAGTCTTGAAGGACGACTGATAGTGGAAGCTTCTGAGGCCTCTCAGGGCCGCGAGAAAACTCTCCTGCGTTGCGTCCGCGGCTCGATGATACTCCCCCGTCAGCCGGTAGCAGATGTTGAATACTTGATTCTGGTAGCGATCATAAAGTTCTTTGAACGCTACCTTTGAGTCAACTCCACCGCCAAGGATGCGGTTGATGAGCTCTTTGTCCGCATCGTCAGGCATTGTCGGGAGTTCCGAGGAGTATTCCTTTGTTTGATCCCACCATCCAGCTGGATTGTTCCCCTTGAATGGGCGAATGTACCATTTTTTTTACAAATTCTATTTTTGATATAAAACGGACTGAAAGGGTGCTCCATCGGCTGTCACGCGCATAACAGCCGGTAGATGAGGTGTGATTATCGGAGAGAGATGCCCTTTTTCAAGAGGATGTACTGGGCTGCGGAACGGTTGATCTGGCCGACGTCGGGGTCCACGGCCAGCTTGCGCATCTCGGGGACGATGGAGGGATCCTTGAGGAGGATCAGGCCTTTCACGATGAGGGGGTGAAGGTTCTTCATCCGGACGAGCTTGAGGAAGAACTTGATGTCCCGCTCCCGGACCTTCTTCTGGATCTTCCTGCCCTTCCAGCCGAAGTCCATCCGGCTGGTCACCCGGTCCACGTCGGCCTTGTATTCCTTTCCGAAGATCAGGGTCTGGATGGATCGGATGATCTGGGACTCCTGATCCAGGAAGTTGAAGGTGCCGCCGGCCCGATAGGCAATGGACTGGAAGGCGTTCACCGTCTTCTTGTCCTCCGTGTCCAGGGAATCCTCCCGGGCTCCCACCTCGGTGAAGATGGTGTGAATGACGCCGTTTCGCTTCCGGAACCGGGCTGCAATTCGGCGACAGGACTGGACGTCCTGTTCGTGGGGTGGGGCATCTCCGAAGAGGAGGATCACCTTCTTGGCGTTTTTCCTCCATTTCAGCTTCTTGGTGGCGTCCCGGAGGCCGTCGAGGACCGCTTCGGGAATGTCATCGCCTCCCGCGGCGTTCACCTGTTCGATGAAGAGCAGGATCTGGTAATAGTCCTGGGTGAAGGCCTCCAGCTTGGTGAGATAGGTGTCGTCCCGGTCCCGGTAGGTCACCATGGCCAGTCGATAATTCCCCGGGACGAGGGCGCTGATATACGTGTTCATCAGGCTGATCTGGGATTTGACCTGGTCGATGATGCCCTGCATGCTGCCGGTGCTGTCAAAGACGATGGCCACATCCAGTCCCTGGCCCCTCATCCCCTTCAGGTGGTCCCCGAATCCGCCTCGAGGGGCGTCTTCTCCGAACACGTTCATGGGACCCAGTCCCTCGAGGGGCCGGCGGCGCCCTTTCCCGAGCCCGATGACTCCTACCTCGGCGCCCGTGTCCATGCCTTCGGAATCGCCGGTGGGATCGGATTCCTCGTACGGTTCTTCCATTGGATCGAGGGTGATGTCGGGTTCCTGGACCTCCTCCTCCACGTTCTCGTCCTCGCTCTCCTCGAACGGATTTTCCTCTGCCAGATCGCTTCTGGCGGTGACGCGGTGCGCCTTGTCCGTCAGGGGCAAGGTCATGAAGTTCGAATTCCACAGGATGAGCATGAGGGCGGCGTGGACAGTCAGGGACAGGAGCCAGCAGGGCGACCGCCTCAGTTCCCGGACCAGCTGGTCGGCGAAGGGCCGGCCCACGGCCTCCTCGCCGGGCATGACAGGCGGGGGTGGGGGCACGAATCCCCCGTCAAAGTAGCGGAATTCAAAGGGGCCGATTCGGAGGTGGTCCCCGTCGTGGAGTACGGATTCGACGATCCTCCGGTCGTTGACGCAGGTGCCGTTCAAGCTCTCCAGGTCCATCATCTTGACGCCCTCGGGCGTCTTCACGAGGAGGCAGTGGCGCTTTGAGACATTGGTGTCATTGAGGCAGATGCCGTTGGCATTGGATCGTCCGATGGAGACGATATCCTGCTCCAGGGGAAACCGAGTCTCCTCCCCGGAGTTCGTCAAGATCAAATAGGGAATCCTGGGTTGGGAGGAACGGAATTTTTGGAATCTATCCAGAACGGCCATTCGATTTCAAACGCTGTCAGGGCCTCGATTCGCCAGACACGGACCACCAGTTGATTATAGCACTGTTTTTCGGCGGGGTGCCACGAGGTGAGTGCACGATTTGCGACACTCGTATCTTCAGTGAGCGCCACGGTCCTCAGGCGGGTAAAAACCCCATCCACAGGCTGATATCTCTTCGGCATGAACCCGGATCGACCGGTCAAGTTTGCCTCGGGATCCACCCGATATTTCACTGGATGGAAGACGTCCCGGACAGGGAGGGGACAGGGAGCCCCCCAAAATAGTTTCCCCTGGGTCCACCGGAATCTCCGGCCCGGACGCTTTTTCCCGAGACGGACCTTTCATCACCTAGGATGGTCCTACAGGAGGAGTTAGGAGGATCCCATGCCGAGATTCGAGGAAGGTGACAATCGAAACGTGGGGCCCAAGGACAGCCGCAGAGTCCGTCTCAAGAACATCCAGCGCAGGATTGTGGGAGATAAATACGATACAGAAAACAAGCTTCGGGAAGCCCTGTCTCGGCTCCTCCAGGAGCTCAAGGAGTAGTTGAACAAGGACGTATTCCACGGGGTCGAGTGAGAGGCCCCGCCGTTCTCCGTCATGATCAACGTGACATGCATGAGTCATGAAGGGGATGCACGGCGGCGTCTCCCCGCCGCGAAACGTCCTTTGAGGATGAACAGGCAGAAAGGACTCGTCATGTCGATGTCGTTGAAACCGTGCTTGTATCTGACTGTTTTGTTGATGGTCGCCGGCCTGCTCGCCCCGGCCGCGTTCGGGGGCGGCGGCAGTGAGGAAGCCAAGGCCCGGACAGTCAGCCTCACTGAACTCAGGAAGGCGCCCGAGTCCTACAGGGGTATACCGTGCGAGTTCGTGCTGGTCTTCCACGAGTATTCCCAGGTCTACAATCCCTTTTTCACCCGGTTCGTTCCGGAGAAATACATGAACATGTCCGCATGGGGGGATGAGCAGAAGATCTGGGAGATCAGGGAATACACCCGGGACTACTGCTTCCTGTTTGTGGACAAGGAGAACACCTCGCTTCCGGGATTCCTGAAGCTCAAGCGGTTCGACCGCATCCGTGTGGTCGGCACCATCAAGGACATGTTCAGGGGAGCTCCCTGGATCGAGGTCCATTCCATGACCCCGGTGAAGGGGAAGCTGACGCAGAAGAGTCTGATCCACAGGGTGCGCGGCGATGTGGCCATGAAAAAGAATCGTCCCCGCATCGCAGCGAAGGAGTACAACCAGGCTCTGTCGTTCAAGGATCTGCCACCGGAATACCTCCTCGACGTGATGAAGAACCTGGGCATGGCACTCTACCGCTCCCGGGACTTCGTCGCAGCGAACAAGGTGTTCTCGAAGCTGGCCAAGATCCGGCCGGAGGATAAGGACAGTAAAATCCTGGCCGTCCAATCCGCTGCGCGCAATCGCGAACAGGACAAGGTCAAATCCGCCCAAAAGGGCGTCGTCATCGAGATGGAGCCGGTTGCCGAGGAGAAGCCCGAGGAGAAGCCGGCACCGGAGGAAAAGACCGATACCGGGACGGAAAAACCGGCCACCGGAGAAGGCGCCAAGGAGACCAAGGGGGCTCCAGTCCCCGACCCGGATCCCAAGCGGTGATGTAACACCGCCGGCAGGAAGTCACTGAAAACGCGGGCCTTTCCAGAGGGCGGAAGGGCCCGCGTTTGCGTTCGAATCCGGGTCAGGGATTCGACGGCTCAGGGGCGAAAAACTCGAAATCGGGTGTTCTGCCCGGGCATATGGGATACAAGAGAATCATCGAGGAATTTTCGGTGCGATGACCCCCGACCGTTTGCCACCGTGAGGTGCCGGATGAGATTGCCATGAGAGTGGTTCCCCTTACCTTTCAACCGTGGTTCAAAACCGTGATCTGGGGCGGGCAGCGCCTGAAAGAGGTCTACGGCGGCTCCTGTCCAGAGGGCGCTGTGGGCGAAGCCTGGATTCTGAGCACCCGGGAGGGAACGGAGAGCCTCATCCTGGGCGGCCCGTACGGGGGACACCGGCTGAATGACCTCCTGGACTCCAGCCCCGCGGACTGGCTCGGGACCGAGGTCCTGGCAGAAACGGGACGGGAGTTTCCCCTGCTGATGAAGATCATCGACGCGGCCACCGACCTTTCCATGCAGGTCCACCCGGACGCGAAGATGGCTCGGTCCCGGGGAGGAGACGTTCTGCCCAAGACCGAGTGCTGGTGGATCCTGGACGCCGCCTCCGATGCTCGGCTCTACCTCGGCCTCCGGGAGGGCGCTTCCGAAGACGCTCTGCGGGCGGCCATGGATTCGGGTGAAATCCCGAGCCTGGTGGAGGCCTGTCCGGTCGAGCCGGATGATTTCTTCTTTGTGCCTGCGGGCGCCGTCCACGCCATCGGCGGGGGAACCCTTCTCCTCGAGGTCCAGGAGTCCTCGGATACGACCTATCGCCTGCACGACTGGGGGCGCGTGGATGCTGAAGGGAATCCCAGGCCCCTCCACGTGGAAGAGGGTCTGGAAGCGGCCCGGGCGCGGCCCCGACGCGCAGGGCGGACCGAGGGGCGGCCCTATCCGGACCTGCACTATGAACGGGAAATCCGGGTCGAGTGCCCCGAGTTCATCGTGGAGCGTATGCGCTTCAAGGTGCCCATCCAGGGCCGCACCACCGGCAGGCGGTTCCACCTGGCCGTGGTGCTGGAGGGGACGGTTCGAGTGGAGCGTCAGGGAAAAACGTTCGGGCCTTTCAAGCCCTGGGCGCCGATCCTTCTGCCCGCTGCACCGTCGATGTATCGCTTCGTACCGGAGAGGGGTCCAGTGACCCTGGCCCTCGTGGCCCCGGGGGGCGGCCCGATTCACGAGTCCGAGACCGGCCGGGTGCGGCTGCAGAAAGTGCTGGCCGGGGCCGGTGTCGGGTCCCGGCGTGGGTGCGAGAAGCTCATCGAAGAAGGCCGCGTCATGGTGGACGGCATGACCGTGGACCGCCTGGGCACCAAGGTGAATCCCGAAACCCAGGAGATCCGGGTGGACGGGGAGAGCATCCAGGGTCCGGAATCCAGGATCTACATCCTCCTCAACAAGCCCAAGGGCGTGGTCTGTACCAACCGCGGCGATCCGCAGGGAAGACCCAGGGCCGTGGATCTCATCCATGGCGAGCAGCGGCGAATCTACACCATCGGGCGCCTGGATCTGGATTCCGAAGGTGCCATCCTCCTCACCAATGACGGTGCCTTCGCGAACCGGATCTCCCACCCCCGGTTCGGTATCCCGAAGGTCTACCTCGTACACGTCCAGGGGCAGGTATCCCCCGAGGCCGTGGACCGGTTGCAGAAGGGGATCTGGTTTAGCGACGGGAAAGTGAGCGGATTCAAGGTGCAGGTGCGGCGCCGCCTCAAGGCCTCGACCTGGCTGCGCGTGGTCCTGACCGAGGGCAAGAATCGTGAGATCCGGCGGGCGTTGGCCCGGGTGGGGCATCCGGTGAAGTCCTTGACCCGGGTGAGAATCGGGAATCTGACCCTGAAGGGACTCCGGCCCGGACAGTCCCGGCGCCTGACCCCGGAGGAATTGAAGTGCCTCGACCTCTTCTCGGACTCCGGAGCCACGGACCTCCCCGAGGACATCGACGATGTGTTTCTTCCCCGGATCCGGAAACACAGGCCCCGGAATGCGCCCCGGCGGTCCCGGCCCGGAGAACGGGGACCGTCCCGGGAAAAGTCTAATCGTGGCCGGGGTCGCAAGGCCTCCGCTTCCCGGCCCCCGCGCAGGAATACGACCCGGAAACAACCCCGCCAGACCCGTCGGAAGTAATCCGTTCCCGCTGCAACAGGAACGGATCCAACGAATTCGGGATCACAGCTCCAGGTCCACCACCACGGCGAAATGATCCGAGGCGTTGCTGGCCGGCGGTTCGGTTACCACAAAGGCATCCGATACCCTCCCGGCCAGAGAGGGCGAGAGGAGTATGTAGTCGTAGCGGGCATTGGGGTCCGAAGTGGACATGGTGTACCCGGCTGTGGCTGCGTGGCGAATCCGGTAGGCATCTGCCCATCCGGCCCGGGTGAGCAGGGGCATGGCCTGGGGCGGGTATCGATCCAGGAACCACTCCGGAAGCGCGGCCACATCGGTCCGGGCCAGGTCGTCGGGCTTGCTTCCCATGACCGGATCGTCGGGAGATATGGCGTTCAGGTCTCCGAGGATCGCAGTGTCGGACTTAAGGAGCGGGGCCAGATGGGGCAGGATCGCCCGGACCTCCTCCACGCGGTATGCCTCCTCCCGGTAGTCCAGGTGGGTTCCCACGAGGTTCACGGGGGCCCGGCCCGGGGGTTCCACAACGATCCAGGCCAGGGCGTGGAAGAGCCGGTTCTGGAGGGGAGGGTGGCACAGTTCTCGGATAGGGAACCGGGAAAAAAAGGCGATGTCGAATCCGCTGGCCGAGGATGCGATGCGATAGTCCGCCTCGAGAAGCCGGGCCAGTCGGTCGGCCAGGGCATGCCTTGGAAACCAGCCCACGGCCTCGTTGAGTACCAGGAGGTCGGGTTCGAGACGCTGTATCACAGTGAGAAGGAGTTCGGTCCGGATCCCGGATCCCCCCCCCTCCTGGATGTTGTATGTCATCAATCGTGCCATGTCGGGCAAAATATAATTGACTTCGTAGGTTGTTTTCTAATAATATCTTCTATGAATTAGGTTGGGGAACATCGCCGTACATAGAGCCTGTTCGATTCCACGGATCTCATTTTGGTCCACTTGGCGTTTGGGGGACTCCAATGCACTTCCGGTATTTCATGATCCTGTTTCTGGCCGCATTGAGCTGGATGCTCTGCGCCGACTATACCGGGTCTCAACCGCTTCGAACCCAGGATCTGGCGGGGAGCGGCACGGACATCCTGATCAAGGGTGGCGTCAAGGACGGCAAGGCGGGGTACAGCGTGGCCATGGGCGATGTCAACGGGGACGGCATCGACGACCTCCTGGTCGGCGCTCCGTTCGTCAACGCCCCCGGAGGAGCGCAGGCCGGCGCGGTCTACGTGTTCTATGGCAAGAAGACCTTTCCCGGAAACTACACCCTGGATCTGGCCAAGACCCCGCCGGACGTGACCCTCCTGGGCGACGACAAGGGCGATTTCCTGGGCGCCTGTGTGGCCACGGGCGACTTCAACGGGGACGGTACCCTGGACATCGTGGCCTCGGCGTGGGGCGTGGACCACCAAAACCGCGGCGAGTGCGGCGGCGTCTACGTCATCCACGGAGGCGCTTCCATCTCCTCCCTCATCGACCTGGACAAGATCCCTGCGGATCTGACCGTGTACGGCAGGGATTTCTTCATCGAGATGGGGCGCAGCCTGGCCCTGGGTGACATCAATCGCGACGGCATCGACGACATCTTCATGGGCGCCCCGGATGCAGATCCGACGAGCAGTCGCGGCAATGCCGGTGAGGCCTACGTCCTGTTCGGAAAGAAGACCTATCCGGCCAAGGCGGTCGTGGACTTTCTCGGCAGGGCGGCGGACATCACTCTCCAGGGCCGGTACCAGTTCAACCACCTCGGGTCGAGCATCGCCAGCGGCGACTTCAACAACGACGGCATCGACGATCTGGTGGTGGGGGCCAAGTTCGCCTCCGCGAACCTGGTCAAGGCCGGAGAGACCTACGTCCTCTACGGCCGATCCACCTGGAATACGCCGTTTTACCTGGACCTGGGCTCGGCCGGCCGGGCCGACTTCACGGTCATCGGGCGCTACTCCAACGACAACCTCTCCACCTCTCTGGCCGTGGGGGACGTGAACGGGGACGGCCGCAATGACCTCCTGACCACTGCGCACGGAGCCAGCCCCGGGCACCCGAAGGTCCGCAACCATGCCGGGGAGGCCAACGTGATCCTCGGCCGGGCCTATTCCGCGTATCATACCTGGGACCTCGGAAAAACCCCGCCCGATGTGCGAATCCTGGGCCGCATCGCCGGCGACCGCCTGGGACAGGGCGGGACCCTGGCCGACATGGACGGAGACGGGGTGAAGGACATCATCGTGGCGGCGTCCGAGGCCAGCCCGAGCAGCCGGTCCAATGCCGGCCAGGTCTTTGTGGTGCGGGGCGGCACTGCCCTGCCCTCGGTCATCGACCTGGACAAGGTCAGCACGGACTGGGAAATCCTGGGGGCCGTACAGAACGAACGTACCGGCCAGTTCGCCACGGCCGCGGGCGACCTGAACGCCGACGGTCATCCGGACCTGGCCCTGGGCATACCCACGGCCGATTTCAATACCCTCACCTCCGCGGGCGGAGTCCGCGTCCTCTTTGGCGGATTCACCCACGCCCTGGATCCCCCCCGAGTGGGCACGAGCATGCGCATCAAGATCACGGCGCCGGCCTATCCGAATACTTTCAGGTTGGGGGCTGCGGCCTTCTCGGGCCTCCTGGGCCTCCCCATCGATACGCGCATCTTCCCGCTGGATCCCGACGTGCTCTTCTTCACTTCCTTATCCGCCACCACCGTGTTCAAGGATTACGCGGGATTCATCGACAAGAACGGCGAAGCCACCGCCACCCTGGTCATACCGGGCATCTCGGCCCTGGCGGGCTACACCATCTACAGCGCCTTCGTCCTCCTGGACACGGGTGCCCCGTCCGGCACCGCGGCCGTGGGAAACCGGTTGCACATCACGTTCCAGCCGTAGGGCCTGTGGTCTGTGGTCATTCTCTCGCGGGCCAGAACCGGTCCTTTTCGCCCCGGTCCGCCCTTGTCGGATTCATCGATCGTACAGGGTAAGCGAACATCGGCATGAACCGGATAAACACCCTCATCGTGATCCTGTGCGGCGGCCTCCTGGTCGCCGGTGTCCTCCTGATCTGGTTCGCATCTCGCACGGGTATCCAACCCAGCGCGGGTCCCGTCCCGGAGAAGACCGACAGGTTCACCGGTTCCGAGCGCTGCCGCGCCTGCCACGAGAAGTTCTACCGGCTCTGGGCGACTTCCCATCACGGCCTGGCCATGCAGCCCTACACGCCCGCCCTCGCCCGCGCCCGCCTCTCGATTCAGGAGACAGCCATCGCCGTCGGTGACTTCCGCTACCGGGCGGACGTCGCGGGGGATGCCGGCTGGGTCCTCGAGGCGGGCCCGGGGGGGAGCCGGCGTTATCGCATCGACCACGTCCTGGGCGGAAAGAACGTCTTCTACTTCTTGACTCCCCTCGACCGGGGCCGCCTCCAGGTGCTCCCCGTGGCCTACTACGTGCGGGAGAAGAAGTGGATCGACACCACGGCCAGCATGGTGCGCCACGTCGCCGATCGCCCCGTTTCCTGGCGCGATCCCCTTCTCACCTTCAACACGGCCTGCTACGGCTGCCACGTCAGCCAGATCGACACCCATTACGACCTCGAGACGGACACCTACCACACCGTGTGGAGGGAGCCGGGGATCAACTGCGAGACCTGCCACGGTCCCGGGTCCGACCACGTCCGGGTCTGCCGGGAGGCTCCCGAAGGCGAGACGCCGGCGGACCTGAAGATCCTCGGGTACAAGGACCTCGATATCGAACAGACCAACGCCACCTGCGCACCCTGCCATGCAAGGGCCCGGCCCCTGACCCCGTCCTTCCGGCCCGGGGACCATTTCTTCGACCACTTCGACCTGGTCGCCTTCGAGCACCCGGATTTCTACCCCGACGGTCGCGACCTGGGTGAGAACTACACTTTCGCGCTCTGGCTCTCAAGCCCCTGCGTCAAGGCCGGCAACCTCAGCTGCATCCACTGCCACACCTCGAGCGGCCGCTACCGGTTCAAGGAGGAAAATTCCGACGGCGCCTGCCTGCCCTGTCACCGGGCGCGGGTGCAGAACGCCGCCGCCCACCACCGTCACCCCGCGGGCGAGCCGGGCAGCCGATGCGTGGACTGCCACATGCCCCGGACCTTCTTTGCCCGGATGGCGCGGAGCGACCATTCCATGCGGCCCCCCACGCCGGCGGCCACCCTCGCCTTCGGATCCCCGAACGCCTGTAACCTCTGTCACACCGACAAGGACGCCGGGTGGGCGGACAAATGGGTGCGGGCGTGGCATACCGGGGACTACCAGAAGCCGGTGCTGCACCGGGCCGGCCTCATCGCCGCCGCCCGGAAGAGAGACTGGAGCCGGCTTGAGGAAATGTTCGCTTTTGTCACCGATCCTGGAAGGGATCCCGTCTTCGTGGTCTCCCTGGTCCGGCTCCTCGCTTCCTGCCCCGACGAGAGCAAGTGGAGGACCTTCGAGCAAGCCCTCGAGAATCCTTCCCCCCTCGTTCGTGGCGCCGCGGCAGAGGGCCTGGGTGCCGGCCTCACCCCGGCCATCTGCGACGCCCTCCTGGCGGCGACCGAGGATACGTTCCGCCTGGTGCGCATCCGGGCCGCCGCCGCTCTGACCGCCCTTCCCCGGGAGCGGCTCTCCCCCCGGGACCGGAGGCGCCTCGAGCGAGCCTCGAGGGAACTGCTGGACTCGTTCCGTTGCCGACCGGACCAGTGGACCTCCCACTACAACCTGGGCAACTATACAGCCTCACATAAATAACAGGACATGTAGCCTATGCAAAAGGCTGTAGG
>CAZAKZ010000036.1:0-43291 GCA_964485695.1 uncultured Planctomycetota bacterium | reverse complement strand
GATGTCAGCCGCCTCGTGCGGACTCAAAAAACGGCTTTGTTGCAACAGGAACTATGTAGGCCGACTTCTTCCAATCCAGGACCTTGAACGTCTCCTGGAAAGCGGGGCTGTCCAGCACGCTGTCCCGGGCCTGGCCCAGGTGGCGAAGAGCGTTCTTGAGGCCGACCGGGGTGAGGGAAAAGATCAGCCGGTTCTCCACGAAGGCGTACGAAGGGCTGATGGGAACGTCATCCTCCAGGCGGATGACCTTCATGGTGCGGTCTCCGAAAGGGACCTCTCGGGCCTTGAGGTCTCCCATGTCCAGGGCCGCGTTCAGAACATGATTCGCCTTTACCTTATCCTTGACCTCCACCGACAGGACCACATTGGGGATCATGTTGTTGGGTCGGAGTTCAGCGTAGGCGATCACCTCCTCCCCCAGGGCGGCCAGGAGGCCGTCCCGGATCTTCATGCCCAGTTCCCTCTCGACCCCGGCCAGGCCTCGCTGGACATACCTGAGGTGCCTGGGAGGAACGACCTGGGCCATGGCCTTCCAGACCGCGTCCCACGCCTCGGCCAGGTTCATGTGCCAGATCTCGAAAAAGGCCGCATGCTTCGGTACGAACGCCAGAGACTGCTCGCTGATGGGACGGGTGCTCAGATTCATGAGGCCGCGACGTGGATGGGGCGCATCCAGGTACAAGGTGTCCAGGCTGTCCCCGTCCTTCACGGCCGAGGCGTAATAGACGGCATTGATGCTGTCGAGGCCGAGGCTGTGCAGCACTCCCAGCCACTCCTCAGGTATCAAGCCGCGAATGCGGGAGGTGAAGCCGTCCACGTTGAGGAACACTTCGATGAGCGGCTTATCCCCGGTCTTGGTCCGAGATCTCCTGAAGGAGGGAAGATCCACCAGGGTCCGGGCCCCTTTCAGGTTATCGAGACACTTGAGGAGAAGGGGCTTGTTCAATCCGACCAGGAAGAGATTTTCTACGAATGCAGTGCAGATACTGAGCTGGGGATAGTAGCGCTCCTGCTTGAAGACCATGACCTCGTGGCCGTGATAGTCGAGGGTGGAGCGAACCACCCCGCGTAGCTCGTGCTTGAAGTCGTCGGAGTCCAGCAGGCTGTTGAACATCTGACGAAAGACCTCGCGTCGATCCCCGAGGTCAAGGGCGACGACCACGCCGGGAACGGGGATGGGAGCATCCCGGGTCCAGACCACGGTAAGCCCCCCGGCGATGGCGGATATCCGGCCCTCCAGCAGGGCCTTGTGCTGGTTCCATTCCGCCACGGCCGAAGGGGGCACGTCGGCTGCCATCTCCTTGTACATTCCCAGGATCTTCTTCAGGAATCCCTGGACCTCGGGCTCCTTCCACAGCTTGTAGAGGCCCAGATCCTCAGCGGCCGCACTGCAGTTCTTGAGGCCGGCCAGGGTGACAAAGGCAAAAATGTCATCCGGGGCCATCTTCTCCAGGCAGAGGGGCCCGTTCACCACGCCCTCGGTCTGCGCCTGAAGCGGGGCAGCAAACAGAGTCGCGGCCAGGAATACCGCGATTGCGAGGGCGACGCCCGGGCGCCCGAGTCGGAGTGAGGTTGGGAAATCCACCATGATTCGGTCCTTCCAAATGTGAACTGGACTGGTGAGTTCCTGTTGCAGCAGGAACAAATGAAATTCACCTACAACCACAATCCCCCGATTTTCCCCCGCCGCAGACCTCGCCTCGAGGGCTGCCAGCACTGGAATCCAGGGTTCTCCCGCAAAGAGGGCGCATACGTCCTCTGAGCGGGTTATTTCATCCTTGAGGCCATAACAGCCTGTGGATCAACTCTCGCGGACCCCAATCGGTCCTTTTCGGTCCAATTCTGGCCCCAATGGCTCCACGGAGTCAAGGAAACTCGATCCTCTCCGTGGCGGCCCGGGTATAATTCCGGACCACAACGGATGTCCGTCTTCCTGTTGATCCGGAGAATGTCGCTTGGTTTCCCCGCATGACGAAGGAGAGTCCCGGGTCGAGACGGATCTGAAATCCAGGTTCAATCCACCCCGGTTTCTTGGCTACGTATGAAAGCTATCTTTGTTGGACAGTCTCCTCGCTTCCTCGGGCTCCTGATCCTCCACATCCTGGCTGGGATTCGCCCGATCGCGGCCCAGCCCAGAGATCCCGTCCTGGAAAAGGCCCGGCAAGAAGCCCGGTCCGAGGACTTCCAGAAGCGCGAGAAAGCCTGGGCCACCCTCGTGGCCGCTGGCGAGGCAGGAATCACCATTCTCAGACCCATGGTCGCCCGTGGTCTCGAGCGGGAAATCCGGCTCCTCAGGGGAATTCCAAGATCCAGGGCGGGGAAAAAGCTCCGGAAATTGACCGAAATCCGCCTGGCAGAGGCGAGGAAAGAGGCCCTCAAGGTCATCTACAACCCGAACCTGTATCCGAATGAAAACCACGGCATCGTCGGCCAGCCCTTGGTCGATGAAAAGGTGGGAAAGGTGCGGGCGCTCTTTGAAACGCCCGTCCAGACCCTCCGGCAGGAGATCGCCTCCCTGGAGAAGTTGTTGAGAGACCTGGAACTCTCCTACCGGTTCGTTCCCCAGGTGGGTGGCATCCCCCTTCCAGCGGACCACCCCGATTTCAAGACCTGCATTCAGAAGCTCAACCGCGCCGTGAATACGCGGTCCCTGGGCATCGGATCCACCCATCTCCGACGAGCGGAAAAGGTCAAGGAGGCCCTTCTGCAGGTGGAATCCGAAGCCAGCCCGGCCGAAATCAAGGTCGTTGTCCTGCTCAACGAATACCGCCACATGATGGGGCGCGCGCCCCTGGCCCCCCACCTGCGCCTGATGCGGGCAGCGCGAAAGCACTCCCAGGAGATGGAAGACCTCAAGTATTTCTCTCACACCTCTCCCACGCCGGATCTGAGAACCCCCTCCATGCGAGCGGCGCGAGAAGGCTACGGGGGCAGCTGCGCCGAGAACATCGCCCGGGCCGGAAGCGCTGAAGGGGCGCACAATGGATGGTACAACAGCTCGGGCCACCACCGGAACATGCTAGGCCGCCATCGGGTCATCGGTCTTGGCCGGTCCAAGGGGGGGGGATTCTGGACCCAGATGCTGGGCAGCGGCGCCGTGCCCGGGAGCAAGAAGACCCCGTCGAAACAAGACTGGGTCGCCTACCTGAAGCGGGCCGAGGCCGTTCCGCCCCACGACATGGACTCCCATCGGGATCTCGCTGTCTGGTGCAGAAACCAGGGATTGCTCCGGGCCATGGAGCGAGAGGCCGCCCGGGTTCTTTCCTCCCGGCCGGACGACGAGAAAATCCGGCAGCTGCTGGGGGAAACCCGGGTGAACGGCGCCTGGATGCACCTGGTGAACCGGGCGGCCCGGGAGGGAGACTCGGTGCAGGTAAAGATCCGTATCTTGAAGCCCCTGTTCAAGAACGAGGACCCGTACCACCGGGTCCGCGTCGTCCGGGCCCTGGCCGGGCTCTTCGATCCAGGAGCGGAAAAATGGGTGGCCCACGGCCTCAAGGACGCTCATCCCGACGTGCGCATCGAGGCCTGCCTCGGCCTCATGGTGGGCATCGGAAAAGGGGTGGAGTCGAAGCTGAAGGGTCGCCTGAAGGACAAGCATCCCCGCGTGCGTCACCACGCGGCCGCGGCCCTCTACCGCCGCGGGAACGCCGTGGGCATATCCGCCCTCCTGAAGGAGGCGGTCCAGGGAGGCGAGGCGGCTCGTGCCAGCGCCGGAGAGGCGATTCGATTCATCGCCCACCAGGATTTCGATTACGCCTGGAACGCGGACCGGGCAGGCCGGGCCGCAGCCATGGCCCGGGCCCTCGAATGGTTCAAGAGCCAGACCGACGGCCTCGACATCCCCCGGTGAATTTCACCCGAATCCCTGGCCCTGATAATAATCCGGATAAGCAGCCTGTGGATAATCCGGCGCGAGGCCAGGGAGTGTTCTCGATCCGCTGATTTTGATGAGAACAGAAAATCCTGTCCCCGATCCGACGAATGGCTCCATTCCTTTGTGAACCCTCACACGGCGATTGAACCGCCAGACTGGAATCGTGAGGCATTCAGAGGCCGGGAACCGATACCGGGCTCTATGAATGTCATCCCGGATTGCTATGGTATGGCGCCTGGAAACCAGCTAACGATTGAATCCGGAAGGCCGTATGGATTTCCGGCAACGGATCTGCCGATGAGATTGACCTCTCTGACAACCGACCGGGTCCCCACCGCCGGGGGGTCGGCAGGGTCACCCAAACCTGAGTGGAGAAAATGACCATGCACGCTACACGCTTCCGGGGGGCCGCCTGGTCCCTCCTTCCGTTTCTCTTCGCACCTCTCCTGTTCTCGACCACCGGGATTCCGGCCCAGGAAAAAGCCCCGGATAAAGCCCCGGACAAAGCTGCATTCCTGAATGCGACCGAGCGCTTCCCTCCGGGCACCCTCGCCGTCCTCCGCATCAAGGACATCGAGAGGCACAAAACCTGGCTCGAGACGAGCCCCTTCGGCGATCTGGTCAAAGACCCCGAAGTGAAACCCCTCTGGGAACAGCTCACAGGCATGGCGAAGAAATTCGCTTCCCAGGCCGAACAGGGCATCGGCGTGAATCCCCTGGACATGCTGAGCCGGATCAAGGGCGAGGTCGCCATCGGTCTGACCAAGGTGAAGATCAGCACGCCTCCGGTGCCGGGAATCATGATCACCGTGGACTGCAAGAACGAGACGGATGCCTTCAAGAAGAACCTGGAGTCCCTCCTCGAACTCGTACCCGAAAAAATGTATCGCGTGGCCACGCGCGAGGTGAAGGGCGTCTCCGTCCGGACGTTCATGCCCTTGAAGTCTCAAGGACGCCGGAATCCGACGAACTTTATCGGCCCCATCCACCTCGGCTGGATCGACTCGGTCCTGGTCCTCAGCAACGACAAGGCGGGTTTTGACAAGTTCATCCGGGTCAGCTGCCAGGAGGACCTGGAGACCCTGGGAGATACCCAGAACTGGAAAGACACCGTGGCGAAGCTTGGCGGGAAGGGCGATATCACCCTGTACGTGAATGTCCACGCCGTGTCCGAGCTCATCGAGGCCGCCGTGGGGATCATGCCCAGTGACGTGGGACCGGTCATCTCGGCCCTGGGCCTGGACGAGTTTCCGACCATCGGCTCATCCATCTTCCTTCGCAAGGATTCCTTGTACACCCGGTCCATCCTCGGGTACACGGGAGACGGGAAATCCGGGATCGGATCCCTCATCACCTTCAAGAAGGCGGACCTCTCCATCCCGCGGTGGGTGCCCGAAGACGCCTGGCAGGTGGTCATCGTCAACTACGATTTTTCCGCCGCCTTTTCCGGCCTTTGCAGTATTATCGAGGCCGCCGGGGAGGAGCCATACGAGGATTTTCAAGAGGGCCTGGAGAGGTTCAACGATCGAATCGGCCTCTCCCTCGAGAACGACATCCTGGGCGCCCTGGGGAATCCCATCATCATGGTCCGGACCGGCCCGGCCAAGGGAGAGCTGGAAAACATCTTCAAGTCCGGCGGGGAGTCGATCATCAATCCCATGGCCGGACAGGGCCCGATACTCCTCGGCGTCCGGATCAAGAACCGGGAAACTATCGAATCTCTCCTGGAATACTTCGAGGGCATGGGGGCGGAGCTGACCGAGTACATGGGCGCCACCATCCTGAGCGCGCCCACCTATGATGAAAACCAGCCCGTGATGGACCTGGCTATCACCGACACCCATGTCCTGATGGGGATCGGCACCACCTCCATCGTGCGCCAGATCCTCCAGCGTATGGGAGGTCAGGAAAGAGGCCTGGGGAGCCTCGAGGGGGTCCGGGATTGCGTCGAGGGGCTTCCCCGCGAGGGCGAGGGACTCGTGGTCTACAACTACGGTAAGATGCTCTCCGTGAGCCTCAACGCAATGAAGGTGATGATGCTGCTCACGAAGCGGGCCGCGATGCTGGCCCGGTTCCCGGTGCCGAGCTCCGAAATCTTCGAGAAGTACTTCGGCTACGCAGCGGGGGTCATGTCATTCGAAACGGGTGTCGGCCTGATCTTCGATTTGAACCTCCGGTTCAATCGCAAGTAACCGAGCTAGTCCTGCCGGAAAAACAGGGCGTGGGATAATCTGCGGATATCCCACGCCCTGTTTTTCCGGCAGGACTAGCTCTTTCTGGTGTCTTGCGTCGGAAATTCGTATCCTATCCGGGGTGATTCAACCGAGAAGAACCGGCAACTGGCATCTTCTGAACTTGAGCTCTGGAGACTTCATGGACTCTCTCTACAGCCCCTGGCGCATGCAGTACATCCTCGATTCCCAGGACGACGGCGATGATACTTGCGTCTTCTGCGAGGTGATCAAGACAGAAGACGACCGGAAACACCTGATCCTCCACCGGGACGAATACTGTTACGTGATCCTGAATCTATTCCCGTACAACACGGGGCATCTACTGGTGGTCCCTTATCGCCACGTCCGGTGCATGAACGACCTCGAGGCCGGTGAAAAAGCCCAGTCCATGGAGCTTCTGGTGCGAGCCGAATCCGTGCTCCGGGAGACCTTCAAGCCCCAGGGCTTCAACGTCGGAGCCAACATCGGTTCCGTGGCCGGCGCCGGTATCCCCGGTCACCTGCACTTTCATATCCTGCCGCGGTGGGAGGGAGACACCAACTTTCTGCCCGTTCTCGGGGGCACCAAGTCCCTTCCGGAGACCCTCGAGGAATCGTACGACCGCCTGAAATCCGCGTGGGACGCATGAACAGAAGACACGATGTTGCCGGCCTCGACCCGGCCGTCGCCCCCATCCAGATCCGGAACCTCACCGTGGAGTACGGCAAGGTAGCCGCCCTGGACGGCCTGGATCTGGAGTTTCCCAGGGGGTGTGTCGGCCTCCTCGGGCCCAATGGCGCCGGCAAGTCCTCCACCCTGAAGGCCGTTCTCGGATTCGTTCGCCCCACGGCCGGTCGGATCCACATCTACGGGCTCGACGCCGGCCGGAACCTGCGCACAGCCCGCCGTCGTATCGGATACATGCCCGAGCGGGACACCTACCTGGCCGGCCTTACCGGTTTCAAGGCCGTTTCCCTGGCCGGGGAGCTGTCCGGCCTGCCGCGCAGCGAAGCGTACCTGCGCGCCCACGAGGTGCTCCACTACACGGGCCTCGGGGAGGCCCGGTATCGTGACGTGGAGGGCTACTCCACCGGCATGCGACAGCGGGTGAAGCTGGCCCAGGCCCTGGTTCACGACCCCCCCCTGCTCTTTCTGGACGAGCCGACCAACGGACTGGACCCGGAGGGTCGCAGGGAAATGCTCTCTCTCATCCAGGACTTGACCGAGAATCACCACAAGGATATCGTCCTCAGCACCCACATCCTCAACGATGCCGAGGCCGTGGTGGACTGGGTGGCCATTCTGCGAGAAGGCCGACTCGTGGGGGCGGGGCCGGCGCAGGAAATCCTTCCCGAATCGCGCCCCACCTTCCGGGTCCGTCTATCGGGCGACCTGGACGCATTCCGAACGACCCTGAGCCGGCTGGGCGTCTCCGGCGACCTGGACAGCCGGGGAGCGGGGCTGCTGTTGCCGCCTCCCGGGGCGGGATCCCGGATTCTGTTCCAGGCCGCCAGGGAGGCTTCGGCCTGCATCCTCTCGCTCCAGCCGCACCGACCCAGCCTGGAGGAGGCCTTCTTCCACGCCCTGGACGAAGAACCATGATCGGGGACACGAAAACCGAGTATCGACGCTACGAGGGTTCGATCCGGCCCCGTCCCCTCCTGGCCTGGTGGCCCATCACACGGTCCGAGCTCACCACCCGGGTGTTCCGATGGCGGTTCGTTCTCCTCTACCTCGTGGCCTTCGGCCCCCTGCTTTTTCGCGAGGCCATTCTCTATGCCCGGTTCGTCATCGCGCCCGTCCAGGTGAGCCTGAAGGCCCACATGGCCTCGGGGCGCATGAGCCGCCTCATGCTGTGGGACCACCTCGACTTCTACTCGGATTACCTGGAGGACAAGTTCCTCTGGACCTTGCTTCTCCTCGCCACTGGGGTCCTGGCCGTGCCCATGGTGGCGCGGGATCTCCGGACCCGGGCCTGGGAGATCTACTTCTCCAGGTCCATCGGCCGTCTCGACTATTTCCTGGGCAAGTTCGCTGCGGTCTTTCTGGTGCTCTTCACCCTGACCGGGGGCGGGGTTCTGTGTCTCTACCTGACCACCGCCCTGCTGGGGCCGGACCCGGACTTCTTCCTGACGAACCTCGGCTGGCTTGCGCCCCTGTTCCTCTACTCCGTTCTCCTCAGCGGGATCCTGGCCCTGGCCGCCCTGGCGTTCGGGACGTTTTCCGAAAACGGCCTTCTCCTGGCCGGGTCCTGGCTGGGTATGTTCTTCGTTGCCTTCTGCATCGGCCGGGTGATGCGGTGGGTGCGGCCGGGTGGAGCCTTCGACTGGATCGATCCCCGACTGCTCTTCATGGAAGCCTCCAGCGTCATACACGGCCACGCCTCCATGGCCGGCTTCCCGTCCTTCGTGGCGTTGGGGCTTCTCGGCCTCATGACGGCCCTCGCCCTTGTCATCCTGGTCCAATTTCTCCGCCGGCAGAAGGAGGGGATCGGATGACCGAACCACTCATACGCTTTGCAGGCGTATCGAAGTTCTACGGCGACGTGCTGGGCGTCATGGGGGTGACCCTGGACGTCGAAGCCGGTGTGACCGGCCTGCTGGGGCCCAACGGAGCCGGCAAGTCGACGCTGATCAAGCTGGCCATGGGCCTCCTCTGTCCCGACCAGGGGGACGTGCGCTTGGGCGGCCGGTCGGCCTGGGGCAATCCCCGCCTCGGTTCCCTGGTGGGCTATGTCCCGGACGTCGACGCCCTCCCCGATTTCATGACCGGACGCAGGTTCATCTCTCACCTCTTGCGGTTTCATGGATGGGGCCGAAAGGCCGCCCTGAAGACGACCGAGGCCGTCCTGGAACGCGTGGACATGTTCCGGGTGGCCGGACGTCGCATCCAGACCTATTCCAAGGGCATGCGCCAGCGCCTGAAGCTGGCCCAGGCCTTGGCCCACGATCCCCAGGTACTCATCCTGGACGAGCCGCTGGCCGGCCTGGATCCCATCGGACGTCGGGCCTTCATGAACCTGGTCCATTCCCTCGGTGAGGAGGGTCGAACCCTTCTCGTTTCAAGCCACATCCTCCACGAAGTGGAGGCAATGACGGAACGTGTGGCCCTCATGCGCAGCGGCCGACTCATGGCCTCGGGCCGCATTCCCGAGCTTCGCTCCGGCCTGCTCCGTGAACCCTACCGCGTCCGCGTTGTCGTGGAAGATCCCAGAAACCTGGCCGTCCGGATCATGGATCGAGAGGAGGTGATCGGCGTCCGTATCACGGAAGCGGGCCTGATCCTGGAGACCCCCGTTCCCGAAAAGACCATAGACTTCCTGACCGCTCTCGCCTCCAGGGGCGAGGCGAACCTCCTCGAGCTGGATGTGGAAGATCGGGGCCTGGAAGCCATTTTCCGATATACGGTGGACCGATGAGCGAGGCCCGAAACCCGAATCCTGCTGTCACCTTCGTCCTAGGAATGACCCTGTCCTTCCGCCAGGGGCTTCGCCTGAACTTCAGACCCAGGAAGGTCCTCGTCGCCGCCACCGTGATGCTGCTCCTCATCGGCGTCCAGGTGACCATGGCCCTGGCCGACCGGAGAAACCATTCGGCCACCGACCTCTACCTGGTGTTCACCAGCCTTCTGGTGCTCAACCTGATCCTGCCGTTTCTCTCCCTCATCACGGCCCTGGGACTGCTCGGTGGAGAGATCGAACAGGGCACCCTCGTATACCTCCTCATCCGTCCCTGTCCGCGGCTGTCCATCCTCCTCGGCCGGACCCTGGCGGCGGCCGCCGTCACGGTCGGCGTGCTGGCCGTCTTGTTCCTCGCCTGCTTCGGCACCGTGTATTTGATCGGACGCATCGGCTCCGGCCTCCGGCCTCCCCTGCCCCCCTTCGCCCTGGCCGTACACCTCACGTCCATCGGCGGCCTCGGCGCCCTGGTCTTCACCTCCCTCTACTCCGCCCTGATCCTCTACTGCAAGCGCCCCCTGGTCGCCCTGCTTCTGGGCCTCACCCATGCCCTGATCTGGGAGGGGGTGGTGGCCCTGCTGCCGGGCACCATCGGCGGCTACACTTTCACCCAGAATCTTCGCAGCCTCTTTTTCGACCACCCCGCGGTCGGCCCCTGGCCTCGTCTGGTTCTGTTCCGGGATTCCCAGCTGGTGCCCCACGTGAACGACGCCGTGGTCTTTCTGGCCGGCTGTACGGTGGTGTTTGTGTTACTGGGGTGGTTCAAGTTCCGGGGACGGGAGATCCAGCCGGTGGACTGAGGGTAACAGCCTGTGGATAAATTGGAGCCTACCACCCCCTGCGTACCCACCGGGCGCCCCGGAGGGTACGGTTTTCCAGGAGCCACTTGCGCTCATATCCGGTCCGGGGACGACCCGGATGAGAGAAATCGAAGATCTGGGGTGTCAGGCCGCCCGAGGCGCCGAAGACCTTGAGGGCATGAGCGTACATCTCCGCGTCGTCTGTGAGGAAAAAGAGGCTTCCGCCCGGCTTCAGGACCCGGGCCGCCGCCGCCGCGAATCTGGCGTTGAACACACGGCGTTTGTGGTGGCGACGTTTGGGCCAGGGATCCGGAAAATAGACGTGGACGGCCCGCACGCTTGCCGGCGCAAGGGCCCTCTGCAAGAAGAAGAGGCCTTCCATCCAGACGACACGGACGTTCGTGACACCGGACCGGGCAATTCGGGCCGCCGTCTTGAGGGCATACTTCCTGGATATCTCCACACCGAGAAAAAAAGTATCGGGATACCGCTGGGAAGCCTCGACGATGAACTCACCCTTCCCGGAACCGATCTCCAGCTCAAAGGGACCGTGAAACTCCAGCATCGCTTCGAGGTCAATGGAACCAGGACCTTCCGCCTCCACCCGCAGACAGGCGGCATCGATCTGTTCGGGAGTCGGCTTCATGGCATTTCTCCACGAACCAGCGGCCCGATTCATGAGGACTGGCCGGCAGCAGGATACGCCCGGTGCTTCATTGCCTGGGGACAAATTGCCCGCGAGAGTATGTCCACAGGCTGTTCAATGGCTATCAGACCCGCTGAGGCGTGCCAAGAGAATTCAAGGTGGGAAATAAGTTCCTGGGCAACAGGAATGAAAAAGGGGGCCGCCCGGCCGAGGCCTCGGCCAGACGGCCCAAACGCACAGGGAGGTCCATGATGTGAAACGCAGCCTTCATACAAACCGGCACTCCACCGGGGGCTGCTTTTCACGAGTCCGGATCGGACTCATTTTCCTCGGTCTAGCTCTCAATTATCTCCGCTTTCCGCGGCAAAATCGTCGAGGTAATACTGCAAGGCATCGTCGGTCAGGTCGCCACGGCTGACCAGGATCCTGCCCAGCAACGGCGTGTACTTCTTCTGGACCCGGCGCAGCTCGTCCAGCTTGTGCGCGTCCAGGTATCCCTCTTCAACGGCGATCTCCCCGAACCGTCGGTCCTCCTGGACCTGACGCGTCAGGATCCGGAAAACCTGATCCTCGGAGAGGACCCCTCGCCGGAGCCCCACCCATCCCATGAGGGGTTTCTCACGGATCTGGTCCTCCAGGGCTCCGAGCAGGGCACTGCGGTCCACGGCCCCGTGCCGGACGAGGAATTCCCCGAACAGCAGGTCCTTCTTGTAGGGAACCGGCTCTCCCTCTGACTCTTGCTCCACCGGGGTGTCCTCTTCCTTGCCGATGTCGCTCCAGACGGGATCCTGGGGCTTCATGAATTCGGGCTTCCAGATCTTGAGGCCGTCTGGCTTGTCCCCTTCCTCTTTCTCCGGTTCCTCTTTCTTCTCGTCTTCAGGTCCGGAGCGAGGCGAGGCCGTCTCGTCTCCGTCCGGCCCGAGCAGATCCTGATTCTCTTCTTGCGGATCCTTCACCTGGGGGCCCAGGTCCTTGAGTATCTTCTTGTAGAGATTCGAAAAGATGCGGCGAATCCCATCCTTGGCGCGTTCCAGATTCTCACGATTTTCCACCTGGCGCTTGAAGGTCTGTTCCACCAGGTTCAGGAGCCTCGCTCGCTCCTCCGAGGAAATCGACTGGACGAAGATGCTCTCGACTAGGGGGCGGATATTCCGCCTGAATCTCTCATCTACGGGGTAGCGATTGTTGAGCTCGCTCAGAAATCTTTCCACGGATTCCGGCATCCGGTCTCTCCCCATGGCCCAGGTCAGGATCTTTGTTGAACCGAGGGCGCAAAGCCATGAGGGGACAATGCAAGCCGGGTTCTCCATCCCTAATGATTCACCCGGTCAGGCGGGAAGTGGCCTCAGGTCCGCTGGCTCGAGTTTGAACTCGAGGCCCTCCCTCATGGATCGAATATGTCCCGAAATCGCGCCCAGGACCCCGGTGGGGGCGTCCTGGTGCTCGGTCTACTGAAGCTCCTGTGGCCTCCCTGTCTCCACGATTCTCCAGGCCAGGGCCTGGGAATCCTTTTCCTGTTCTGTACCCAGATCTATTATCGTAATCTTCTAAATATTAATGAGTTAAAACTTCAATAATCACGACGGACATGCATAAAATCTGCACCTGGACGGGTACCAGGAAGGGTGTCGGTCCACATCGCCGGGGTTCCGGATAGGAAACCAAATCGCGTGTACGACGAGAGCACATTCGAGACGATCCTGTCTCCCGAGGGACAGGAAATCCTGCGCAGGGCAGAAGAGATCGGGGAAGGCCTCACCGGCTTGACCCGTCTCCGGCGCCGGTTTCCTGATGACGTCGCTACCCTGGCCCACCTCATCGCAACCCTCCGCCGAAAGGCGGCCGCCAAGTTCAGCCGCGCAGACACCATGTACTTCCTTCCCGAGGCCCTGGAACAGGCCACGGGTGAGGCGCTCGCTCTGCACAAGGGCCGCAGGTTTTCCGGCTACGACAGAGTGGTGGACCTTGGATGCGGGATCGGCGGAGACATCATCGGTCTGTCGAGTTTTGCCGGGGTGGTGGCGTGTGAGAGGGAGGGCCTCCGGTTGAGAATGGCCCGAGAAAACCTGAAATCCTACGGCCCGGTGCATCCGGTCGATTTCGTGCAGGCGGATTTCACCGTGTCTTTACCCCGTGTCCAGGCCTATCACTGGGATCCCTCCCGTCGCATCGGAGGCAGGCGCGTGAAAGACACGGAATCCTTTCTTCCGCCCCTTTCCTATCTTGCCAGCCTGCTCGAGACCATCCAGGACGGTGCCGTGAGCCTGGGCCCGGCAACGCCGGAATCGGCACTTTCCGATCTGGAGCCCGGAGAAATCGAGACCCTCTCCCTGGGAGGGGAATGCCGTGCCATGATCCTGTGGACCGGAGCCTTCCGGACCGCCCGGCGCCGTGCTACCCACCTGCCTGGCGGGGAAACCCTCACCGGGAGCGGAGAGGTGGGGAAGGGTGCGACAGCCCCACCGCGCCGATACGTGGTGGTGCCCGATCCCGCCGTGATCCGGGCCCATCTGGTCCAGGATCTGGCGGTGGCCATCTCCGCCGATTTCCTGGATCCCCACGTTGCCCTGCTCACGGCCGAGGCCCCGGTGGGGAGACCGTGGACCCGGTGCTACGAAATCCTGGCGGCTTTCCCCTTTTCTCGCCGGAATTTACGAAATGAACTGGCTGCGAGAAAAGCGGACCGTGTTGAATATTCTCTCCACGGCGTTGCCGTGAACGAAGCCGAATTCCTGCGCGGCTCCCGTGGAAAAGGACCCGTCGAAGTACGGGTTTTTCTGGTCCGCCGGGGCCGGAGCGTGCTCGGACTCCTCACTTCTCCCTTTCCCGACACCGGTATTGAATCGATTGAGAAGGCGCCATGATCCACCCCTGGGCCCGGTCAAAAATCTCTCCTGAAAATGCGGGAGTTATTTCTGCCCGGGCCCTATGTTTTCCGGACGGACCCGACTCGGTTTCATCGCCTCACGGAGGCGGGAAGGGATTCGCGTGGACTTTCACAAGATTGCAGTGCTGAACGGGCACTTCTTGCCCGTGCGGGAAGTCCGTCTGGATCCGACGTCTGCGGGCATCCATTCCGGTTGGGGTATATGCACTACGGTGCGGATCTATGAAGGCCTGCCCTTCAACCTGGAGGCTCATATCCAGCGCCTCACGAAAGACGCCGGCCAGATGGGGATTCCCCTGCAGGAGGCCTTCGAGAACCTCGAAGTCGATCTCTTCGACCTTGCGAGGCGCAACAGCCTGAAGGGGGGTATCGGCCGGATCATTCTCCTGGGCGGAGTCGCCGGACGCTATTCCCGGTTTACCGGTTCCAACCTCAGCACAGCAGACCTCCTCATCCTCACCCAGGACCTGAAGCCCCGCCCGCCAGGGGAATCCCTCCATACGGCCCCCTTCCGGCTCCACACCCGTCGTCCGCTGGCGGGTATCAAGGCCACCTCCAACCTGACCTATGTCCAGTGCAGGCGGGAAGCCCTGAAGAAGCAATACGACGACGACCTGATCCAGAACGAATCCGACCACGTGGTGGAGGTCTCCACGGGCAATCTGTTCTGGGTTCGCGACGGAGAACTGTTCACGCCTTCTCTGGAAACGAGTTGTATCGACGGAAGCACGAGAAACATCCTGATCCACCTGGCTCGGGAAAACGGGATCAAGGTGACCGAGGGTGCCTTCCCCCTGTCTGAATTGCTGGCAGCGCAGGAGGCCTTCGTCACCTCGGTCAGCCGGGAAGTCTCCCCCGTCGTGCGGATCAACGAGCACTCCTTTCCCGAGGTGCCTGGCCCGGTATCGGCCTCGCTGCAGGAGAGTTTCCAGGCCATGCTCGAGACGTGGGTGGAGGAGACCCGTCTGAAATCGCCAGAGGAGGACGCTGAATGACGTTCGTGAGCCCGAGCCCACATCTCCCGATCGTTCCGTACTCGCGTGGGAAGCGGTATTGCTCGGACTGCAAGAGCCCCACGACGCACTCCGTCAAAACCGTAATCTCCCCGGTGGGCAAGACACTCATGGTCGCCTCCGCGGTGATCACGGTTGCACTCATCGTCCACTTCATCCGGATCATTCCCGACAGGATTCTTCTGCTGGTGCTCTGTTGCGGCCTTTCCGTCGTGTTCGGAATCATCGTCTTCATCACCGCCCTGCGACGTAAGAGCTATCACGTGCGGTGTGAAATGTGTTCAAGAGACATTCTGCTTTTCAGCCCGCCCCGATGGACGACTGATTCCTGAAAGTGCATCCCTTGAAACCGGATCCTGCCACGACCCCCATCCTCCTCCTATTTGATATCGACGGCACTCTCCTGCGTAGCGGGGGGGCCGGCTCCCGGGCCCTGAACACGGTGTTCCGGGAACGGTACGGCGTGGAGAACGCTTTTGAAGGCATCCGCCCCCACGGCATGACGGATCCGGCCATCCTGCGGCAGATGATCCGAAATCACCTCAACCGGAGTCCCGAGGCGGAGGAGATCGACTCGCTGGGAGCCGCCTACACGATACTCCTGGAGGAGGAACTGAGGGACGCGCCCGGCTTTGAAGTCATGCCCGGGGTTCTGGATCTCCTGGAACGGCTACGCCGATTCGAGACGGCTCATCTGGGCCTGGCCACGGGAAACCTCGAGAAGGCCTCCGAACTCAAACTCCGACGGGGTGACCTTGCGTCGTATTTCGACTTCGGGGGATTCGGCTCGGATTCGGAAGACCGCGCCGTACTCACGCAGGCCGCCCTCCAGCGGGGCCGGGAGCGGGCCGGAAATCCGACCACTCCCGCTCTGGTCATCGGAGATACCGTTCACGACGTTCGAGCGGGCCGCGCGGTCGGTGCGTGGTGCCTCGGTGTCATGACGACGGGCACGATCCGTGCGGACTTCGAAAGCGAAGGGGCCCATCTTGTCGTTCAAGATCTGAAGGACTGGAAGCGGATCCTGGATTTCCTGTGCCTGGCCTGAGCGGATAAGAACTTCACTTCACCGCGGATTCCCAGATGCAGATCTCTTTCTTGCCGAAACTCTGCGCTTTCTTAAGCGCCTCGTAGGCACGGTTCATGAAGTCCTGCGGCCTGTGGACACCCGTCAAGGGGTAGGTGGCGACGCCGATGCGCACCTGGAAATCCCGGCCCCCGGTGTTCTCGGTAAAAGGATGCGTGATGATGTGTTCACTGATGCGCTGTGCCAGGAAGACGGCGCCGTCCTGGTCCGTGTCCGGCAGCAGCAGGGAGAAGTCCGAATACCCGAAGCGACCGATGATATCCAGGTCTCTGGACTCGAGCAATAGAATCCCGGCGATCTCCTTGAGGGTCAGGGCGGAAGGCGGATTCCCCTCTCCCCCGTTATCCTTCTCGCTTTCCCCGCTGCTGAGCTTGATGAGCAACGTGCTGAGCGGATGACCGTATCTCTGGGCTCTCTTGAGCTCTTCACTCAGCTTGATCTTGAAATAGGCACGGTTGTTCAGGCCTGTTTCAGGGTCCGTGAAGAGGAGGCCGAGAATCTCTTCCTCCCGGTTCCTGTGCCTGTGGAGGTACGAGGTCAGCGTTTCCTGGAGGGCCATCCGGTTCACTTCCCTCTGCGAGAAAAGGGCGGCGAGCTTCTCCTCGTTGTCCACCCTCAACATCACCCGCGCCACGAGTTCGGTGATGCGAATCGGCTTGAGAACCATGTCCGCCATGCCGGAATCGGCCAGAGAAGTGGGATCGTTCATCGCCTTCGGGTCAACGAGTAGGATCACTGGAATCCTGTGCAGCTTCCGGTGGTCCTTCAACCACCCCGACAGCGACAGACCGTCCACGGGCTCCAGGTCCTGGTCCACCACGGCAAGATCCGGTCGATGGGTTTCCAGGATCCGCATCGCAGTCGCCCCGTCCTCGGCGGTGAGGACCTCGAATCCGGCCTGCTCGAGCTGGGCCGGAATCGACGAGGGTTCTGGATCGGCAGCGGCAGCAACCAGTATTTTCATCATGTTCTTGGTACCCAATCGTCCGGGAAACAGGACCATGCGATCCGAAAAGATCGACACTGCGTCCCCGGCGTGTATGATCCGGATTAGACATCGACCTTCCGGCGATCAGGCTTGAACACGGCGGAACAACTTCCTAACCAGGAAGGAAGACAGGAGGATACAGATCCCGAGACCGAGGGCGAACAGCCCCCAAAGAAAGCTGGCCGGACGGTAGTGGAAGGTGATGGAGAAGGCCCCGGGGGGGACCCGCACCGCCCGGAAGGCGGAAAAGACCCGGGTCACGGGAATCTGCTGGACACCGGACCCGGTGTCCAGTTCTGCCTGCCAGCCGGGAAACCAGGTGTCCGTCAGGACCAGGACCTCGTCCTTCATGGCCTCTCCCCTCACAAGGACATGATCCGAGGCGACCTCGACAAGCCGGGCCGGACGGACGTCTTCCCTTCGAGGAACATCGGTCCGGGAAGCCTCGGCCCGCACCTTTGCGGCGGGAAGGAGAAAGGCCCTTGGCACGGCTTCCTCGTTCTCGTAGAGCAGGATCTCACGCCGGAAAAAGGGCTGTTGTCGGGGCTCCAGGGAGGAACGCCCGGCCTCATCCACAACTCCGACGCCGTCCACTTCCAGGAACCCGCGACTCCCGATGAAACGTATACTGGCGCCCACGGGCCTCCCCCATTCCCGCTGCCACGGGAACCTGTGTCGATACACATACCGGGGATAGGGCCGACCCGACCCGTCGCGAACCGTGACAACCCGGGTCACGGTGGGCCTCCGATGGGCCACCCTCGACTTCAGCTGGGGGAGAGCCCAGTCCGCTGTTTCCCGACCCGCCCTCAGAGCAAAGGTGTGCACCTCGTCCTCGTTCCCGTCCGCCCGGGCCAGGACCTTGACCTCGGCCACGGCCTCATCCTGGACGTAGGTCTCGCCCGTCATGAGATAGGACAGGACTTCCAGGTGCCGGACGATCTCCACTTCCGGAAACAGGCAGGCATGCTCCTGCCCGGGAAGCAGGCGGCACGCCGATGGCACGCATTCCAGGGGCACGGAGGAGGCCAGGAACCGGGCGCCGAGGAGGTTCGCTTCCGGGCCGCAGAACCGGTCCTTGGATGGATAGTTGACTACTCGCTGGTGCAGATCCCTGTAGCAAGGGATCTCGAGAACATCGAAATTTCTGAGATCAGATAATCCGTAGGCTTGAAGGGTGTTGGGGGGAAAGAGCTTCTCCCGGCCCCGGACCGGCAGCACCAGAGTGCGATCTCCTGGCCTGGCCCGGGTGAGGAGCGCTTCTAGGGACGGGGTTGTGGCCATGACCTCGGCTGCAGGCGCGGTGGGCTGGTACCCGCGCCATTGATAACCCAGGTCGGCCACCAGGAGGGGCAGGAAAACCCACGCCCACATGCGGTTTAACTTGTGGCCCGAGATGATCCGGATCAGGATCAGGACCCCGAGGGCCTGCCCCAGAAACAGGCTCCATGCCACAGGACTTTCCCGGAAGGCGGACCAGGGATCGGCCAGGGCCCGAACCCCGGCCAGGCAGGCGAAGAGTCCGGCCGCGGCTGCCGCTGCGCTCCCCCACCACGCCCTGGGTCCGGGTGCAGCGGCGTGGCGCACCAGGACATCCAGGCCGAGGCCGCCCAGGATGGCGCCAGCCAGGACCACACCGAGTAGGAGGCGACGAGTGGAACCCCACCCAAACACGGGAAGCGACTCCAGGACATCGCGAAGGCCGGGGACTCCATATGTTGCCGCGGCCGAGAAGGCCAGGATCACTCCAAAGGCCAGTGCAGGCCGGCGATGGCGTGGATTCATGAATGCGAGGGGCGCCAGCAGCCAGGGAATCACGCCGATATAGGCCACTACCTCATTGGCGTTGAGAGGTCCGGACCATACGCCGCCCTGGATCCAGCCAAAGACCCGGGGCACGAGGAATGTGGCCGCTCCGGAAATCGGGATGAGGGGCTCGGGCGGTCCGGCCGTCCGGGACAGGAATCCGGCGCTCTGGACCAGGTATTCTAGGAACGGCAGGAGGAGGGGCGCGGCCAGGAGCAGGCCGGTCGCAAGGGCGAGCCCCACCTTGAACCAGGACCTTTTTCCTGCGCCGGTCCCCGTCATGAGCCAGAACAGACCCGCCAGGATCACCATGTGCAGGCCGGTCTCCGGATGGCCGGCCAGGAACTGGAGCCCGAAGACAAGGGCCAGGGCACAGAAAGGTCGAGGCCCGCCACTCCGGAGCAGGGCACTGCCGGCCCAGATAAGCGCCGGAAAGAAGAGCGCACAGCCGGAATGTGGGTGTGCGAGCCACGGAATCATGAATCCCCCGAGCTGATAGGCTGCAGCCCCGGTCAGGGAAGAGAGACGTCGGGTGCCCAGGTGGCGAAGAAGGCCGAAGCAAAAAAGCCCGGCAAGAGCGAGACGGACCCAGGCGCGAAGCGCCGGGGCAGACCTGGAGTTGAGACAGAGTCCGACCAGGCGCACGGGGTCCAGGACCCCGGCCTGAGGATTGGCCAGCAGCGGCACGCCGGCCCCGCCCAGGGGATTCCACAGCGGTGGCAGGATTCCACGCCATAATCGCCTTGAAACGCAATCCCAAGGGAGAAACTGGTAGACCATGTCGGACAGGAGAGGATTCTCCGCCCGGGTGAAGCCCGCTGGCTGCATGCGATACCAGGGCAGATCATTGGCCTCGAGCACTCCGGCCGCGTAATGCACCTCGCCGCGTGACCAGATCCCGTCCAGTACCACGCCGGGGAGGAGGATCAAGACGCACAGGGCCAGGGTGGTACGCATCAGGAAGCGCCTCTCCCCCGCCCCCCCACGAGGTGAACCGGAAATCCATCGAACACGCCCCGGGCTTGCACCACGATTCGATCCTCCTCGAACTCCGGATCCGACTCCTCATTATCCACCGGCTGCTGGCAGCCTGTGGATATACTGGCGCGAGGCCAGATTCGAGGATTTTTCGCCCAGGTTCGTCCTCGGCGGATGAGTCGATACAATGGAAAGTATCGATGAATCCGACATGGGCGGACCTGGGCGAAAAAGACCGATTCGGGTCCGCGAGAGTTTATCCACAGGCTGCAAGACCTCGGCCCTTCATAGAGGAACACGCCCGTGTGCGTAAAGACATTTCTCGCGTGTTGCCTGAGATGCGCTCAAAAAACACTATCGAGTCATGAATTACGTGCCGGGGAATCCCCGGGGCGGCACGTCCCGTTTCTTGCTCCAGGATCCGGGCCCCACACGCCCTTGTTCATCTCTGGAATTCAGCCTATCCCTTTGGGGTCCAGGAAGGTTCGACGTTGACTGGACCTGAACCGGTGTGGTACAGTTGCCGATTCTCCCACGGGATTCAGATCGATCCATCCGCTGCAGTATCAGTGACCTGGGACCGATCATGGAGGGGAATCGGAGAGGAATCATGGGAGCGCCCGAATCCGGACGGGCGCTTGCCGGCCGATTCCATACCACCTGGGCAAATCGGGGAGGATTCAATGGCCAAACGGTCCAAGGAGCTTTTCGAGCTCCTGAAAGATGAACTGGAAGAGACCGGAGAGGAGCCGGGAAAGAAAACAACCCAGGAAACAACCCAGGAAGCTACCCAGGAAGCCACACAGGAAGAAACAGCAACCGCAACCGTGCGAGCTGCTCCGGCTCGAAAAGGCCACCCGGGGCCTCGGGGACCGAAGGCCAGGGCCGACAAGAGCGGATTCGGAGGCAGGAAGATCCCGGTCTCGTTCAATGTCCTGCTGTTCATCCTCGGATCTTTCGTCGTGGTCGGTGTTTGCTCCTTCATGGTCGGCAAGCAGATGGGAGCCAGGGAGGAAGTCCCCCTGTCGGTGAAACGGGACCTCTACTGGGCTGTCCAGGTCACCCGTTTCATGGACGAAAAGGACATGTGGACTGCATGGAAGCTGAAGAACCTGCTGGTCGAAGAAGGGTATACAGAAGCCACGATGCTCGTTCTTCCAGAGTTCAAGAAGGTCCATACAGTGGCCGCCATTTTCGACTACAACGAAAAGGAAGCCTGTGAGAAAGCGGCCGAGGAACTGAGGCAAAAGATGCCATCAATACGGAAAAAGGCGGGCGTGAAAAAAGGGATCATCTCCGTGAAGCCCGTGAAGATAAACTTCGTGAAGAAAGAACCTGTAAAAAAAGCTCATTGAGCTGATCGTGAAAGAAATCAGGGAACCTACCCAGAGAAGAAAAATGTCCACGCACAAAAGCCTGATCATAAGGAACAAACTGGGACGTAGTCGAAACGTCCTGAAGAGGATCGAACGGATCAAGGTCCTGACGGATAGCGGACGCTGGTCCGAAGGGGACAGCGTATTCGGCCTTCCCATGACCAGAACCTCCTTCAAGGTCAAGAAGAGCAAGAAGAAGAAGGAAGAGGAATCGGTCGAGACGGCGGCAAGTCCGGAAGATTCCAAAGCTGAAGAGACCCAGAAGGCTTCTGGAGGCAAGGAAGCCTCGAAGTAGCTCGAAGTTGTCAGATAGCCTCCCTTCTTCGTCGACCTTCCCGGGCCGATCCGGTCCTCTATTCGCCTCGAATCCCGATTCCTGATCCATGAACGAGGAGTGAACCGTGGCTGAACGAATCTCGATGGGTGCCCACTTCGCAGACCGGATGAAGAACATCTCCAGTTCCGGAATCCGACGCATATTCGAACTGGGCGCGAAGCTTGAAAACCCCATCGACCTCAGCATCGGCCAGGCACACTTCGACGTACCTCAAGAGGTGAAAGAGGCTGCGATACTCGCGATTCGCGAGGGGCGGAATCGTTACACCATCACCCAGGGTATTTCTCCTCTCAATGAAGGCATCCGCAAACGCATCGAGAGGGGGCACGGCTATTCTCCGGAAAGCACCCTCGTCACCAGTGGGGTATCCGGAGGTCTGGTTCTCGGTTTCCAGTGCCTCATCAATCCAGGGGACGAGGTGTTGATACCCGATCCGTATTTTATCATGTACAAGGTGCTGGCCGAACTATGCGGCAGTCGAATCGTGTATTACGACACCTATCCTGACTTCAGTCTCAACGTGGAGGCCATGCAGAAGCTGATCACGGAGCGGACCAAGGCCATCATTCTCAACAGCCCCTCGAATCCCACCGGAGTCGTTCATTCAGGAGAAGAACTGGACGCACTGGCCCGGCTGGCCGAAGAGCACGATCTGGTCGTGATCAGCGACGAGATCTACGACATGTTCGTCTATGACGAGCCCTTCACGAGCATTGCCCCCAGATACGAGAAGACGCTGCTGATCAGCGGGTTCAGCAAGACCTACGGAATGCCCGGATGGCGGCTGGGATATGCGGCCGGGCCATCTGAACTCCTGGAAAAGATGAAGACCCTCCAGCAGTTCACCTTCGTTTGCTCACCCAGCATCGCACAGCATGCATGCCTGAAAGCCCTGGATCTGGATATGGAGCCCATGCGCCGGGCCTACGAGGCGAAGCGGAACCTGATCGTTGAGGGCCTCAAGGACCACTTCGAATTGACCTCCCCGGGCGGCTCTTTTTACGTCTTTCCCAGGGTGCCGGAGAGGTTTGATTCGGATATTGCTTTTGTCGAACGCGCCCTCGAGGAGAACCTCCTCATCGTTCCCGGAAGCGCCTTCAGTCAACGCAACACCCATTTCCGGGTCAGCTTCGCGGCCGAGGACGACCGCCTCGAGCAGGGAATCGAAATTCTCAACCGGCTGGCCGGGGAGTGATGCCCTTCCTGAAGGCCCCGTAGATGTCGATTTGCCCGCCCGCCGGACTCAATTCACTTGCCAAAAGGCGGGGATGGAGTATATAAAAAGACCTTCTCTGGAAACCACGCCGAAGTGGCGGAATTGGCAGACGCGCTAGGTTGAGGGCCTAGTCGGCATTTTTGTCGGTGAGGGTTCGAGTCCCTCCTTCGGCACCACACCCACCCCAGATCAGGAAGGCGACTTGAATAGTCGCCTTTTTTTCGCACTTCCATGAACAAAACAGGCTGCAACGGCTTGCGGTCCGTTGCAGCCTGAGCCGCCTGGCGTCTGGAGACGCCTGGCGGTCGGGCCCCGGCAGACAAGTGGGTTTCGAAGAAGGGAAAAGAAGGGTGCCAGGAAGTCCGAAGCCCGAATGATGCTGTCAATACGACGGATGGTCGCTCGGGTTTGCATCTTTTCCGAGTTCCTGTTTATCCACAGGCTGCTAGGCCTTCCGGACGCCTGTATTCCTACAGCCCTGTCCTTTTCTGAAGTCCTGAAAAAAAAGAGGCCCTCGCCTCCCCCCAGAAGCGAGGACCTCGTTCACCATTCTCGGTCAGCTACGGCATGACGGTGATCGAAAGATTGTTGGAAATCGTCGTGATCGGCATGCTCCCCTTGTTACTGTCAAGGGTGATGAAGGCGATGTAGAAGGTGACACCCACTGCGGGGGTGTAAATGGACGGGATGTGAATCCGCCCGTATGCATCGCCGTTGGCGTCGAGAAATCCTCCGTAATCCCGGAAGACCCAGAAGTTCCTGAACGAGAACCAATAGAGTCCATCGTTCTCCAGCGGAATGCTGAGAGAGGTGTTCGGCACCTGGATATAGTTGTTCGGATTGGCCGTGGCGTTCAGAGAAGCGGCTGCGGCAAATCCAAGCGTCGCGTCATCGTAGTAACGGAAAGCGGTCCAGAATGTCGAACCGACGGTGGGGAGCCCCGATTGCACAGGACGCGGATTGAGAGGCGTGCTGTACTGATCGAAGGGATTGGTGCCCGCATCCACCTCGGTGGCGTTGTCATAGGTATCACCGTCGAGGTCGTTCGTACTGCCCTGATTGAAGATGTTCGCCTGGGTGTACCCGGTGAAGTCTCCGAGGTTCAGGGGATTGGAATTGGTGGTGAAGTATCCGAGCCTGTTCAGACTCCAGCGGTCGTACTTGTAGACCCGGTTGTTCTGGATTCCAGTGACCCAGACGTCCGCGTTGCCGTCCAGACTGATTCCGGAAAGGGCCTCTCCGACCGTGACGGACTGGATGAGCACGCCGTTCTGGCTGTAATAGTTCAGCGTACCGGTTCCAGCATTGGCGTTCGTGACGTAGACCTCGTTGAAGTTGTTCACGGCAATGCTGACCGGAGAGGGATTGCCCGTTAGGATGGAAGCGAGGATGGTCCCGCTGTTCCGGTCAAACTTGAAGATCCCTCCACCGTTCTGATACGCGACCCAGCAATGCCCCTGGCGATCCACGGCAACGCCGATTGGATTGGAATACAGCGTGCTGACGGATATGGGGCTGAACGTATACGCCACTCCAACGAAGTCGTAGACGTAGACCTTGCTGTCATTGGTATTGGCGGCCCACACCTGGTTGAACCGGCTGGCTGCAATACCACCCTGGAAGTAGAGGGTAGATGCACTGGGCGTGACGGTCAACATCACAGTGCCGGTCGCAGACATCTTGTAGAAGCTCGGGGCTCCGCCGTCCATCACCCACAGGTATCCGTCAGAGTCAAACGTGATCGCGCTGGGATTCGTTCCCACCGCATAGGTTGCTACGACACTACCATCCGCATTGGAATGGAAGACCGAGTTCTTTCCGCTCTGCGTGACGTAGACATGGCCGTCCGAGCTGACAGCAATCCCTGTGGGATTATTGGGAACGGACATGCTGATGGTTGTTTGCGCCCCAGAGGTCTCATAGGCAACCAAATTGCCAGAACCCTGACTGGCTACCCAGACGAAATTGTTCATCTGGTTAACCTGGGGTTGAGCTGCGGCAAAGCTACCCAGGATCCCCACAAGCGCGAGGACAAATGCCACCTTCTTCATCAAAAAGACTCCTTTCTCGGGCCATGGACCCAAACATCCGAACCGGAGTACGGTGAACGCCTACGACGTTCTGAGGCCAATTACCCTTTGCACTTGAGCCGCACATCGGTCGCCAGAATTTCATGTTGCTTTTTCTTGGGATTCGGCACATCGATGTCGCTGTCACCGGATGCCCGGTATGGACACAGAAACACCGACTGAAAAGTCCGAACCAACGTTACCCCCGAGGTATCGGATTGGAACGCCAGGAAATTGAGGGGCTTTTGGGCTTGACAGCGTGATTTCCGTGTTCGTATCGAATCTGTTTTTTCGAAGTGCCCTAGCTACCGATTCCAGTTCGAGTTGCAATCGAATCGCCTGTTGCGTGCAATATGATTCAAAATCCGGAGGGAATACCGGAGGCATACATTGTGGGGCTCAGGCAGGAATCGGGTCCTCTGCTCTTCGGTTGCCAGGATCCCTTTATGAAACCTAGCTCGGATTATTCATGAAACACCGAGCGGAAAGGGTTCGAATCCTGCGTGAAAAGGACACGAATGCAATCAACGAACGCCTTCAGGAAATCCGCTCTGTCGGCCGACAAGATCCAGTAGTATTTTTCAAACACGCTCGGTTTCCGGAAGGAACCGCGCATCTTGACAGGACGAGGCATGATCAGGCCCGCAGCGGGCCGTACCGGAACAGGGGGGGATTTCCATGGCCGGCAGGAGGGTCAGGTTTTACCAGAAATCGACTTGTGGATATTGTCGCAAGGCCAAGGTCGTTCTCGAAGGATTGGGCCTGAATCTCGATGTCAGAGACCTGATCAGAGATCCTCTGAATCGAAATGAGCTCACGGACCTGATCGGCTCCACGGACGTCCGCGAATTTCTGAATCCGTCCTCCATCCTCTTCAGACAGCGGAGAATGAGCACCTCTCCTCCCACCAAATCCGAGGCGATCCGGCTGATGATGGAAGACCCGAATCTCATCCGGCGCCCTATCATCATCAAGGGCAAGCGAAAAGTCTTCGGATTCGAGGAAGCCCAGTTAATGGACCTCGGCAGGCCGTAGTACGCCGGTCATCGAAGCCTCCCGCCACCTCCGGCCCCCCTGCATGAGGAATCGATACGCCTCGCTTCCTTCACGGCCCGGGGCACAACCTGAAAAATACGTTCGTCCAATCTGTGGTCATCTCTGTAAAGTTCTTATATAATTCGAGTTAGCGTCCTGTCTCGGATCAACCTGAAATTTCTTGGAAACTGGCTCTCCGGTTTGGTTCCGACTGTTGATAACCATTGATTCCTGGATCCCAGCCCATGAGACCTGAATCCGAATCCACCCAACAGCAACGCCGCCGGCGCGCCCACCAGAAAAGGTCTTCCTGGATACGAGGCGTCTCGGCTGGCCTGGCCGTCCTGTTTCTCATCGCGACGCCCGGAACCCGGATAGCTGCGCAGGACCTGTTTCTGGTCCGGAAGCGTACCCTTCTCAGCACCCCCAGCCAGCTACTGTTCGTCAACAAGAGTGGGCAGATCACCACCGTGGCCGCCACTTTTCCCGCGGGTTGGCATCCCACCTGGGCTGCCGTGGACGAAAACAACCACGGTTTTGTGATCACCGCCTGGAACAACACAACCCAGCCGAGCAGCCTCGGTGGTGCCGTGTTTCGCCTCGTCGGAAATGGAAGCCTCCAGACGCTCAACAAAAGCACGATCCTCAAAAAACCCAAGGGCATCGTCCTGGGCGAGAGAGAATCGTGGATCCTCTTCGACGAGGACGTACGGCAAGGCTCCCTGAACTGCTACCGGATTTCCCGGATGAACAAGATCACGAGCCTCGGGCGGTTCATGGACATGAGCTTCGTCTCGGCAGGAATGGACCACGATTCGGGTCATCCGATTCTGGTGGCGCTGGACATGAAGCTGCGGATGGTTCACTACCTGCGCATCGATCCGGGAAACGGCACCCCGACCACGTTCGCTGTGGTCGAGAACAACCTTTCGAACATCACCCAACCCCTGTACGAGCCCGCAACCGGATGCCTGGTCATCGCTGGACAGCCCCGCAGCAGCAATGCTCTCAATCTCTACAGGATCTGCCCCGAAAGAGGCCTTTCCACGATTGTCCACCACAAGAACCTGACAGGCACCCCCATTGCCATGAACCGTCTCGGAGGCCGCGCTCACCCCGGGGTCTACAGCCTCCTGGTCCAGAAGAGTTTCTCCACCATGAACATGGTGACCCTGGACCGCTCCGGCCTCATTCTCTCCACCAGCAGGGTAACCCCTTCAAGCAACATCGAGACCGACTTCATGGTGCGAAAGAGAAGCCGCCACCTGTTCCGGCGCCCGGCTGGGAATGGAAAATACCGGCTGGGGATCGACTATCCCAATGAAGGGGGTCGGACGTACGTGGTCCCCCTGAGCCTCCTTGGAGCCCGCTACGGCATCCCCCTGAAGGACGGGCGAACGGTTCCCATCGTCAACGACAACTTTCTCTTCTATTTCTCCCTGCTCGGAGGTTTAGGAAAGATTATCACCGGTACTGTCGGGAAGCTGAATTCCGGTGGAATGGCCGAGGTAGGTTTCGATGTGACCGGCATCACCCTGCCTGCCTCCGGACTGCGCATCACCGCTGTCGCCCTGGTGCTGGACCCGGCGGCCAAGTCCGGCGTGGCGGAAATCTCCCTCCCGATCGGCCTCCCCATTCCATGAATAGGCCAATCAGGAATCGGATCCGGACCGGGTGTTTCTCCAGGCCCGGCGGATGCGGGTCTTGAAGCCGTGGAACCAGTTTGGTGGCCAGAAATACCGCGCCGCCTTCGCCCAGAAGGCGCGTTTCCGCTCCCTCTCGGTCAACCGGTCCGGAGCGTAGTTCGCCTTGAGCTTCAGGACGGCCATTCGATCCAGGTACCCCAGCCACCCGATGGCGAGTCGGCCGATCCACCCGAAACCGTGAAGATCCAGCCCGGCACCGAAATCAAGAATCCGCGGGCTGCCATCCGCCCCGAACAGGACATTCCGCCGCTGCCTGAGATCCAGATGAACCACGCCCAGGTCGTGGATCGCCGAGACGATCTTCTCCAGGAGTGAAAAGAAGTCCGGGGGCAGATCCGCCGTGAGCCGACTGGAAAGTGGAATCCCCTCCAGGTAGGTCATGACGATGGCGTGCCGGGACCGCACCAGGGGCCTTGGGACACCCTGAAGCCCTTCCACCCTCTTCAGGAGCTTCCATTCCCGCCCGAGGCTCCAGCGGCCGTAGGCGCGCAACAGGAAAGGTGCATCCCCCCAGTCCTTGGCCACGGCGAATCCACCACCCCACTTGAGCAGTCGTAGATCCGGATTGAGCCACGATCGACGGCGGAGAAAACGCTCCGTGGCGTCTTCCAACAGTCCGGCATCCAGCTCCTGTGGGGCATTCATGGTCGACCATCCGCATCTCTCACTCGTGTCGGCCGGACCGGGTTCAACGCCTGAACTCCCTGGAAAACCTGGAATAGTCCGCCACTCGATCCTCCACCACGTTTACGCCGATGCCCGGGGCTTCGGGTAACTCGAGGCAGCCGTCTCCGACGAGCACTGCAGGCCGATCCACGATGTCTCTTTCATAGTAGCGATCCGAGGCTGAAATATCCCCGGGCAGGGAAAACGCGGGCAAAGTCGCCAGGGCCATGTTGTGCGCCCGACCGATGCCGGTTTCCAGCATCCCCCCGCAGAAGACCGGTAGTCCCAGCCGTCGTCCGATCTCCGCCAGACGCCGGGAGTCCACTCCGCCCCCCATGCGCGACATCTTGATGTTGATGGCTCCCGTGGCCTTCAGGCGCAACGCAGAACGGCTGGCGGCCAGACCCGCCAGGCTCTCATCCAGGCAGACCGGGGTGTTCAGTACCGCCTGGAGCCGGGCATGGTTCACCAGGTCATCGTGTCCCAGGGGCTGTTCGATCAGGGCGAGACCGAACCTGTCCATATCCAGGAACATCCGAGAATCGGCCAGAGAGTATGCTGCGTTGGCGTCGGCGAAAAGCATGATATCGGGATACCGGGAGCGGATCGCCTCGACCACCGCAATGTCCCACCCGGGTTTGATCTTTACCTTGATCCTCCCGTATCCCGAATCCAGAAACATGCCAATCCTGTCCAGCAACGCCTCGAGGGTAGGCTGGATGCCGATGGAAACCCCGACGGGTATCCTGGATCGAGTTCCACCGTAGTAGCGGTAGAGAGGCAGTCCCGCCGCCCGGGCCGCCAGATCGGCCAGGGCCAGTTCCACGGAGGCCCGTGCGAATCGATGTCCCCGGATCCCGACCGGGTCCGCCTCCAGATCCTCGGGTCCCTCGAAGGTCCTGCCGATCAGTGCCGGGGCCATGAAATCCACCAGCACGTGTAAGGTCGTCACCACGTCCTCTGGAGAGTACGAAGGGCGGCCATGGACCGGTGCCTCCCCCCACCCCGTCAAGCCATCGGCATCCAGGCGGACGAGGATGGTGTCCTTGGTGGTCTCGAGGCCGAAGCTGGTTTCAAAGGGATGAACCAGGGGCAATTGCAGGTGCTCGACCTGAATCCTCTCTATGGTGAACGGGAGTTTACCCATGGGCGTCTCCTTGCCGCCTGTGGATAGGATCTCGCGCGCCTGCTATCCACCGGCTGTTATCAGCCTGTTTACACCAGCACGGGCACCACTTCAATGGTTCGAAGCAGTTCAAGGAACACGGCACCTGAAAGAGGAGGGATAAAAATGCCGGACCGGGGCGCGAGCCCCGGTCCGGCAAGGAGGTCTATGAGCGACTCGGGTCGCCTAGCGGACAGTCATACCGATTGTGTTGAAGATCGTGTGGATGCCGTGGTTCCCATACCCCGGCTGAGACGTGAAACCACTCATGTAGAAACGGACACCTACGAGGGGCCCTATATTGGGAAGGTGGACGATGGCTGTGGCACGTCCGCAGCTGTCGAGGAATCCGCCGCCGAAGCGCTCGAACAGAGGGGGCATGTTCATGGAAAGACTCGTCATGATGTCCGGGAACAGGGCCAGGCCCCGGCCCTGGAACATGATGACCGGACGGGAGAGGAAGGACGCTGCCAGCGTGTAGGCCAAGTTCGCCTCGGTCGGCAGGTTCATGGATACGTGGTAGTCCGTGCCAACCTGGGCCGTACCCCATCCGGACAGCGGCCGCCCGTATGCATAGGTGCAACTCGTGGGCAGGAAATCGGTCGAAGCGGTCCGGTGCAGCGTTTGCACCAGGTTGCCGTTGAAATCGAACTGGTAGATGCCGTTCGGACCCGGTCCCGCGTCGGTCACGAGGAGCCTGTGGTCGGGTGTCACATAGAGGCTGTTGGCCTCATCCAGAACGCCTCCGCTGTAGAGAGTGGTGATTCCACCGGTCGGCGTCACACGGTAGAGATAGCCTGTGGATGAGCTCAGATAGAAGTTTCTATCCCACTGGTTGTGAACCACACAGGTTCCGCCGAAGATACCGGTGGCAATGGTATTCAGCGTTCCACTGTAGTTGATGCGATACAGGGAGCTGGATCCGAAGTCGAGGACCACATAATCACCGGTGTCGTTGTCGATGGTGACACACTGCGGATTGGAGAGGGGGCTTCCGACATAGACCGTGGTGAGGTTGCCCTGGGTATCGAAGCGATACAGACCATCCGTGGAGCCGCTCTGCGTCACGACGTAGTTGCCGTTCTCGTCGATGGCGACCCAGGTCGGCGTCGTCAGCAGTGCACCCCAGTGCAGTGGGGTCATCCCGTTGGGCGTGATTCTGGCCAGGCCGGAGGTCGTTCCGGACAGGGTGGCTATGAAATCGTGGTTGTGAAGATCCGGAATGACGCAGGTCGCGTGTGTGTCGGCGTCGAAGTAGTTCTCGGGATAGGCGATGGGATGCGGCATTCCGAGATGGTTGAAACGATGGATTTCGTAGTCCTGGGAAGAAGTGGAAACAACCAGATCTCCCTGGTGCCAGTCGTAACGAGCCGTGCTGATTCCACACACCCCGTTGAACTTCCAGGTCGTGTCTATGAGGGTCGTGACGTTCTTGTTGTGATCAACACGATAGAGCCTCCTGGCCCCGTCGTCCACGACAAGGAAGTTGCCTTCCACATCGGTGTGGATTCCGGTCGGACTGACGAACGGAGTGCCGGCATGGAATTCCTCGATGTTCTTGTTCCTACCGATGCGGAAGACGGCGCTACGGTTGCTGTCGGACACGTAGAGCCAGTCATGATCACCCCAGACCAGTCCGTTCGGATTGGAGAGAGGAGATCCCTTGTAGTAGGTTTGAAGGCTCGAACCATCGGAGGCAATACGCCAGATGGCCGACCGATTCGGATCGGCAACATACACGTTGCCAAACGGACCGACCTCAACGGCTTCTGCGCTGCTCAGCAGTCCACCCGTATAGAACGTGGTCACGGAAAAGGAACTGCCGGTTGTCGCAGAGACGCGATAGACCGTTCCACCCGAGGAGGTGACAAAATAGTCACCGTTCAGATCCAGGGCGACATCCGTGAGGTTGGATAGCGGTGTTCCCTGATGGACAGTGGTGATCTGGCCGTTGGGAGTAACCTCGTAGATAGCGCTGTCCGCCACGATGACATAATCGCCCTCATGGTTGCGGATGATATTGTCGGGGGAGGAACCGGTCCACGGGCCCTGGGAATGGATCGTGGTCAGATAGCCTCCCTGCCAGACTTGATACAGTGTGTTGCTGGTCCGGTCCAGGACCGCATAGGTGGAGTCCATGACCGGGACCTGCATGATCGATTGCAAGCTGGCGAAGGCGGGATTCGCAGCAAACGTGGTCGTGGCTCCTCCGGGCGTGACCATGTAGACGTAGCCAGCGGTCTCGTCAGTGACGTAGTAGTTCTGGTCACGACCGATCCAGATTCCGGTGGGATTCCTGAACAGAGATCCGTTGTACACCGTGGTGACGTTACCGAACTGGTTCACCCTGTAGACCGCCGTGGAAGTGCCCTTGTCTGTGATGAGGAAGTTGCCGAAGCGATCCATCTGGATGTCGGTGGGTATATCCAGCGTGGAGGAGAGGAATGTCGTGAAGGCACCTCCGGGCGCCATGCGGAAGAGGGCATTGGCCCCGTCATCCACGATCCAGAACACACCGTTTCCGTCCACTGTGAACGCCACCGGCTTCACCAGCGGCTGGCCCTGGTGCACCGTGGTCAGGCCACCTTGGTCGTCGACACTGAATATCGCCGCCGCATCGTAGTCAAGGACATGGAGTCCCCACTGGTTGTTTGGGCTACGCGGGATGGAAAAGGCCATGTCCGAAGGCGTGACGAGCGGGCTCCCCGAGTAGAGGGAACTGTACTGCCCGAAAGAGCCTCCGAAGTACAGATTCGTCCCTGCCATGTAGGCATAATTCCCATAGCCGTCCGTGGCGATATTCTTTACACCGATCAATCCTGTAAATGTGGAAACTGTCCCTTTCGACACCAGGAAAACCGTCCCGGATGTTGCGCTGGGATCAGCGACCAGAAAATCTCCAGGGTAGACAAGCTGGGCCGTGGCCGACCCGGCAACGATCAGAAATGCGGCAAGAAAAACTGCCGCCAGACGACGTGACTCCATGACAAATTACTCCCTTAAACACGATTGCAGTCCCGCACGAGCGGAACAGATCACGAACAGGCGGGAGACATTCCAGTGCTCCCACGACCAGTATCACAGCCCTTCGTCCCGCGGAGACGGAACTGTGACTCAACACGCTTCTCCGAAAGGGAATCTGGAATTCAGAAGTGCGGCACGGGGATACGGGAGTCGGCCTCCCGGGTATGCCGACAATTCCGCCAGAATTTCCACTTCCAGGTCTGGAAACTCGTCTTCAGGTTGTGCCTGGTATTTTCTCGACAACTGGTTCGCCTTGGGGGGGGGAAGCGGCTACGATCTTTCTCGAAAACAGGGATGTCCCGGATCCGCTGTAGCCTGGAAGATCCTGGGCCGCCTGTGCTTAGCGGTCCGTGGACAAACTCGGGCGCCCGGAATCGAGGTTTCGCGATCGAGGCCGCGACGAGGACGAATCTTATAAAAGAATCTCTTTCTTCCATGAGCCGTAGTGGTCTGTCCGACGAACTTGCAGGACAGGCACGATAAGCCTGGTGTGATAACCGCCCCGGCGAACAGCCTGTGGATAAACTGGCGCTGAGGCTCGTGCGACTGGATTGAAAGGCGGGGTATCGGATTGACCTGTCCATCGAACTCGTGTTCATCCCCCGATCCGGAGTCGCAAGCCGGTCGGTTCAACGCCTTCACCCGTTTCATGAAGACGCGTCACGGCGCTGCGGTTTTTCGAGTCGAGTTGAATCACAGCGAAGAAATTGCCGAAGCGGGTACGCCCCCCCCCCTCCCCACGACCTCGGCTCTTCGGGATGAACTGATACGCACCATGGTCCGGCTCAATGAGCGGTCCGGGGCCCGGCGTTTTCTTGCCCGTCTGGAAATGCCCGGAGGTGAATGTGCACTGAACGACCTCGAAGACCTCCTCGAGGAATGCCTGAAACCCTCTCCTGTCGTAGGCCTTGTCCTCGCGGCCCACCCCGCCCGGATTGCCCCGGAAGTCTTGACGATGCTCGAGGAACGAAAGAGGGCAAAGGAGATCTGGCTGGAGATGCCGGTCCAGCCATCCCGGGAAGACCTCAGGGTGGATTCCAGCCCTCTGAATTCCTCCTCCTTTGCCGCCACAGCCCGCCTCTCCAGGAGATTCTCCATTCCGGTCATTGGACGCGTCATCCTGGGACTTCCCGGCGAGAAGGAGACAGCCTGGTCCTCCCTTGCCGCACTCTTCAACCGTCTCAGGATCGCCGTGGTAAAAATCCATCCCTTTCAGGTCATCCGAGGTTCCCCCCACGAGGCATCCTTCAGGGCCGGAGAGATCCAGACCCCGGATCTGGATGGATACATGAACGCCCTGATCGCTTTCCTCGAAAGACTGGATCCCGCGATCCTGATCCAGGGCCTGGGATGGGCCGGATCACAGGCAGGTAGGGTGATTGCGCCGATGTGGATTCGCCAGTGCCAGAACTTCCACGAGGAGCTGGAAACCCGGCTTCTGGCCCGGAGATCTCACCAGGGACGTCTCGTGGATCCGTGATGACAGCTTCTGGAGCAAATCCCTACCAGAAGGACTTGATCTCCTCGATTCCGTATGCCCAGTAGGGTCCCTGCTCCCGGAGATCGAGTATGATCTCTCCATCCAGTTCGTCCCGGATGAACTCGGCCATCCAGGCAGCCTCCTTCTCGATCGCCCGGGTCAGCTCCGGATCGGAAACCGCTCCGGTATCGACTCCGGTATCGTCTCCGGTATCGTCCGGATCGATCACCGACCACAGAACCTCGTTTTTCTCTGCGTCCCACTCCCAGATCCCGGCGATACGTCCGCCGGAGATCACCGAGGGCAACACGCGGGCCGCAGCCGGTTTCCCACGGAACCGGGCCAGAACCTTGTCCGGTGTCTCGATATCCAGGAATTCCTTCGTGAGGATTTTTCGACCGAGATAGAAAGGATCACGGTTGGGTGCAAGCGCGACTCTGGGTTCCCCGTCCGGGTTGAAGGTGAGAAGCGATTCAAGATCGTCGGGCATGGCGACGTACCCCGGCTCCAGGTCTTCGATGTGGACTTCCTCCGGAGGAGACTCCAGAGCCGCCGCCGCTGACCGGGCGCGATTCAGCGTGGTCCCGGCCCACCAGACGAAATCCTCGAACCTCGCCGGGCCGAAACTCCTCAAGTAGATCTCGAGCACCTGGGGGAGAACTTCCAGCTGATCCGGAGCTGCAGCGGTCACCTCCGGCAAGGCCTTTCCGGTCAGGCAATAGGCCTGTTCTCCTGCATCGATGCGGTTGCCCGTTTCCAGGAGTAAAACCCTGCCCTCTTCCTCGAGATATTCCATTGCCACCGGTAGAATCCCGGACACACCCGCCCGCCTTCCCTCCGTCCCGAAGCTTCTGAGCATCCCGGTGGGGAGGCCCTCTTCCAGGTCCGCGAGAGTTGCCTGTCCCTCCTCCAGTAATTCTGAAATGGCCATGGCCAGGGTTTCTACCTCGCCCCGGCTGATGGGCACCACCTTTCCGATCTGACGGATCCTCGCATCGATTCGCCGGCCCTTGGCCGCGACGGCCGTCATGGCATGGCTGCGTGGAACCAGAAAGGGATCACCGCGGACGCTCTTGACCCTGACCAGCATGCGGTCCTCGAAGATCGCTCGATCCACCTGCTCCCGTGTGCAGGCGGAGTTACGCACCCGGAGGGCCAGGTACGGTGCGGAGGAGCCCGGCGCGAGAATCCAGCCGGAATGCTCGACGGTCTCCTCGACGCTGGGGGCCGCTTCTTGCCCGGAGGAATCCCCGTACAGGCCGGACCTCCAGGCTCGCCAGGCACAGAAAGTCTCGAGAGGTATGGTTGCAACAGTCATGGTCGTATTTCGGCTTCTCTACAGTCACGAATCCTCAAAACACCTGACCCGGAAGCATGTCTCGTTGCGCTTTCCTTGCGTGGGATGCAAGGTCAGGGACGAATTTCACCATTTTAGCGGATCTTCATGGCGGGAAAGGGGTAGTATTGAAAAACTTTCTCTCCCCCCTCGTCGTTCCTGATTCAACGATCTCCAGACTCGGTGCAATCCTGGTCGCACTGGGGGTAGGTCTCGGGTGTGGAGGGGGGATTCCTGGACGTGAATCGAGTCTCTCGATGGGGCTTCACCCCTTGTGCGGCCTGCGGACGGACATGGCCCCGGGGCAATTCATATACATTAATAATATACGTGACAATATTATGCGCGACTGCGATTCGCAGCCTCTCATGGGGTGGGCCTGAAAACGGAACCGGTTTCAGTGCCCGGGACAGCCTGCCGATCCCGACGTCAGAAATCCGGAATCAGGCTCGGAAAGCAATCCGCACCCCTCCTCGAGGCGGAGGAGCCCCTATCTCAGTTCAGCAGGGCCTTGTCGATCCGGGACGCGAGGTCGGATTTGCTCATCAATCCCACGGCCTCGTCTTGAATCTCGCCCCCCTTCATGAATTTCAGGGTGGGAACGCTCATGATCTTGTACTGGCTTGCCACGGCCTGAGCTTCATCGATATTGACATGGACGATCTTCACCCGATCCGAATACTCGTCGGCGAGTTCTTCGAGGATCGGTGCGAGACGCTGGCAGGGGCCGCACCATGCAGCTGAAAAATCAACCAGCACGGGCATGTCACTCTTCAGGACCTCTGCCTCAAAATTGGCGTCACTGACATGCACGAGGTTAGACAATGTTCTCTCCTTGAGATTCCGCAGGCTGTATATTTCATCGTTCCAGACCGTCACGGCCGGGTTCCAGGACCGGAAAGGGTGTCCTGATCCGTTCAGGACGCGGAATGGATAGCCGAAAAGAAGCCTCTTTTTCAAGTCCGGTCGGCTGCTTTTCTCAGGGGCCACGCCTTCTAGTCGTGACTGGAAACACTCATTCGGTTCGTTCTCACGGGCACCGCTCCAGGATCTTCAAGACATCCGATCTGGAATAGATGTCCCTGAGGACATAGGGTTTCCTGGGATTGTCTCCCGGAAAGATGCCCAGGAATGGGATGGATCGACTCCCCAGCCTGGCCATCAGCGCCTCTTCCACGGGCTTGTTCCGGGTAATATCCGCCACCATGAACACCACGTTCTTGGCCTTCATGGCTTCTTGAACCTCTTCGTTCTGCAGCACCAGTTTCTCGACGAGCTTGCAGTTCGGACACCAGTCTGCCGTCCAGTCGACCACCACGGTGCGACCTTCCCGGCCCAGCGCCTGCAGTCGAGCAAAGTCGAAGGTGGATTCCGTGCCGCCCACCAGAAATCCGTGGGAATAATACCCGAGCCCCAGGGCCAGAACGAGGGCAGATGCTCTCCAGAATACCCGGTGGCCCGTTTTCCGCTCGGGCCCTGTCATCCGCCCGTACATCCAGGCGGCCACGGCGAGAATCAGGCACAATCCCACCACCCAGACCTTCAGATCGTCGTCGACGATTGTGAGCAGATAGACCACGGTACCCAGCAAGGCGAATCCCATGAACTCCTTGAACCGGACCATCCAGGGACCCGGTTTGGGAACGAAACGCAGAAAGGCCGGAAGGGTCGTGAGCACTGCATACGGGAAGGCCATGCCCAGACCGATACTGGTGAAGACAACAAAGACGGTCAACGGCGATTCTCTCAAGGTGAAGGCGAGAACGCCTCCGAGAAAGGGGCCGCTGCAGGGTGTGGCCAGCACCGTGGCCAGCATGCCCTTCAGGAGGGAGCCCACGAGTCCTTCCTTCACTTCTCCCCCCTTCCGGCTCACGAAACCGGGCACCTCCACGGTGTAGACGTCGAAGAGTCCAAGGGAGAAGAGAAAAATGAGCACGATCATCGCAACCTGGAACTCGACTTCCTGAAAATGCGCCCCCCAGCTCTTTCCCAGAAACACGGCCGCCGAAGCCAGGAGGAGGAATACGACGAGAATGCCCGCGCTGAAGGAGACTCCGTGGAGAAATACCCGACTCCGGCTCTCCTTGGCCTGCTGGACGAGACTCAGGACCTTGATGCTGATCACCGGAAGCACGCAGGGCATGACGTTGAGGATCATGCCGGCGAGGAAGCCGAAAAGAAGGAACTTCCACAGGCTCTCGCTCCCCTCCGCCTCCACCGTTACGGACCCACTCGAGCTATCGACTCCGAAGGTTCGGGGGGAATACTGCGAGATGGCTTCCTTGCTGGACGGATCCAGGACGGCTGGAGACTCCATTTTCCCGGAAGAACCTGCCTGGCCTTTTCCGGGTGCGACCGGCCCCGGGATTTTCTCAGCCCCACCCACCGGCCTGGCCTTCTCGAAGTCCTTGAAAAAACCGACGAAGGCCGGCTGCGTCTCTTTCCCGGGCGGGGCGACCTCGATCCTGGCAACGACCTGGAACGCCTCGGATTCACATGCTTCATGCGAGCAGGCCGTACAACGAACATCGAGGTGCACCTCGTAGGCGCCGGGTTCTGTACCCGGCAACACCTTGCCGGTCCTGTACAGCCGTGCAAATCCTTCGTACGCCCAGACCCACTGATCGGGTCCGATTTCGGGCTGATCCAGCCGCACGGGCTCTGAATAGCGAACCGGGCCGAATTGAAAGCCGGGGACGGGCTTCACTTCCACCGTGGTCGGATTCCCCACGCCGGGTCCCACGGGATTGCCGTAGATGTGCCAATCCGACTCGATCTCGATGTCGATGGCCAGGCGGAAGGTCTCACCGGGATGAACGGCGGTGCGGTCGATGAGGGCCAGGCCCGAGATCTTTCCCGTGCTCCCCAATTTCCTGGGTGGTTGCTTTTCCTGGGCCGATCCTAGCCCGATGGCTCCCGCCAGCAGGAGGGCCAGACTCCATGCCACGGCGCGAACATATCGGATTTTCATGCGATCACCCTCGTACAATCAGGGGAGCTTTCCCTGGCATCCTTTGGTATCCGTCAGAAGGCTCGATACGATTTCGGTTTCAGGACATGAACGTCGAGAAATCCGGTTCCCGCAGGGTGCGGCTCCACAAAAAATCAATCCACAGATCAATCCACTTCTCGATCCTCAGCAGAGGATCTCGAGGGCTCTGGATGGGACAGGGGTACCCCCGGGGACCCGGATCGAGATTCAACAGAATCCGGAAGGAATCAGCCTATACTTAAAATCATGTGGAAATACAAGGTCAACCCGGCCCATGCCGGTCGGAGGATCGACCGTCTCCTGCAGGCAAAACGGTCCGACCTGCCGTACGGCAGGATCCAGCGCCTCTTCAGGGAAAAGCAGGTCTGGGTCAACCTCCAGCCGGTGCCCCCGAACCACCGGGTGAATCCGGGAGACGAGATCCTGATCCGATCCGGAGCAGGCGTGGTCGAGGTCCCGCCCAACGCCGCCGTGGAGTTCACGGTCCTGCACGAGGACAGGGACATACTCGTCGTCTCCAAGCCGGCCGGAATGACGGTTCTACCCGGGAGCAAGCAGAAGACACGGTCGCTGGTAAACGGTCTCCTCCACGGATACGAAGCAGATCTCCGACCCCTTGGAAAGGACAGGAGCTACGGACTCGCCCACCGCCTGGACCGCGACACTTCGGGCATTCTGGTGGTGGCCCGGAATCCGGACGCACACCAGGATCTTCTGGACCAGTTCCGGCGGCGGCGGGTTCAGAAGGAATACCGGGCCCTTGTGGCCGGCGCCCCTCCCCGCCCGGAGGGGATCCTCCAGCTGCCCCTGATCCGTGGCGAACGCAGCAGCCGCATGGTCATGCAGGTGGCGCCGGGAGGTCGGGGCCAGAAAGCCGTGACGGAGTACAACGTCCTGGAGGAGTTCCATCGCTTCAGCTACCTGGCCGTCCAGCCCAGGACAGGAAGAACCCACCAGATCCGGGTTCACCTGGCCACGCTCGGGACGCCCGTCCTGGGGGATCCCCTCTACGGAATCCAGAGGGCCAATACCCTCGCCCGACACCGGCTGGGACTCGAGCGCATGTTCCTCCACGCCCAGGCCATCGCGTTTCGCCATCCGGGGACCGACCGGGATTTCCGGATGGAATCACCGCTCCCGGAAGACCTGGAAGCGGTCCTCTCCCGGTTGCGACCCGGGGAGGTCACTCTCTGATCAGAGAGTATTCCAGGGTGTTGCATTCCGGCCCGGCGGGACGGTCGAGAGCCTTTTTCAGGGTGGTCAGACGGGCCTTCAACGCCCTGATCCGGGCCGTCCTGGCCCGGATTTCCGGATCGGACGTCGGGGGCGGCGCGGATTCGAGGGAAGCCAGCTGTTGCTCGGTCCTGCAGAAGATCTCCTCCTGTTGCCGCTCCACGGTGATGTCTCGGAAGGGGGCTCCCGGCCTGAACAGGGTGACCTTCACCAGCCCGATCCCCTCGCCCCTGCCGGGCGGATGGTAGATGTGAATCGGATCGGCGACCTTTCCGGGCCTTTGGTAGGGCCGATGGAAGACGTTCTCGCTCCGCCCCCCCAGAACGACGGGGATTCCCTCGTGGTGCCTGGCCAGGTCCAGGTCCTCGAGAATGCCCATGTGTGAGAGCAAGAGGACGAGATCCGGATCTTCCCGTTTCCGGATCTTCTGCACCTGGACCTCGAGGAGGTCGAGTGGATCGGCCAGGCGATAGGGGAAGGAACCGGCCAGCGGCTGGATGTTGCAGGCGTCCGTCATCACTCCGAGGACGACCACCCGACATCCGTGCACCTTCAGGAGGCGGTAGGACGGGAAGACGGTCCGGGTGGTGCCGGGATGGAACAGGTTTGCGCACACAACCGGAATCCCGGCACTCTTCATGAGGTCGACGTAGAAGCGTCCCCCGAGGGCGAAGTCCTCCTCGCCGGGGACCACGGCGGACGGGCCCAGGTCCCTCAGAGTGGACACGACGCCCACCATCTCGGCCTTGAGGTCTTCCAGGGAGCCGGGCGTGCGACCGCCGGGACGGTGTCCCGGGACCGCCCTCTTGCCGAATTGAACGAAGCGCTGCGGTACGAGAGCGTTCCCGGTGTCGAAATAGAGGGTGTGGCGCTGCTTCTTGAGGCGGAGGACGAGACTCGCCAGGCGGTTGCGTCGCGTGCCGGACGCAACGCCCCCGGGGATCACCGATCCGGGCCCACGGTCCATGCCCGCACCGAGGGCGCCTCTCGAGTTCTTGGTGAAGGCGATCCGGAGGGTCCTCGGCCCCACGGTTTCTTCCTGACCTGGTGCAGCCGCAACGAGGATCGGGATCGTGGTGCAGGAGAGAAGAACCCTGATTTTCAACCAGATCAGGATTCGCATCGGGCCGGAGGAAACCAGACCGCTCAACATGGGATCATAGCTCCGCATGGAATCAATCGGCACCTGCGGGAGGCAACGGCCCCCGCGCTTGGAGTTCCATAACCCGGATTATTCATGAATAATCCGGGATAAGAGTATCGAGAAAAGACAGGATCTCTTTCAAGGAATGGATCACCGCATCGGGTGAAACTCGGTCCTGGCCTTCAAGACAGGAGAACGGATGAACCTTGAGCACGGCCATGCAACCGGCATTCCTGGCTCCCTGGATGTCTGCATCTATCCGGTCCCCGACGACCACGGCCTCCTCCGGGAGCGTGGCGAACCCATCCAGGACATGCATGAAAATGGCCGGGTGCGGCTTTCTACGACCGAAATCGGGTGAAAAGACGATCCGGTGGAAGTAGCGGCCCAGATCGAAACGAGCGAGGTCTTCCCGATGCAGATGTGGGGACCAGATGGTGTTGGATATGAGAGCCAGCCGGAGTCCCCTTCCAAGACATCCTTCGAGAACCTCCCTCGCCTCCGGATCGGGCCGGATCTGGACCCGAAAGGTCTCATAGTGCGCCAGTTCGAGATCATGGAGGAGGGATCGGGAGGCGGAAATCGAAAGGTCGTTCAATACCGCCTGAAGAGCCTCATTCAGGGTGGGTTGTCCGGAATTCGGCCGATGTCGTTCTTCGACGCTCTCCCAGATCCTGGCCAAAAGCGCCCTGAAATCCACCTGGCCGGGAACGCGGTCGCGACCCACCAGGCCAGAGAGTCGGGCGTGCACGGCACCCACGGCAGCTTCGTGAAGCTCGTCGAGGGGGCGGGATTCGAAATCGATCAGGGTATTGCCCATGTCGAAAAGGACCGATTTCACAGCCATTCAGAACCACCATTCGCCTGATGAACGCGGGTCGAAGACCTTTTGACGTCCCGGGCAATGGGAATTAGAGGAACAGAGCCCGAGCTGGATGCACTACTACCGGCGACCGAGGTCCTGTCCACTCCCGGGGATCCCTCGATAAACTTATCATCCGAACGGCCATATTTGCTATAATTTCCAGACATTTAGGGCAAAATGAAGCCTTCGGCACCGCCGAATTATACCTGATAATTCCTGGAGCCGATGAGTAGGGAGACCGGGGAGTCGAGCCGGCATCCTACATTGAATGCCGTATTCCACCGGACCGAAAGCTGCGGTTGATCCGTTTCCAATACATCCGGCACTCCTGAATAAGAGAATCGATGCCAGAGAATCGCTGAACATGAAAAAGAAACGAGTTGTTGTTCTGGGTGCTGGTCTGGCCGGTCTGTCCGCTGCGTACAAGCTGGCTCAGGAAGGAACCGAGGTCACGGTGCTGGAAAAATCCGACGAGGTGGGAGGCCTGGCCCGGAGTTTTCAGCGGAGCGGGTACACCTACGACTACGGGCCGCACAGGTTCCACACCGGCAACCCCGAGCTCATCGAACTCATCAACGACCTTCTGGGTGACAACATCGGGATCCGGGACAGAACCAGCCGGATCTACATGGAAAACCGCTTCTTCAATTACCCTTTGAAGCTGGACAACATCCTGAAGAACTTGCCGGTTTCCGTTCTCATCAGGTCGTTCGTGGATTTCTTCGCCGTCAAGGTGAAGAACATCTTCTGCAAGGCCGGGGAAGACAACTTTGAAACCTGGGTTCTCAACCGCTACGGTCGTACCCTCTACCGCATGTTCTTCGGGGTCTATACCGAGAAGACTTGGGGAATTCCCTGCACGCAGATCTCGGCCGATTGGGCGTCTCAACGAATCACCCTGCTCAGCCTCTGGGACGCCGTGAAAAAGACCGTGTTCAGGCCCAAGGTCGGCAATCAGCCCCGGACCTACGTCTCCAAATTCTGGTACCCCAAACGGGGGGGGATCGGCAGGATCTCCACTCGCCTGGCCGAGGAAATCGAGAAACTGGGGGGACGGATCTTCCTCGGTGCGGGCGTCCGGGAATTGGTGACCGTGGGGAACCGGGTGAAAAAGGTGGTCTATTCGTCCGGGAAAGAGGACATGGAAGAGGTCTCGGATGCGGTGGTCTCCACCATTCCCATCACGGAGCTCTGCAAGCTGATCACACCCAGCGCCCCGAAGGATGTCCATGAAGCGGCAAGCCGGATGAAACATCGCAGCATGGTATTCGTCTACCTGGCGCTGGATCGAGACAAGGTGACCGACGACCACTGGATCTACCTTCCCGACGACAAGCTCACGGTTCACAGGATCAGCGAATTCAAGAACTTCAGCGAGTTCAACTCCCCCGACGGGAAAACCCTCCTGTGCTGCGAGATCACCTGCGATCACGGGGACGAGGTCTGGGAAGCCTCGGACGAACATCTGCGGGAAATCGCCGTCAAGGACCTTTCCCGCATCGGGCTCATCCGGCACGATGAGGTGGAAGAGACCTGGACCCACCGGGCCCGGTACGCCTATCCAATCTACGATCTCGATTACCTGCGCCACCTGCAAGCCGTCAAGGACTTCGTCGACTCCATCGACGACCTCCACTCCGCGGGTCGGCAAGGGCTCTTCAAGTACAACAACATGGACCACTCCATCGAGATGGGGATCGAGGTGTCCCGGGACCTCCGGCTGGACAGCCAGAACGTGGACGAGATCGCATCCGGGTCGGATTACTTCGGGTAGAGGTCGAAATGGCCGGTCACGATTCGTAGCGATCGGATCGGCCATTTAGAAATCGGGATTCAGGGAAGTAATTCATCCTCCGGCAGAGCCGGAGGCTTTATATTGTGAACCGCTCAAAGCG
>CAZAKZ010000035.1:0-43460 GCA_964485695.1 uncultured Planctomycetota bacterium | reverse complement strand
AACGAGCAGGACGCGCTTCAGTCCGCAGCCTCCTGGAGCTTAACGGCATTGGCCCGCAAAGAGACTGGTCCCCCGGGGTCCGCGGGGACTCACGCTGACCGCGACTCGAGTCCGGGCCATGCCAGGTCTCGCCGCAAGTGCGGTCTCCTCTCTCGCCAGGCGTGGAATCACGGTCGGTTTCGCCGCGTATGCCATGACCACGACCTCGTCGACCCGCCGCATGACATGAACCGTGACCTCTTCCTCCCGGCCCTTCCAAGAAACCCTGTAGGGAGAGCCCGACTTCAGGAACCAGTGAGGCACCGCCACGCTCACCTCGATCGACGGTGACTCTCTCCTCACGACATTGACCACGGCGTCGATCCAGGCCAGCCACTGCTTCAGCAACCCCCGGATCGTGTCGAGAGCCTCGGGGTTGTGGCGCCATACGCGCTTGGCCGACTTGAATCGCTCCAGCGCGTGCACTTCCACGTCGAGGTGAATCCCTGCGAAACGTGCCTTCTTCTTCAGGGACTGATTCAGCGCGAGAATCCGTCGAATACGGGTGAGGCCCGCTTCCCGGTTCGCCTCGAGGGCCCAGGTGTTCTCCGAAACCACGGCGTGGGCTTCCAGGCCGGTGGCGTGAGTTCGCGTGAGGAAGGCACGGAGGCTTGCCGGCTTCTCGAGGACCTGCTTCGATACCGCCAGGAAGAGACGGCGGATACCCGCCTTCCGGGAGACCGTGAAGATCGTCTCGAACCGGTCCAGCCGAGGTGCCAGTTTCCAGACGTAGAGAGCGCGATCCTGGGCCTCGAGGCGCCCTGGAATGAAGGCCGGAGCCGCACCCAGGATCAGACCCAGGAAGCCGGAACTCAACAGCAGGTGAACTCGCATAAGTCTATAGGATCCATAGATAAGGGCCGCATCCCGGGGAATGCTCCAGATCGGTGAAAAATATTCCGACGTTTTCATAAGCCTGTGCATGGTTCATCACGGGCCGTGGAAGGCGGCGACGGGTCGCATCCACCTCCATGATCATCGGCCCGATATTCTATCTTTTCGTATCCAGGGCCGCCGGGGAGAGATAAAAAATGCGCAAATTGCTCTGGACGGTGTTGGCGGTGGGAATCCTGTTCACCGGTGTTCGTACGTGTCCGGGTCAGGGCCGGACCGAGTTCAAACCCGAAAACCTCCGGGAGAAGATCCGTGAACTCGGCCCGAGGATGAGCCAATCCCTGGGTATCCGGGTTTATGAACCCATTCCCCTCAAGGTCGTGGACCGGAACCATCTCAAGGTCGCCCTCATCAAGGAACTGCAGAAGGAGCTGACGCAGATCCAGAAGGTGGTCATGGAGCCCGAACCCGGCACCCGACCGGTCCTCTTTCCCGATCAGGCCCGGCGTATCGCGGAAAAGGTGGCGGGGCACCTGGCTCCCCTTTTCATCATCCGGCACGTCTACAACGACGACGAGAGCCGCCTTCTCGTGGTGCCTTCCAACCTCGACCGACATCTGGATCCGGATCGCATCGTCTCCCGGCAGATCCACCCTCTGATCCAGTTCGCCCTGGTGCGGGAACTGACCCGCATGGCCGATTTCGAAAAGCGGCGATTCGCCGACGAGGATCCACCCTTGGACAGCACCCTGGAAATGCTGGCCGCTCGACTGGCCTTCCAGGAGGGCCACGCCTCATGGGCGGCCTCAAGCCTCGTCCGGAACTCGAAGCGACACGAGATCACCTTCACCCGGTCTCTGGCCTCTTTCACGACCTCCAAAGACGAAAACCAGGCCGAGATTCTGCTCTATGCATTCGTGGGTAAAGGCCGGGAACGGGCCAGGCTCTGGGTGGAGCAGTGCCTGAAGAGCAGCGGTCTCCCGGAAATCCAGCGCCGGATCCAGACACCGCCCACGGCTTTCGGGGCATTCCCCTCCATTCCCGTGAAGAAGCCGAAAATAGCCCCGAAGCCCGATCCTCTGGCTCCTGTTTTGGCCGCAATGGAAGACCTCTGCAGCGGGGAAAAATGGACGGTCACGCCGGGACAGACGGATAAGAGAACCCTCGAGAAGATCCTACTGACCGAGCTTCCCGCCCGGCGCGTGAAGGTCCTGATGTCGAGTTTGGCTCGAGTCGGCAGCAAGACGGCCCACCAGGCCGAGGTGAAGCAGGTCCATTTGACCGTGGCCGAGCTGAACAATCCCTCGGCGGCGTTCTCCTTCCTCAAGGCCCAGCGGGATATGCTGGCGGCGAGGGAAAAACGCATGGCAGCGGAAGGCATGTCCGTGCAGACGGAATCCAACCGGACCCGGGATCTGGCCGGATACCCCGTGCTTCGCACCTCGTACGTGGTCCTGGAATCTGAGGGAGGCACGATGCACATCCGCAGGGCCCTGGTTGTCCGGGGCCGCTTTTTCCTGGAAATCAGTTCCACCGACCACGAAATCCCCTGGGCCACGCTGCGGGCCTATCTCACGAAGATCCAGCCCTTTCTGAACATCCAGGACGATATCACAGGGTAATACGACGATCTCATTCCAGCCCCATCCGGGCCCGTCTCAGTTTGAAACCGACGGCGGGGATATCCCGTGAATTCTGCATCCATATCCACTTTTCTCCCGTTGTATACCCAGATTGATTTTGCTACGATCAAGCTTTGCTGAAATCCAGAAAGGGGGCCTTGTAGAAGGAAAAGATAGGGTTTCATCTTCCTTCAATCTTCCTTTCCATTAACTCGAGATGGGTAGTTTCCGGCAATACCGCCGGATGTTCATGGTTGATCCTTCGAATCCGGGATACGTGTAGCTTTCGTTCGGGTGAAGCTCAGGGAACCAATAGGAGCCAAATCATGCGTGTAAAACTTGCAGCCGCAATCGTCCTGTGTGCGATGTTGGCCTTATCACTGGCCCCCACGACAACCGCCCAGCCCAAGACCGGTGAAATCGTACTTTCCAATGCCGGCGGCTTTCACGGTAACGCCCTCATTGCCATGGGTCGGTACGGCGGCATCACCACGATCCTCCCCCTGCCCGCCGGAAACGTGGGCGGCGTTGCCCCCAACGGCATGGGCAACGAAGATCTCGTGGTGATCGACAAGATGATCATGGGCGTGAGGGATGGCCATGTCCGCACCATCGTCGGCAGCCTCAGCCAACCGGCCCGGGACATCGACGTGGATGAAGACAACACCTACGTCATGGCCGCCGGGACTGCGGTCCTCGGCGTCAATCCCGTGGCCTCCACCCGCACCACCATTACCACCGGATTCACGAATGCCAGCTCCATCGCCTGGAACGGCACCAACGGCTCCCTCATGGTCGTGGACGGCGACAAGATCTGGGCCATTGACCGCAGCCACAACAAGAAGCTGGTGGCCACAGTTCCCGGTGCCTGTTGCATGACCTGGGATAGCTACACGGGCAACATGTTCCTTGCCGCCAAGAACTACCTCTACGCCCTGGCGCCGGGTGGAGCCCTCACCACCCTGGAATCCAACAAGCCCGGCCTGAAGAATCCGACCGACCTCTTCCTGCGGTCCGACCGGGTTCTCATCGTGGTGCAGGGCAACACGAGCCCCACCGGCGTCTACGCCTACAACGGAAAGACCGGCAAGTACAACCGGCCCTACCACGAGGACACTTCCGCCAAGACGGGCATCAATCCGATGGGCGTCACCGTGGAACACTACCGTGAACTGTGGCTCGTCAAGACCACGGTCAAGATCGGCCACGCCGTGGACTTCCTCGTCAACTTCCCCCTCTACAAGGGCAAGACCTACGTGGCGGCCTTGAGCTACAGCCACAGCCCGGGCTTCCCCGTGGGCAACTACCGCCTACACCTGAACCTGGACCCCCTGTTCATGGTTTCCCTCACGAATCCCGCCCTCTTCAAGAACACCGGTATCCTGAGCACACACGGAACCGCCCGTGTCACCCTCTTCGTGCCCGACATTGCGGCACTGGCCGGGTTCCGGATCTACATGGGTGCTGTGATTCTCGATCCTGCAGGAAAGAATGGATTCGGCGAAGCGACCAACGGTCTCGGCCTGACCTTCCAGCCGAAGTAACCGCATTTACCACGGGCCGGCTCGATGATGCCGGCCCGTTTCACGTACGGAGATTATTGCTGCCCGGTGAAGTAACCCGTTGCTACCTTTGGGATTGAGAAGGCCCCGGCCGCAGCCGGCTCAACACTTCCCCGGGGATTTGCCCTTCCCCGGCCACTCCAGCACTGCCCCCGTGTCGGCGCTTGAGGCGTGCGCGGCGTAGCGGCCCAGGCCGCCGTGGCGCACCCGGGGGGGCCGCGGCCGCCAGGACTTCCGGCGTCGGGCCCACTCCGCCCGGGTGAGCCGGGCGTGGATCGTGCCCGCCTCCAGGTCGATGTCGATGCGGTCGCCGTCTTTCAGGAGGGCGATCTCGCCGCCAGCTGCTGCCTCCGGGCTGACGTGACCGACGCTCACGCCGACCGTGCCGCCGCTGAACCGGCCGTCGGTGACGAGGGCGCAGACCCCGTCCAGGCCCAGGCCCTTCAGGTAGCTGGTGGGCGCCAGCATCTCCTGCATGCCCGGCCCCCCGCGCGGCCCCTCGTTGCGGATCACCACCACGTCCCCGGCCCGGATGCGGCCGCCGAGAATACCGGCGCAGGCATCGTCGTGGCTCTCGAACACCACGGCCGGCCCGGAGTGACGGACCCGCCCGGGATCCACGCCGGCCCGCTTCACCACAGCACCGCGGCGGGCGATGTTGCCGCGGAGCACCACGAGACCGCCCCGCCGGGTGAATGCGGTGTCCAGGGTGCGGATGACGTCCCGGGCGTTGAACCGGCCGCCGTTCAAGGTCGGAAGCCTCGCCGGCCGCTCCCCGCGGTACATCGCCTTCACCGCCTCGAGGCTGCGGCCGGTGGCCTTCCAGCCGTGGCGGTACATCCTGGCAGCCTCGGGCCGGAGCCGGCGGCTCCGGAGGGAGTAGCGATCCAGGTTCTTCCCGAGGGTGTTTCCCGTGACGGTGAGGCAGTCCCCCTTCACCAGCGACGGGCGGTCCTGCCGCACCTGGTCCAGAAGGGTGTGAACGCCCCCGGCGCGGTGGACGTCCTGCATGTGATAGAGGCGCCCCTCGGGAGTGGACGACGGCGCCACCCGGCAGAGGTTGGGGGTGCGGTGCGAGATGCGCTGGACGTCGTCCAGGGCAAAGGGCACGCCCGCCTCCCGTGCCATGGCCAGCAGATGCAGCACGGTGTTGGTGGATCCCCCCATGGCCATGTCCAGGACGAAGGCGTTCTCGAAGGCCTTCTTCTTCATGAGCCTCCGGGGCAGGAGCTTGAACGTCCGCCGGCAGCCGCCGCGGATCCACTGCCGGGTCATGGCCACGATGCGGCCGGAAGCGGCCGAGCAGAGGCGCAGTCGCTCGGGGCTCGTGGCCAGGATCGTGCCGTTTCCGGGCCGGGCCAGGCCCAGGGCCTCGGTGAGGCAATTCATGGAGTTGGCGGTGAACAGGCCGCTGCACGAACCGCACGTGGGGCAGGCATTGTCCTCCAGGACTCTGGCCTCCCGGGCAGTCAGGGCGCCCGCCCGGCGCCGGGCCACGGCCTGGAACTGATGGATGAGGTCCACGTCCCGGCCCCCCACCCGGCCCGCCTCCATGGGCCCACCGGAGAGAAAAACCGTGGGCACGTTCAATCGCAGCGACGCCAGGAGCATGCCCGGGACGATCTTGTCGCAGCTGGCAATGCACACCAGGCCGTCGAACCGGTGCGCCTCGCCCATGGCCTCGACGCTGTCGGCCACGAGCTCCCGGCTCATGAGGGAGTAGTTCATGCCCCCGTGCCCCATGGCGATGCCGTCGCATATGGCGATGGTGTTGAACAGGATCGGGGTGCCGCCGGCAGCGCGGATCTCCTTTTTCATGAAATCGCCCACGGCGTCGAGGTGCACGTGGCCCGGCACCGCGTCGGTGTGGCTGCAGGCAATGCCGATGAAGGGTTTGCGGATGTCGGCGTCGGTGAGGCCTGTTGCCTTCATGAGACTGCGGTGCGGGCCGCGGTCGGGGCCTTTCTTCACGGTGTCGCTTCGCATGAACGCTACCGCCCTCCGATCTTCACCACCTTCACCATGCGCGCCTCGGCGTCATCCACGCGGGACGCGATCTCAATGAGTTTCTCGTAGTCCCGGGGGGCCAGGGTTCCGGGCTTCAGCACCACGCTGCGCTCGATCACCAGCTTCTCCCCGTCCATGACCGTGGAAAGGCCGTATGTGAGGAACGCCCACCTGGCCAGAACCCCCTCCGGGCGGACCGGAAAATGGTGGTGGTCACCGGGATCCAGGACAATCCTCCACCGGGACACCCGGTAGTTCCTGTGGACGAAGGGATGGACCCTCTCCTTCTTCCGGGCGTATCCTCGCTTCATGTGGCTCGCAGGCAGACCCAGTGGACAGGCCTTGGTCCGGCCGCGTTTTCGGACAAAGGAGGGAAAGTCTATCTTCAGGCGCATGCGCAGGTGCTTCCTGCGGTCCTTCAAGCCGGGCAGGGTGTGACCGACGAGGGTGGCGCCCGGAAACGGCCGGCTCACGAACCTCCGGATGAAAGCCGTACGGATATCCTCGTTGGCGCTCTGCAGGTAATCCTTCAGTCCGAAGCCGACCATGCCGGGAAAATCGAGATCGAACTCGCCCCGGGCCGATCCGTCCTCGTTCAGGCGAATGACGCCCGAGCCGTTCAGGGAGGCGAACGCCTCGACGCTCGCCTCCGGGAGGTACTCCACCATGCCGCCCGATTCGCCCAGCAGGAACACGGGCGCCCCTCCCAGGAACTCGGGCAGCCGGCCGTACGGAAAATGGCGCGGCGCCCCCCCCACCACCCACACGGGATCACCGTCCCGGGGCATGACCTGGATGAGGGGCTGGGTGAAGTAGTCGTCGTTGCGGAAAAAAGGCACTGGGAAGGGATCCAGGTCCGGAGGAAGGTTCCGGCAGAAGGCCAGGCGCATGGGAATGCCGGCCGCCTTGATGAGCGAGCCGAACAGGTACAGACGGTTGCCCTGCCGCTTCAGGAGCGCGAACGTGGGACTGCCCCTACCGCCGCGCGCCACCACGCGCTGCACGTACTCGTAGAGCGCCCGGGCCAGGTTCGACTCCCCCTCGACTTTGCCGGCAATGCGCCGGGCGGCCTCGCGGATCTCCTCGCTTCCGCGGACGAAATAGCGCATCCGGTCGTGGAGCCTGCGATTCAGCGCCGACCAGGACACGTCCTCGGCCAGCTCACACCACGGCACGACCTCCTCCTCGGTGGGCATGTAGGCCTCCCGCACCACCTTGGGCTGGTTCCTCCGCCAGAATACGTACGCGGTGAGGCCGCCCTGCTGTCGCACCTCGGGCGGCTCGGGAAAATTCCGCCACACAAACCGGCCCCGATGGTTCTCCGGCATGAGGAACACGATGCGGGAATCGGGGAACGGCTCGTCCAGGCTCTGGAAATAGAACTTGAGGGACTCCAGCGAATTCTCGTCGGACTGCGTGTTGGTGGTGCGGTACCGGTGCTCGATGAACACCCCCGGCTTCAATCCCGGAAGCGTGTAGGTCTCGGACACCTTGCCCGGGATCAGAATGCGCCCGTCCGGCTGGATGATCCGCACCAGCAGATCCTCCTCTCCAGGGTCCAGCTCGCGGTGCGCTTCCACGCCCCGCGGGTCGTTGAGGCGCCGGACCTGATGGGTCTCCCACACGCTGGACCCATCCGGGAAGTACCGGGCCACCATGTGGTCCACCACGAGCACGGTGCCGGCGGCTCTGTATTCCTTCTTCATCTTGAAATCCATGGCCGCCTTGAGCCCGTCCACTCGCCAGGGCAGAAACTCCGGGTAGGCTTCTTCGCCGCGAAGCTTCGCCGCCAGCCGCCGGGTCTCGTGCTCCCGGGGATCCAGCTTTGCCACGGCGGAATAGGCCTCGATGGCGGCCGCTGTGTTCCCGACGAGGCGCGCCAGGTCCCCCAGATCCTTGCGCGTCTTCAGGGGGATCTCGTCGTACGGGGCCATGGCCTCGAGGATCTTCACGGCCGCGGCGTGATCCCCCAGGCGAGACCGGAGCACGGCCTCGGTGCGCTTCAGGGAGGCGTCGTTGGGTTGAAGGTGCTGGAGCGTCTCCAGGAACCGGAGGGCCCCGGTGAAATCGCCGGCGTCCCTGGAGGCTGACATCCGTTCCGAGAGGAGGTCGGACGAAAGGGGGTGTCTCTCGAGGGCCTTGTCGAGGAGGGTGGCACACAGCTGGAGGTTTCCCGACTCCCTCGCCTCCTCCGCCTGCTCCTGGAGCCACTTTGTACGCCGGGGCGCCATGGTTTCCAGGGCCTTTCGCGCAAAGGTGGTTTCCGGCTCCCAGGCAAGGCCGGAATAGACGGAGTGGAGAAGGACGGCGGCCCGGTAGAAGCCCGGAAATTCCGCCAGGCAGGCCTTGAGCTTCCGGATGGCGTCCTCCTTCTTGTCGTCCTTCACGAGAAAGTCGACCTCCCACATCCGGGCCTGGAGATTCTCGGGATGCCTCTTGAGCACTTTCCGGATCAAGGCCCGGGCCCGGCTTTGCCGCGTGTCCCGGGGCAGGTGGGACGCGCGGTAGTACATCCCGGCCAGCATGAGTTGATAGGCCGCAACGTCCGGCGCCAGGTCGTGGGCCCTTTTCGCGTCGGCCAGGCTTGCGGAGGGCAGGCCTAGCAAGCTCCCGACGTAGCTCCGCAGGGCGTAAAATCCGACGTTGTCTTTCTCTACACGGATGGCTTCGGTGAGAACGGACTCCGCATACCGGAAAGGGGCCTTCGGGCCCGGGTGGGAGGCCGCGGGACGCGCGTCCCGAGCAGGATTCGTCACCGCATCCACGGAAACCTGCATTCCCGTGGCGTCCACGAAGAGCGCGGTAAAGAACGCCCCACCACTGTCGGTGGTCTTGACCCGGAGCCGGTTCACGCCCGCCTCCAGGTACACGCCGGGGAAAAACCGCGTCCGGTTGTCGGAATAGGCCCGTTGCCGGTCGAACACCTTTCGGCGGTTCAGCCACACCTCGTACGAGGCCGTTCCCATGAACCAGAGGTAGGCCGGCCCCGGACGCCTCGGCTTGAAATGGAGGACGCCGTAGTAACAGCCGTCCTTCTTCACCGAGGCCAGATCGAGGTAGACGTGAGATTTATGGGGCCGGGAGGGGAGCCTTCGCCAGGTCACCTTGCCGCCGCTCCGGCCAATGAACATCGCCGCAGGATCAAAGGCCTCGGATTCGGGCGGATAGGGCACGCCGTGAAACGTCCGGGCCAGGTCCCCGAAGGGCCCCACGGACCACCAGCCCTCGTGAAGAGACCACCTTGCCGGCGAGAAGCGTTCCATTGCCTTTGCATCGCCCCGGCGAGAGGCGTCCTCCCGGGCCATCCTGCAGAGCCATACCCGGGTCAGGCCGTGCAGCCCCTCAAGGTCGAGGAGGCGTAGCACCCGGTCGCAACCCAGCAACGGATCTGCGGCCAGTCTCCTTTGTATATACATGTACCAGACGAGGATCTCTCCCACGGGAGATGACGGATATTTCTTCACGAGATCCGCCACGGCGTGGAACGCCCCCTCCGGGTCCGGCCGGGTCTTCTCGACGAGACTGCGAGTCACGGCCGCGATTTCCCGGACCTCGGTCAGCTCCGCCCGGGATAGCTGTGCGGCCACGCCCTGCCAGAGCACCACCAGGAAACAGGCTGCTCTCGCGCACTTCCCGATCATCGTCCCACCTCCTTTCCCGGCGACAGGAACACCTCGAGGGTATGGGCCTCGGACCCGTCCAGGGCCTGGACGAACTTCTGGAACGTGGGGTACGCGTCTCTGGACACCCGTGTGGCCGTCAAGCGCACCTTCCGCTTGACCACCACGCCATCCTCGGTGCGGGTGGTCCGGACCGAGAAGGTTCCGTGCGGGCCCTCGTAGTCCGTGGCCGCCGGGAGCGCCTCCGCCTTCATTCCAGGCGGGAACCGGTACCGGACCCGCGTGAATTCCATGCGCGGCGGCCCGAGGAGCAGGTCGAACCTCCGGGTCCTGGCCGTCACCAGGCCGGACAGGCCATGGCGCCGGAACGCGTACTTCAGGAAGTAGCGCCCGTCCTCGGCCCGGAGGAACGAGTCCACCTCGAGGGTGGCCTGGATCTTCACGGGCTCTGCGAGGTCCTCGAGGTCCGAGAAATGCATGTCCTTCAGGGCCACCTTGCCGAACAGGGGAGCGAACCAGTCCTCGAGGCGCTTGCGCCGGAGCCCCTTCTGGCTGGCAAAGCGATCCCGGAGAGTAACGGCCGCCGCCCCCACCGGCGTGAGGGTGATGCGGATCTCGGCGCCGCCCCCGGGCTTCAAGAAGACGTCGTACTCGGTGCGGGCCCCGTTGGCCTCGGGTGTTCCCCAGGGCACGTCGCGCAGCACGGCCTTTCCGGCCTCCACCACCAGAACCCTGGCGCCCCGGTCCATGTCCGGCAGCACGCCCAGCGGATGAAACGTGGCGGTCCCGTCCATGAAGGTGCCGGAGTCGCCCTTGTCTCCTGGCAGGTACGCGATGCAGTGGTTGAAGTGCTCCACCATGGGCAGGGTGAGGTCGTCCTGGGACCGCGGCGTGTCAGCATGGATGATCACCGGGTAGGCCTTGACTCCGATCTCGGCCAGCATGGTGCAGAGCAGGATCGCCTTGTCCTTGCAGTCGCCGAACCGGCGGGCGAAGATGGCCGACGCCTCGTACGGCTTGTACCCGTGGACGCCGAACTCCCAGGCCGTGTAGTTGATCTCCGTGACCACGAACTCGTACAGGGCGCGGATCTTCTCCGCCCTCGTCTTCTTGTCCCGCGTCAGTTCCTTCACCTTGGCCCGGATGGCGTCATCGGCCCGGACCTGCTCCCGGATCAGGTTCCACCACCAAGAGGCAAAGGCGTTCCAGTCCTCGTACGTGGTCACGGCCACCAGGGGAGCGAACTCCTCGGGATCGGGCTGCCTCGACTCGAGGCGAAGGCCCTTCAGCCCGCGCATCCGGTAACGGTGATGGACCGTTCCATCGGGCCGCTTCTCCTTTTCGTGGTCCGGCCGGCCGTTCTTCACCTGGAAGTGGAACGAACGTTTCGCCGGAAGGATCAGGTCGAGGCGGGACTCCCCCACGGCCGCGAGATCCGAGGCCTGGAACAGATGAATCATCCCGAAATAATCGCCAAAAAAGGACTGCCGGATGTCGTCTCGGCGCCAGACCACTTCCACGGTGTCTCCGACGTTCAGGGCCTGGAAGGTGACGCGGGCGTAGCCGTAATAGGAACGCACCGCAGGATTCCGGATGGAGCCGGGCTCCATGCGGCCGTCGGACCGGATCACCCTCGCCTCCAGGATCCGCCCTTGCTGGTCATAGGAGCTGTAAGGCACGCTGAACCGGGCGAACCTCCGCCCCCCCGCCTCGGTGAGAATCCGGGTCATGAAGTGGCCGTATTCGCTTCGGGTGCCGTCGGGATTGACGTTCACCACACGGTGGCGAAACAGGTAGTAGTGGGAGGCGTTCATCTCCACGGCCTCGGCGGGGGGACCCGAATCCCCCTTCAGGGCCGCCGAGGCATCCACTTCCAGCCCGGCATAGAAGGACTTCTTTCCGGCTTCGAGGAACTGGAGATGCCTTTCCACACGGCTCAGCTTCGGATCCAGGTCCAGCGCCCGGCGCATGTGGGCAATCATGCGGTTGTCCCGGCCCTGGAGCCCCTCGAGACGCGCCACCTCGAGGAGGAGTCCCGTGTCCTCGGGCGCGATGCGGAGCGCCTCCTCCACCATGTCGGCGGCCTCCTCCAGGCGGCCGACGGCCTCGAGGAACCTTGCCAGGCGTTTCCGGCCGGAGAGGGAGAAAGGGCGACCGAGCAGCGCCGACCTCAAAAGTGCCTCGGCCTCCCTCGCCTTGCCGAGCCCCAAAAGCGCATTGACCCGAAGGCTCCGGGCGGAGGACCCCCGGCCCAGGGCCAGGGCCCGGGCAGCAAGGCCTTCGGCGCGGTCGAGGTATCCCCGGGCCTTCTCGATACTGGCCAGACGAACCAGAGCGTCCGGGTAGGCCTTGCCCGTCTCGGACTTCACCAGAGCCTCAAGGGCCAGCCGATACTCCAGGGGCCAGCCCCGGCGCTCGAGGAGCCAAGCCCGGTAGACCCGGGCCGGTGCATAGGCCTCGTTGATTTCCAGGGCTTTTCCCACCAGAGCCTCCGCCTTGGTGAGGTTGTCGGTCTCGTTCTTGTGGTAGCTGGCCAGGTCGAGGTAGGCCTCGGCAAACCGCGCATCGAGGGCCACCGCGCGCTCCAGTGATTCCCGCCGGAGGTTCTCTTCCATTTCAGCGCGGTGTTGATATCGCCGCGAAAGTGCCCTGGCCGCCAGGTAGTGGGCGTAGGCGAAATCCTTCAGGCCCTCGGCGGCCTTCCGGGCCCATTGATGGGCCTGTCGCGATTTGGCGTCGTGGGGGCGCTGATGGAGGAGGAGGACCGCCAGCTTCAGGGCGGCCACGGGATCCCCCTTCTCGGCCAGCTTCCTCCAGTACAACCTGGAATCCCACGGGACCGGAAGCAGTTCGGGCCGAGGTGCTGAAACGGCCCCGGCGATATCCAAATTCTCAGCCGAGAACCGCGCCCCCACGAGGCGCCCCCCGTCGATGCGGGTAATCCGCAGCGAGAATCCCCAGGGGCCGTCCTGGTTGCACACCTTGACCAGGACCCGGTGGGACCCGGCTGCCAGACGGAGGCCCACCCTGTCCTGGTCGGGGCGAAACGGTCTGCGGACGTCCCGCCGGAGCACCTCAAAACCGTTCACCCACACCACCACGGCTTCATCGCTGCCGAAGTGAAGAGCCACGGTTTCCGGCCGGGAAAGGACCAGGGCGAAAGCGGCATGGGCCAGGACCTGATCGTCGGGACGAAACAGGGCGTCGAGATCGATGTACCCCCCCGCCGCATCGGTTCCGTTCACCGCTCGCCAGCCCACCTCCCTCACCTTGCCCCGGTATCGCTTTGATGGAATGAACTCCTTTTCCGGCCCGAAGGACCGCTTGAGGCCGCTGCCTCGCTCGTTTTCGAAAGGTCCCACCACGGTCCAGGTCCCCACGTAGCCGAGGGAGCGGGTCAGGGCCACGGCCTCGGCCATGCGGCCGGGGAGTCGCTCGAGACAGGCCAGGCGGGCCAGGCAGAGGAGGTCCCGAACACACGGCGGGGCATTCTCTTCCAGATCGGGTAACAGGCGTTCCAGAACTGTCAGGGTTCTAGCATGGGCCCCCATGAAGCCGGCCAGATCTTGGATGACGGCCAGAAGGAAAGCCGCCTCGCCACGCTGCGCCTCGGGAGGGGGCCCCTCCTGGTTCAATGTCTCCTCGAGAAGAGACAGAAATCGCTGAAGTGCCTCGTCGTACCGGCCTTCGGCTCTCATCTGAAAAGCGGATCTCAGGGATTCGGAAACCTGTGCCGGGCAGGATGGCGCAGGAAACCCGAAAAAATCGGGGGCCAAGGTTCCGATTCCAGGAAGAAACAGGCAGGACAGAAAGATGAGAAGGCGGTCGCGGAACGGTCTCATGGAAACACCCTTTTTCCTACGATTGAGGATAGAATAGGGTTCCGGTCCCCCGGTTGAACCGAAATATGAGGTCATTCTACATGGATATCGGAGAAGACGCGAGGTGAGAACCGCCTGGCTGTTGACCTGGATGTGCCTGCTCCTCGCCAGGGGAGGCGCGCAAGAGGCGCTGACGCCTCAGAGGGAGGTCCTGTTCAAGGCGCCGGGCATCGCCGTCGCTGCCCACTTCTCCCCCTGCGGGCGCTGGGTCCTTTTCGTGGGGAAAGGCCCTCCCGACGTACCCGTCTCTCTCTACAGCACGAAGGGGAAGAAGTATTTCACCTTGAACACCCTGTCGGGTCGGTACAGGACCTCGGATGCCGTCCGCGTTGCCTGGACGCCAGACGGATACACCGCGTTCGTGAACCTGTCGGGTTCCGATCCGGCCGTATGGAGGGTGGACACGCGCAAACGTACCTATACCGCGGTCCCCCCGGCAGGAGATCGTCGATTCGAACGGATCTTCCCCTCCCCGAACGGGAAGATCCTGGCCGTCACCGACCGCCGGAATCCCGGCGTCACCCTCCTGAATGTCGTTTCCCGCAAGGAGCACGGCGTCAACCTGGACGAACGGGTCGTGCAGCTGTGTTGGAGCCCCGACGGCAAGGCCGTGTATGCCATGGAGCACGAGGGTGGCCTGGCACGCAAGGGTGGATTCCTTCTGCACAGGATCAATGCCGCGGGTGGACTCCCTCACACCTCGTTCCGATGCCCGGAGTCGCTCCAGGGAACCGCCGACGGAATCCGGTTCAACGTCAAACTTTGCAGGGTGGCCGTGCAGCCCGGACTCAAGGCCGGGCAATATCCCCTCGTGCTCTTCGCCGGTGGATCGGGTAAAGGGGTCCACCGCATCGAAGACGAGGGCGTCCTTCCGGGCGCATGGTCTCCGTGCGGGAAGTTTTTCGGTTACTTCTGTCCTGACGGCTCCTCGACCCGACGTTTTTCCCTTCACGTCACCCGGGCTTTCACGAAGAAGGTCAGAAAGGTCCTGGACCGGGTGGTTCCCGCCCCCGATCGACCCCGCATGCGCTGGTTCCCCAGTGGACGATGGATCCTCACGGTCCGCGACCGCAGGGTGGTGGTGGTGAATCCGTCCGGCAAGACGGTCTTCCCGACGCTGCATCGCATGCCGCGGCGGGGAGTGGACCGGTCCCTCCTGTCGGACCTCGAGATCCTGGCATCGGGCAAGCTCATCGCCTGGGACCGGGATAGCGGGGAAATCGTGCAGTTCGGATTCAGAAGAGAAGACTGAAATGCGCCCGAACACTGGGTACGGTATGCTATAAATATCCATACCGACAGGCTTTCATTTCGACGAAGAGACCGGAGGTTCAAGAACCACATGAATGCCCGCCTCTGCTGCATTGCAGCCGTTGTCCTCGGTCTGGCCTTCCTCGAAGCCTCCCCCGCCCAGAACGATCCTGACAAGACTTCCATCACTCGGTTCCAGGCCATCGAAAAGGCCGTGGTCGAGGTGGTCAAGAAGATCCGTCCCTCCACCGTGGCCATCTTTGCTCTCAGACGCGTGGAGTTCGAGGGCCAGAAACGCCTCATGGCTGCCAGCGGAGGTTCCGGAGTTATCATCGATCGATCCGGATACATCGTCACCAACGACCACGTGGCCGGTCACTGCGACGCCCTCCAGGTGGTCCTCGAGGGCGGCCGCAAGGTGCCGGCAAAGCTGGTGGCCACCGACGGGAAGGGAGACATTGCCCTGCTCAAGATCGAGGGGAACCGGTTCCCCGCCGCGGAGCTGGGCGATTCCGGGAAGGTGAAGGTCGGCCAGTGGGTCCTCGCCGTCGGCAATCCGTTCTTTCTCGGAGCCGACGGAGAGCCCGTCGTGACCCTTGGCGTGGTAAGCGGAAAGAACCGGGCCATGAGCGGCCGGTGGGAATATACGGACAGCATCCAGATCGATGCGGAGATCAACCCCGGGAACTCGGGCGGCCCGCTGTTCAACATGAAGGGTCAGCTCATCGGCATCAATGGATTGATCTCTCTCCGCCAGGGAGTCCGGGCCAGCTCCGGTGCCGGGTACGCCATCCCCGTGGACGTGATCAAATCCTTCCTCCCCCAGCTTCGCAAGGGCAAGGACATCGAACGCGGATATTCGGGTATCGTCCTGGACAAAAAGCCCGCGCGCAGAGGCGTCCGCATCAAGGAAGTGAGATGGGGCAGCCCGGCGGCCCGGGAGAACCTCAAGGAGGGCGACCTCATTCTGTCGGTGAACGGGAAGCCAGTGAACAACGCGCGGGAGTATATCAACCACGTCAGCAAGATAACCGCCGGCAAGTACCTGTCCCTGAAGATCCGGCGAAAGGGCCGCGCCCGCAGCGTGCGCCTGAAGATGGAAGTGGATCCGGCGCGGAAGAAGAAGAAACGGTAGGCTCCATGGTGACTCGCCCCTGCAGGATGTCGACCGTCGCGACGATGTTCCTTCTGACCATGACGGTCATCGCCGCCGCCCCCGCCCAGAGGCCGGACCACGCCGGACTCTTCGGACTCCAGCGGGACTTCGTCCACCTGGTGGAGAAGCTGACGCCCGCCGTGGTGCGCGTGGCCAACAAGTACACGGGCGTCATCGTGGACGGACGCGGCTACATCCTCTCCGACATCGCCGCGGTGCCCGCACAGTTCAAAGAGGACATGCGCGTTCGAATCGAACTTCCCTCCGGCCGCACCCTGGAAGCCGCGCCGATCCACCGGGCCGGCAAGAGCCGCACGGCGCTGCTCAAAATCGTCAAGGGAGGCCGGTACCCCAACATCCCGGCCGGGAACAGCGACGAACTGCACGTGGGTGACCTCACATTCACCATCGGCAACGCCTTCAACCAGGCCAGTCAGGGGGGACAGCCCGCCGTCACCGTAGGCCACATCGCTGGGCTCTGGGGCAACCGTTCCCTGCCCGAGGTCAAGGTGACGGAGATCGTCACCACAGCCGCCATCAATCCCGGCAGCTCGGGCGGCCCCCTCATCGATATCCGGGGCTCCCTCATCGGCATCAACGACCAGAAGCGTGGCGCCGGTGACCTGGGCAAGGTCATGTCCATCAACTTCATCCGGGAGACCTACGTCCAGTGCAAGGAAGCGCACCGGGTACTTCGCCTCGGCGCCCGGAAGCGGGGCAGCCCCCGGCGCTACGCCGGCTACATGTCCAGAGCCGTCATCCGCATGGCCCGGGAGGCCTGTCCTGCCGTGGTCAGCCTCAACATCATCCGGAAAGCGGCCCCCGAGCCCGCCAAGACCGAGGGCAAGAGTAAGGACACCAAAAAGGACAAGGCCAAGGACGAAGACAAGGGAACCAAGGGGAAAAAGAAGCCGGAAGGGAAGCAGCCCGAGGGGAAGAAAGCCGAGAAGGACAAGGCGAAGAAGAAAAAGAAGAAACCTGCCGAACTGAAACCGCCGAAATCGCAGCGCCATGACGGCATCAAGCCCCTGAAGAAGAAGGCCAAGCCCAAGCCCCGGAAGGGCCAGTCAAAGCCCCGGAAACCTCCGCGGCGGCCCAGGACCGTCAAGGTAAAAAAGCGGGAGCTTCCCGTGTCCGGTGTGGTCATCGACCCACAAGGCTGGATCCTGACCGCCACCTCCAACCTCTGGGAGACGAAGCAGAAAAAACTGGGGAAAATCGAGGTGGTCTTGCCCGGAGGCCGGGTGCTCGAGGCCAAGCGACTGGGCAACGATCGCACGCGCGGCCTGACCCTGCTAAAGGTGGAAGCCGAGGGGCTCCCGGTCCTGCCCGAGGTCCAGGAGGGGGAATGCGTCGTGGGCAGCTTTGTGGCGGTGCTCGGTAATCCTTACGGCACCCGGCGCATCGGCGAGGAACCCTTTCTGACCTGGGGGCTGCTCAGCGCCCGGAACCAGATCAATCCGGCTGCCCGGGCCTACCAGACCGACGCGTGGGTCAACCAGGCCAACCAGGGCGGGGCCCTTGTGGACATGGATGGCCGTCTCTTGGGGATCACGATCCTGTTCAATGTGAAGCGCTACGGCCTCAATTCCGGCGTGGGTTTCGCCATTCCCATCTGGGTCGCCCGCCAGTCCCTCGACGAGCTCAAGAAAGGCAAGGACATCCATCCCGGGTACATCGGGGTCCGTCTATCGCCGGTCATCGAGCCGGAGCTGCGCGGCGTCCGCGTGGTCCAGGTGGTAAAGCACAGCCCCGCGGACAAGGGCGATCTCAAGGCAGGGGACTGCATCCTGTCGGTGAACGGTTCCACAACGCGGGAATACCGGGCCGTGCTGCTGGCCCTCGCCGCCGTCCAAGAAGGGAAATGGGTGAATCTGGAGATCGACCGCGGAGGGCTCTCGAAGTCGATCTCAATCCTCTCGGACCGGCGTGGTCGGTGAGGGCTCTTTTTCCTTTTTTTTCGCCGGTTCCTCTTTCTTCTTACTCCCCTCGGCACGCCTCGCGGCCACCGGCTGGACTTCCCGGACTTCTCCGGGCTCCATCTCCAGCGGCACCCCGTCCAGAAGAATCTCCCTGCCGGTGCGGATGAAGACGGCCCGGTCATTCAGGTCGAAGTGAATCCCGTCACCCACGTTCTGGACGCGCACATCGAGGTGATACACGTTCCTGAGGAGCAACCGGTAGCCTTGCAGATCGACCTCGAGGCCCTCCGGACGGCTGGACACCCGGAACTTCGCATCGAACGTCCCGCATCCGACGAGGACCAGGAGAATCAGAAGGAGTGTGTAGCGCACGGTACCGTCCTTTCTTGTATTGATCAGTACAAGAAAGAAGGCGGCGCGGGTCAAGCCCGAACCGCCTTGTTTGAATCGTGAATTATAGATACGCAACCAGGGGCCGCGACTTCTCGGGGAGCTGCAGCTTGCGAAGCGCCTCTTCCTGGATCTGGCGGATCCGCTCCTTGGAGAGGTTGAACACCTTGGAAACCTCCTCCAGGGTCTTGGAAGTGCCGCGGTCCAGGCCGAAGCGCATGCGCAGGATCTGCTCCTCGCGCTTGTCGAGGCTCGACAGCACCCTGTCCAGGTCCTGGCGCAGGCTCTCGAGGTCCATGTTCTCGGCCACGGCCGGCGCCTTGGAGTCCTCGATCAGATCCATGCTGCTGGCGGTGTTGTCGCCGTTGATGGGCTCGTCCAGGGAGAGGATGTACTTCCCGGCCTCCATGGCCTTGCGTACGCTCTCGGTGCTCTCGCCCAGCTGCTTGCCGATGCTCTCGACGCTCGCCTCCCCACCTTCGGCACTCGCCTCGAGGTCCCGGATCTTCTTGATCTTGCGACGCAGATAGATCGGAATCCGAACGGTCCGGCTGTGGTTATGGATGGCGCGCAGCATGGCCTGCTGGATCCAGAAATTGGCATAAGTCTTGAACCGATACCCCTTGCGCCAGTCGAACTTCTCCACGGCCCGCATGAGGCCGGTGTTCCCCTCCTGAATGAGATCCTGGAGGGAAATCCCTTTGTTCATGTAGTCCTTGGCCACGTAGACCACCAGGGCCAGATTCCGTTCGACCAGCTCCTCGCGAGCCATCAGATACTCGTTGTAGCGGCGCTTGATCACGCGCATCACCTGGGGAGGGACCCTGATCTGGGGGGGCCGGATCTTCCGGCGCCGGCGAGCGGCCGAATCGCCGAGAGATTCGTCGAAAATGTCCAGGTTCAGCTCTTTGCGCAGCGCAGCCCGCGGGATCTTGTAGCGCTTGAGGGTCTCGAAGAACCGGCGACGCGTGAACTCGATGCGCCGGGCGATGAGGACCTCTTCTTCCTTGGTGAGCAAACGGTAGCTGCTGAGATCGGTGAAGTAGACCGCCGTGGGGTCCTTGCTGGGCGCCTCCGGGTCGCTGGGAGCCGACCGGCTCCGATCCCGCCACTTGGAGGAGGCGATCCCCTCACCGCCGGATACCAGGTCGATGCGCTTCTCGTTCAGTTCCTTGATAAAGCGCACATACCCGGACCGGAAGAACTCCGCTCGATCCAGGAGCGGATCCAGGTCCCCGAAGGAGAGCACGCCCTTGCGGCGCCCCTTGGCCAGGACTTCAGCCATTTGTGTTCTGATAGACGGAAGCATGCAGATATTTTTCCTCGAGAAAACCCAGGAGGAGTGACAACCCGGGGGGGAATGAACCGCAATGATGCTACGCGAATAAGCTATATTCTGAATGAGCCACAACAGGGGCTACAATATTATTGATGATCCAAACAGGTGCTACGCTGCAGGTGCTGTTTCGTAGCTGGTGCTAGTAACGATATGTATCAAGTAAATCACAGGATTGATGCTGAATTTTCTCGCAAAACTCAAGCCATGGAAATATTTTCTCGAACATTTCCATAAAGTTATATATCTCAATATTTTGCAACATTAACAAATATGCGGATTTCCGACGCCATAGCACCGACACACCGATATTTCGGTGCTCCAACGATATGTCGGTGCGCATTTGTAGGAAAACACCTTGAACTGCTCATTCTTTTGAATTAAACGAACTGCCCTTTTCCCCACCTTTCCCCACTTTGTCGATTCCCAGCCTCTTCATCCGGCTCTGCAACGTGGTGGGTTTCATCCCGAGAATCCTTGCGGCGCCCATCGGCCCGTAAATCACCCCCCCCGTCGTCCCCAGCACATCGGTAATGTATCTCCTCTCCATCTCCTCCAGGGTGATCTTCTGGTACTTCGCTCCCAGGCTCTCTCCACCGAGACGGGCAGCACCCACCCGGAGATCGGGCCCGTCTCCGAGGATGACGGCGCGCTCCACCACATTTTCCAGCTCCCGCACGTTTCCCGGCCAGTGGTAGGCCTTGAGCCGCTCCATGGTCGCCGGCGTGATGTTCCGGAAGACCTTACCCGTTTTGTGGCTGAACTTGTCCAGAAAGAACCTGGCGAGTTCCGGGATATCCTCGGTACGTTCTCGAAGCGGAGGAACCACCACGGGAAACACGTTCAGCCGGTAATAGAGGTCCACCCGGAAGGTCCCCTCACGAATCGCGTTCTCCAGGTTCCGGTTGGTCGCGGCAATCACCCGCACGTCCACCTGGAGGGTCTCCCCACCGCCTACCCGCTCGAACTCCCGTTCCTGGAGGACCCTGAGCAGCTTGACCTGCGTGCTCGGCGGCAAGTCGCCGATCTCATCCAGGAAGATGCTGCCGCCGTCGGCCAGCTCGAAGCGCCCGAGTCGCCGGTCGTGAGCCCCCGTGAAGGCGCCGCGCTCATGGCCGAACAGCTCGCTCTCGATGAGGTTCTCCGACAGTGCAGCAACGTTCACGGTCACCAGAACCTTGTCCTTTCGGGAACTCTCCTCGTGGATGGCCCTGGCGACGAGCTCCTTGCCGGTCCCGGTCTCCCCCCGGATGAGAACCGTGACGTCGGTGGGTCCCACGCGCATCACGGCCGCTGTGACTTCCTGAATGGCCGGGCTGACACCAATGATTCCCCGGGTTTCCTGGCTGGAGTGCAGTTCCCGCCGGAGGGTGACATTTTCCTGAAGAAGCTGGTTCTTGAGACGCTCGATCTCATCGAAGGCCAGTGCGTTCTGGACGGCCAGTGTCACCGGCTCTGCAACCTGATCGAGAAAGGCGAGGTCTTCCGGAGCGAATCGGTGAGCACGGCGGTTGCTGATATTCATGGTACCGATGGACCGATCCTTCTGCATGAGGGGCACAATGGCATAGCTGCGGATGCCTTTGTCCACGAGGTGGTTTTCAAAAACGTCGTCCACCTTGGTGAGGTCGGGCCAGTACCGGGTCTTGTGGGTACGGATCACCTCACCGGTCAGAGATCGATCCATTGGGATGTCGTCGGCCTCCTGGCTCGGCCGCTCCGAGCTGGGCGCCAGGGAAAGCAATCGTGCTCGATGTTCCTCTTCTTCGTAGAGGACGATGGCCATCCTGTCCACCGGGAATACGGGCTTCAGCGCCTCGACGATGCGGTTGAAGACCGGGGCCAATTCCACGCTCTGGTTGATGGTGTTGGAGATGGCAAGAAGGGTTCGGTATCGTTCCTTGGAGAGTTCCAACTCGTGGGTCTTGAGCTTGACGTCCTCCTTGAGCTGGGTGACGAATCGCTCGGAGAGCGCCTTGCTCTCCATCAGGGTCAGGTTCTGAGCCTCGAGCATGCTGATGAGGCGGCTCTTCTCGATGGTCATGGCAAGGTGGGCAGCGACCTGCCGGATGAACGTGGCGTGACGCCCCACGAAATCACCTCGTTTCCGGCTCGACAGATAGAGCACGCCCACAGGAGTTCCACGAACGATGAGGGGTACGGTCATGGTCGCCCGCATGCCCTCCTCGTACACCTTGCGGGTATTGATGCTGCCGGGGTGGCTCTTGATGTACTCCTCGATGTCGTTCAGGATCAGGATCTCGTCCCGTCGGATCAAACCCTCCAGGTTTGTGCCCTTGAAGGGCATCTGCACGCCTATATCCAGCACCGCAGGCCCATCGGATCGGATCGCAGAGAGCGTGATTCGCCTACCGCCAGGATCGACCAGCGCCACGGCAATGCGGTTGCATGGGACGATCCCTCGCAGGTTTTCGTAGACTGCGTCCAGGATCTCTCCGAAGGATTTGCCGAGACTGATGCGCGATACGATCTCGCTGATCAAACGGAGCTGCTTGAGTTCGGTGCTGTTTGTTTCCATGGCGCTACTGGGATCGCCAGAGGTCGAACACGACCCGGTCAACGATCGGGAATCCTATGAGACTGTCCACAGGCTGCTAGGATCGGATGGAGAGGTGATATCCACTGGCTGACGCGGAGTATTGTACACGGGGATCCTGAATGGGGACCCCGAATTTCACGAAATGTTGTTCCCGTGTCGGCGACCGGGCGTTGGCCGGTCCGCGGTTCGAGCCAGAGGGCCCCTGGGCCTGAACGACTTGAAGTCAGTGAATCGGCTGTCCCGCCGGAGGGAAGGACTGCAAGGCCAGCTTTGCGGCCCGCCGCACCTCGGTGGGATGCGCGGCCGAGGCATCCCTCTGCAGCCGCTCGAGGAATCTCCGGGCCAGGTCCCTTTGGTTCCTGGCGAGGGCCGTGGTGATGTTCTGGATATCCCGGTGTGAGGTGACCGAAACGGCAAGCCGGTAGAGTGCCTTCAGGGATTTCTCGTCCCCGACCAGGCCGAGAATGTAGGCGCCGAAGGTGAAGTAGCCGTTGCGGTCTATGTGGGACAGTACTGCATCTCGCGCACGATCCGGCTGCTTCTCCACGAGGGCCCGAGCAGCCTGAAAGTAGTGCCAGTCCGGCCCCTTGCCGTCGCTCCAGAGAGGAGGATCGATCCCCTCGATCTCGGTCAACAGTCCCGGCGTGTTTCCCTTATCCACCATTGCCTTGAGATCCAGGTATTCGAGGAGGGTGGTGGCTGCGGTCAGGGGGCCGCCTCGACGGACCAGACCACCCAGGTATGCGCGAAGCTGCGGCACCCGGCCCCTGACTCGATACATGTGTTCCAGGGCCAGGGCAATGCGGGGATCCATGGCGCACCCGTCCGGATCCTTTTCCATGTACGACCAGTACCGATCCATGGCGTTCTGGGGAGCCCCCAGGGAACCGAGGGCCCGGCCCTCTAGGAAGGCCGTCTCATAGCGAAGGGGATTCCATTGCCGATCGGATTCGAGGGCCTCGTCATCCATCTTGAGGCGGGCCCGTTCACAGAACCGCAGGGCCTTTCCGGGGCGCCCGGTCTCCAGACAGACGCGCGCGAATTCGATATCCACCTCGGCGGATCCCATGCCGGTATCACCCGCCGCTGCGTGGATTCGATTCTGCAAGGCCCTGAGGATCCGGGTTGCAGCGGAAAAACCTCCACGGCGGCTCAAGGTCCGGGCATAGACGAGGGCTGCCTTTCGACCGTATTCCACTTCGGGATGGCGCATGGCCCGTTTCAAGGAACGGAGGGCCTCCTCGTCCGCTCCCAGTTTTTCCTGGAGTCGGGCCGCCTCAAAATGGCATCTCGGCGCCAGGGCGGGCTTCCGTTTTCCTCGTTCTTCCAGGGCCAGAATCAGACCAGGCATCTTGCGAAACAGATTGTGTTTCAGGCACTGGTCCGTCCGAGCCCAGAGGAAGTCGGGATCCTCGGCGCCTTCCTCGACCTGGCCGGCGCAAGGTACCCAGGTCCCCCAGAGAAGAACCGTCGCGATCAGGAACGACCTCATGCTAAATGGTCGGTCATGATTCATAGCAGTCGGATCGGTGTCTATCGACGGCGCATGCAAGGCGCGACGACTGCCGCGTATTCGTGAATACGCAAAGGAGGAGCAACGAAGCGTGCGTCGTCGATAGGCTCCGAGGCGACTGTTATGAATCATGACCGACCATTTAACATCCCTTCCTTTCAAATTTTCGAAACCAGGCGATAGGGGCTGAAGGCTCCGGCGGGATTGGGTGCAATGCAGAACCTCCCCGGAGGTTGCATACCGGGACTGCGATATTATCCGTTCTGCGATGAAGAGTTAGAGAACCGAAGACCTGAGGGATCAGGTCCGCCCGATGCGGAAAAGATTTACCGCGTTGATGGCGGCATGGGCGGCCACTGGCCCGACCAGGTTTCCGGAACGGTCGTAAATCCAACCCAGCGCAAACCCGAGGACGACGGCGAAGAGCATCCAGGGCCAGTTTCGCCTCAGAGGCGGGAGGACGTGCAGGCTCCCGAAGAGAAGGGATGTGAGTGGCAGGCCCAGGATGGGCTGGAGCCCGGCCCGGAAGAACAGCTCTTCCCCCAGACCGGTCAGGATACCGATCCAGATCGCATCCGTCGCCGGAATGGTACCGAAGAGACGCCTGATGATCCGGGACAGCCGGCGCATCCACCGGAGCCGCTTCAGGAGGAGGTGGCAAACCGTGAGAGTGGCTGCCGCCACCACCAGGCCCGCAACAAGGCTGAACGCGAAGCCCGGGCCGATGAAAACCCGGACGATTCCATCGACGCCCTGGTGGTAGGTGACGAGGCCCACGCCCAGTGTCGTGAGGACCAGATAGAAGACGATCAACACGCCGCGCACCGGGAGGTCGGGGGAAACGTCATCCGCTGCCGGGGAGGGACCGTCGAGGTCGGAAACGTCTGGTGGAGGCGTCATGTGCGTGGCACGATGGCGAGGTATTACAAACCGCGCCAGCGATGGTTATGTCCGGGCCTACCGCCCTTTCTCTTCGGATCCCCACCTTCCCCCCGCCCGGGACCGGGCCCATCGTGTCTGGGTCCGCGTCCAGGGCCCGGGCCGGGGCCGCGACCGCGTGGAGGGGGCCCCTTGTGCTTGGGTCCGAATCCCGCTCGATCTTCCTTGAATTCCCCCATCTTGCGCAAAATCTGAAAGACGCGCTGGTAGAACTGCCGGGGGCTGCGTGCCTTTCCCACGATCTTGCTCTGAAAGGCCTTTCCTCGCTGTTGAAGCCCCTTCAGGAACGCTTCTCGCTGCCGGCGATAGATTCCGGCGGCGATGGGTTCCAGCTCTTCGGGCGCCAGTCCCGACCGGGTCATCTGAGTTTCCTCCTCCGGCGTCAGGCGAAGGACATGGGAGAGGTAGGTGGACTCCTTGGACGGGATGATCGGAAGGAAGAAGATGCGATATTTCCGTTCCAGCTCTTTCACCTTCCAGTTGAACCTGGGGCCGAATTTCCGGGAATTCCGGGTTTTCTTGAGGTCCACCTGCTCGGCCGGCTTCAGCATGAAATGCAGAAGGAGGGTGTTCACCTTCCAGAAGGCCTCTTGGCGCACCTCATCCAGGGCCTTCCTGCGCTCCCTGAAATCCTCCATGGACGAAATGCGGTTGAGGGTTTTCTCGTCGATACGCCCCAGCTTGTGCAACTGTCTCAGAAACACCTTTCCCTTCAGGGCGAAATGGGCCCGCATCCTTTTACGGGGCTCCTGAATGGACAGGATCTTGTCTTCCTCTTCCTTGGAGATGAGTCCGGACTTCCTCATCTCACCCAGACTGCGGGGAATATAGCGGTGGACCTTCTGTGACTGGGCGAACCGGTCCGCAATCTTGATCAGAATCCGGGACTGATCCCAGATACGCCCCCGCTTGAACTTGTTCTGCTCCTCGGGCGGTGCGTGCTCGATCGCCTGACTGAAAAACCGGGAGTAGCTCCTGTCCATGGGCGGCCTGCGGTGACGTCTCCCGCGAGCCATCACGTACATCTTGACCAGTCTGCGCTTCCTGACCGGGCTCAGTTCCAGCCACCCGTCGATGCACCTGTCGACGGCGGCCTCGGTTTCTTTATCGTTGATCCGTTTCCCCGGGAAAGGGCGTCTTCCGGGCCTCTGGGCGCAGGTCGCGTCCACGGGCACGAGGATCAGGGATGCAAGGAGTGCGAACAGGGAAACGATCGTCCTGTTCTCGAGCATCCAGGTCATGGCAAAGATCCCCCCGGCAGCGACTAAAAATCCTCGAAGTCGTACAGCGACGCCATGTACATCGAATAGCCCTCGGTCATCACCCCATTGGTGGGCGCCGACGCCGACACTGTGGTAGTATCCGAAGGTCGGGTGCTGGGAAGTCCGAGGAAGACCGCGAGGAACAGGGCCGCGGCCGCGGCCCATCCAACGGTCAGACGAACCAGGCGGCCCCGGGTCTCGACGGCCTTTTCCGCCCGAGCCCACGTCATCAGATCACGCGTCAGGATCGGGGAAGCCATGATGGGAGGATACCTGTCCAGCAGCGACCAGGTCTCCTGGAACTCCCGGTAGTTTCTGCGAAGTTCCGGATCGGCCTCGAGCAGGGCTTCCAGCGCTTCCCGCTCCTCGGGCTCCAGATCCGCATCCAGGAGGAGTGAAATGTTATCCCTTGACGTTCTATCCCTCATGGTTCAGCACCCATACTCCACTACATCCCTGCCGAGACTATCCCGGCAAGTACTACTCGAACAAATCGAGCTAAAAAACTACAAAAATATTGGTCGATTATCCACCCTTTCCGGGACACCCCTCATCCCTCGAAGACGCCTGGTCAGGTCCACCCTCCTTCAGGTACCGGGACAGGCGGTCCCGCAGACTTACACGAGCCCGCATGAGCAGGGACTTCACTGCCATCACCGACAGGTCCATGGCCTCGGCGATCTCCTGGTAACTCTGGCCGTGGTATTTATTCATGAGGATGGCCATTCTCTGGCTCTCGGGCAGCGTTTCAATGGCGTTCCGTATGGCCTCGGCCATCTCTTTTTGCTCCAGGACCTCCTCGGGACCCTGGTCCCTGTGGGCGGCCGGGTCCTGTAAGTAAGCCTGCCCGTCCTCTCCGACGCTGTAGAGGGACCCCCAGCGATCCGCCCGTCGAGCTTTCACGGCGTTCAAGCAGAAATTCGTCGCAATTCGATAGAGCCAGGTCGAGAACCTGGCTGAGGGCTCGTATCGATTCCTGGCTCTGAACACGCGCATGAATACTTCCTGAACCGCATCTTCCGCCTCGTTACGATCTCCCAAGAAGCGGAAGGCCAGGTTGAGGATTGAATCCCTGTGCCTGGCTACGAGGTCCTCAAACCCCGAGAGATCGCCGCTTTGCAGCCGGAGCATGAGAGTCGCATCCGGATCAGGTCGGTCCATTCCTCAGCTCAGCATTCGATCTGTTCTGGAACAAACACCTCGGGGCTCCAGAAGTTCTGGTTCTTTTCAGGGGTCAAACCCCACGGGCTGCCAGACGATTCATTCTGAAATCCCCCGGGTGTCGGAAAATCAGACATCTGCATCCCATTATAGCCTCGGCGTCGGGTGACCGGGGCGATCTGACACCAAAATATCCTCATCGCCTGCGTTCAGAGATATAAATACCGTACATCCCCTTTTCGTCAAATCCGGGGGCACCTCTCCAGACCGTTGACCTCTCCGACAGCGCCTTTACACTTCGCTCATCGGGGAACAGGGTGGAGGGGAACAGGCCCTGGAAAGAGTCGAGAAATGCGCGTCTTCGGCATCGATCCCGGAAGTGCGAAGCTGGGATTCGGCGTTGTGGATATCACGGCCGGAAATATGGTTCTCGTGGGACATGGAGTGATTTGCGCCAGCCGCAAGCTCGATTTCAGCCGGCGCCTCCTCAAAATCCACGACGGCCTTCGAGAAACCCTCACACGACATTCACCCCAGATCGTGGCCATCGAGGAGGTATTTCACGGCCGGAATGCCCGGACCGCGCTCAAGATCGGAGAGTGTCGGGGCATCGCCCTCCTGGCCGCGGCCATGGCCGGAGCCGAAATATCGGAATACGCCACGAGAGACGTGAAAAAGGCGGTGGTCGGCAACGGCGCGGCCAAGAAGGAACAGGTGAAGTGGATGATTGCACGGCAGTTTTCCCTGCGTATGGAAGATCTCGCCGAGGACGCAGCCGATGCGCTCGCCCTCTGCGTCACCCACTGCCAGAGGCTGACGGCCGATGCCCGCTACAGATGATCCCCGGGACCGATCGCTCGCCGCTATCCCGTATTTCAGCTGTTTCAGCCGGGTAACCGAGGGACCCACCTTCCTGATCCTAGGTCTTTTGCTGCTCCTGACGGGGAGTTCTTCGTTCTTCAACCTCCTGGAGGAAAAGGCAAGACCACTCGGGCCGCCTGGAGTGTGCGTGGATATCAACCGGGACGTATGCTCCCGCATCAGGGTTCTCCCCGGCATCGGGCCCGTTCGGGCCGAGGCCATCGTCGAGTATCGCACCCGGCACGGTCCCTTCAGGTGCCCCGAGGACCTCACTCGGGTGCCCGGCATCGGCCCAGGACTGGTGGAAATCATGCTACCTTTTCTGGACCCGGCTTTTCTGGACCCGGCATTTCCTGGACGAGATCAGCCGGTGGAAGAGAAACGAGAAATCGAGGATCCGGTCGGGATTATCCGACGCCCCGGCCGATCTGAATCCTGAAAGGGTAACGAGCCAAGTGAAAGACGACCTGTTACGCTCCCACTACGCATCCCTTATTACCCTGGCCATCCGTGAGGACGTGGGCCGTGGAGATATCACGGCGAACTACGTCGTGAGACCGGACACCCAGGGTCGAGCCGTGATCCTGGCAAAGGCCGAGGGAATCCTGGCCGGAATGCCCGTGGCTCTCGAAGTGCTGCGCCAGGTGGACAAGCGGGTCCGGACGGTGAAGGCCTTGAAGGACGGCAGACGCCTTAATCCCGGAGATCGAATACTGGAGGTGCGCGGCCCTGCACGGGCAATCCTCTCCGCGGAGCGCGCGGCCCTGAACTTCCTGCAGCGAATGTCCGGCATCGCCACGGCCACCCGGAACCTGGCCGACAGAATCAAGGGAACCCGGGCTCGCGTGTTCGATACTCGCAAGACCGTTCCCGGGTACCGGGCCCTGGACAAGTACGCGGTCCGAACGGGGGGAGGAATCAACCACCGCGACGGCCTCTACGACCAGGTACTTCTCAAGGAGAATCACTTCGTGGGTGCGGCCGCGGAAGGCCACGATTTTGCCTCTACCATCCGCCAGGCCAGGAAACGGGCGGGCACTCGATACAGGGTGGAGGTGGAAACCGAGAACCTCGGACAGTTCCGCATCGCCCTGGCTGAAAAGGCGGACATCATCATGCTGGACGATTTTCCTCTCCCCCGGATGCGAACCGCCGTGGCCGAGGCGAGGAAGCATCGGCCCCGACCCATCCTCGAGGCTTCCGGTGGGATCACGGAAAAGAACATTCTGAAGGTGGCTGAGACCGGTGTCGATCGCATCAGTGTCGGTGCCCTCACCCATTCCGTGAAGGCGTTTGACATGGCCATGTACATGGAGTCGGCGCAGTGACCCGAGAATCTGGACCCGGCTCCCTGGACGTCGACCGGCTCCGAGAATCCCTGCAGGGGCGAGGTTTCGGCAAGCGCCTGGAATATCACCCGATCGTGGATTCCACCAGTTCCCTAGGAAAGGTTCTGGCCGGGAAGGGGGCGGCGGAGGGCACTGTGATCCTGACCGAGGAACAGACCGGTGGCAGGGGCCGGGGGGACCACACCTGGCTATCCACCCGGAGCCTCGGTCTCTACCTCTCCCTCATTCTACGGCCTGAAAAGAGGCTGCTGACCACGCCGGTGTTCGGCCTTCTCGGCGGCGTGGCGTCCGTCCGGGCCGTGCAAGAGGTTTCGGGCCTGGCCGCCGCTCTCAAATGGCCCAACGATGTTCTGATCCGGGATCGAAAGGCCGGGGGCATCCTGGCGGAAGCCGATTCCGGCCGGGGAGGGGATCATCCCACCGTGGTTCTGGGCATCGGCCTCAACGTCTATCACAGCGTCGCGGAACTTCCGACCAACACCCCGATTCCGGCCACCTCTCTCGTGCTGGAAGGATGGGAGGTTCCCGATCGCATCGCCCTGATCCTCCACATCCTCGAGCACAGTGAGAGACTCTACGGGGATCTGTGCGCCCGGGGTGTCGGCCCCCTGGAACGGGAAATCATGGAGATCTGGGCCGAACGGGGGCGTCGGGTCACCCTGGAGGGAGGAAATGCCCCTGAAATCCAGGGACGGGCCGTGGCCCTGCACCTGGCCGAGGGCCATCTGGTACTTGAAGTCGATAAAGGACAGGAAGTTACAGTCTCCTTGAACCGGTTTCTCCGGCTCAAGCGCCTCCCGGAAAAAACGAAACCGGAGGAGCCGGGGCTTCTCTAATCCCCTTTCGATTTGCAGGTCCCATACCGGATGGGGCGTCGTATGATCAGGGAAATAAACCTGTTTCGCCCCCCGGCCCGGTCGAACCGCTCGTTGCAATGGAGGCAAACCATGAACAGATATTCGACTTCCGGCGTTTTGCTCTTCCTGCTGGCCCTGGTTTCCACCCTGCCCGCCCAGGGCCGGATCATCCTGGTGGACCACAGACGGCCCATCCCCCCGCACATCATTCCGAGACCTCCTCGGCCCCACATCCTGCCGATCCAGCTCAAGTCGAGTAGCCTGAACACCCGGATCCAGGATCGGGTCGCCTCCACCCAGGTCAGGCAGCAGTTCTACAATCCCAACAACATGCAACTCGAGGGGGAGTACATCTTTCCACTGCCCCCGGACGCCAGCCTCGGAAAATTCTCCCTCACGGCCGGGGGCAAGGTCTTGAAGGGCGAGGTCCTGCCAAAGGAAAAGGCTCGCGGCATCTACGAGGACATCGTCCGGAAACTCAAGGATCCGGCGCTCCTGGAATACCTGGACTGGGGGCTATTCAAGGCCCGGGTCTTCCCCATCCCTCCGCGCGGAGAGGTCGGCCTCACCCTCACCTATGAATCCATCCTGGAGACCGACGCCGGCCTGACCCTGCTCAGGCATCCCTTCACCTGCCCCGGCGCCACACCGGCCGGGGGAGGGAAGCTGGTGATGAAGGTGGACATCGAGGCCACGCAGCCGCTCAAGAGCGTCTATTCACCCTCTCACTCCGTGGAAGTCGTACGCAAGGGGAGCCACAAGGCCGTGGTCTCGTACGAAGGCACCGGGCACCAGACCGGAAAGGATTTCCTTCTCTACTACTCCACCGACGCCCGTCCTTTCGGGGTGAACGTTATCACCCACAAGAAGCCCGGTGAGCCGGGATTCTTCCTGGCCATGATCAGCCCCAAGGTGAAGTTCGATCGCTCCGAGGTCAATCCCAAGGACATCCTCCTGGTGCTGGACACCTCCGGCAGCATGAAGGGCGAGAAGATCAAACAGGCCAAGGGGGCGGCAAAGTTCTGTCTCCAGAGCCTGGATCCCCGGGATCGATTCAACCTCATCTGTTTCAGCACGGACGCGCGGCACTTCCGGGACACCCTGGTCCAGGCCACTCCGGAGAACGTCAAGGCGGCCCTGGCCTTCGTGCAGGCCCAGGAGGCTCTCGGCGGCACCAACATCCACGAAGCCCTTCTCAAGGCCGTGAAAAGCCTGGATTCCAGGGACCGCGTCGGTATCACCTTGTTCCTGACGGACGGGATCCCCACCATCGACGTCATCGACAAGAACCAGATCCTGAAGGCCGTGAAGAAGAACAACAACGAGCGCAACCGCATCTTCGTCTTCGGAGTCGGCAGCGACGTGAACACCCACCTCCTGGACAACCTGGCGGAACAGAACCGCGGAACCCGCACCTACGTCGGGGCCAGCGAGTCCATCGAGGTGAAGGTGAGCGCTTTCTACGAAAAGGTGCAATACCCCGTTCTCTCCGACCTCAAGCTCGAGGTCGAGGGTCTCTCCTCCTTCGACATCTATCCCAGGCGACTGCCGGATCTCTTCAAGGGGACACAGCTCCTGGTCCTCGGGCGATACACGGAATCCGGACACCACGCTGTACGCCTGAGCGGGAGAATGCAGGATCAAATCCAGGTCTTCACGTACGAGGCCGCCTTCAAGGCGGAGAGCGACGGGAATGCCTTCATCCCGCGGCTGTGGGCCATGCGAAAGGTCGGATTCCTCCTCGACCAGGTCCGTCTGAACGGCCCGAAGAAGGAATTGACGGACTCCATCGTGGCTCTTGGAAAACGATACGGTATCGTGACCCCCTACACCTCCTTCCTGGTCATCGAGGACGAGCGACAGCTGGCCACCCGCTTCGTCCAGGGCAGGCGGAGACATGGCCGGGGGGACATCGGCTTCCTGGATGACGCGGTCAAGGGCATCCGCAGGAGCGAGGAGCTGGCCCGGAGAGAGGGCAAGACCCTCCTGGACAAGGAGTCGGGCGACGCGGCCACCACCGTGAGTCGGGCCGCGAAAAAATTGCGTGGTGCAGTTTCCACTCCGCCCGCGCCTTCAGGGGGCGGGGGCTACAGTGGCCCGGCCGGTAGCGTCAGCGGAAGAGGCCGAACGGGAGCCTTGGAACTTAAAGGGAGCTTCGATGCCTATTACTTCGCCCGGCGTCGACTCGGAAAGGTCGATCCGGCCAAGCTCCGCGAGATCGGGATCGGCTACAAGGTCGTGGGGGACCACACCTTCCTCTATGTAGGCGGCATCTGGATGGACACCCTCTACGAGCCCGAGACCATGCGAGACAAGGTGATCAAGGTCGAGGCGTTCTCCCAGGCCTACTTCGACCTGCTGAAGAGCCGGAAGGACCTGGGCAAGCTCCTCACCGTGGGATCGGACTGCATCGTGTGCCTGGGTGGCAAGGCCTACCACGTCTTCTCAAAGTGGGAGGAGAAAAAAACAAAAGGAACGAAATAGAAATTTGACATTTTTTGTATAGGTTGTATTATTAGGGTGAGCGGACGAGAACGCCTCGCACTTGAAAAGGAGATAGGACACCCGAGGCCAATGGCAAACCTCTCGAAAGAGGGGGACGCAAAACTGAAGGACCTAACCCCTTCCAAGAGGGAAGGGTAGGGTAGCCAGCTGCCGAAACCACTCTGCCACCCTGCAAATGCCACCGAGTCGTTTGAGGGGCCCGGTTTCCGCGGCTGGAACCGGGTCCCGACCCTTTTCGAACGCTCCTTCAACAGAACCTGAACGAGAATATCTCGCTGACCTTTTCCTCTTGGGACCCGGCTCTGTGCTACGCTCCTTTGGATGCGTTTCGGCTGCCAACCTGAACCCATGCACCGAGCCGGGTTGCTGTTTTTCGAACGGCAAAATAGTCGATCCCGACCATTTAGCGGCTGCTCAGAATCCCCTCGATCACGATCTCCTTCACCACAATGGGCTTGTTCCAGGGGCGGATTTCGATCTCAGGCAGGGCCTTGACGCGCCTGACCTGGATTTTGTGTCTCTGAACCCCGTCGGCATGAAAGGAGAGCGACCTTTCCTTGTCCTTCGCCATGAGCTTCAGCCGATGCTCCTGGCCCAGCTTGAGACGGTACCTGTCCATCATGTTCGAGGGTTTCGTATCGGGATTGAGCCTCCAGAAGAACTGGTCCTTGTATTCCTTGAATACATCCCCCCGGAATCTGGACCTGCTCAGCCACAGGCTGACCTGATTCGGAGGAAACGAGCCGATACCCTTCAAGCCGTCCTGGTTGAGCAGTCCCAGACAGTTTCCTCCCAGGGAAATGCAGAGCAGACTCATGGGCGTGGCGTTATCCGTTACAACGGTGATTGAAAGCTCAGCCGTACGCTTGTAGTTGAGCCGGATCGGAATGCGGATTCCCCAGAGGCGGGGAAATACCTCCTCTCCCTGGGATTCACTCACCACCCTTTTCAGTCCCCCGGTCTCCAGGTCCCAGTTTTCCCAGGCAAGGTCGAGTCCGGACAGGTCCGTATCCTTCGTGAAACGAAATCTCAGCCGGAAAGCCAGGGAGTGGACGCCATCCAGGTGCACCCGTTCTGCCCCGGGGAACCTCCTCTTCAGATCTTCCAGGGGAATGCTCTGCTCGGCCTTGGTCAGGAGGAATTTATACCTGGTTTCCTTCTTGAAGAACCGGGTGAAGTAATCCTTCATGTGGGACAACTTCCGGGCGGCTTGACGGAACTCCCACTGTCCATACAGAGCGACCGCATCTTCGTAGAGCTTCAGGGCCCGCTTCTCTCGTTCCTGCTGATTCAGGTTGAGCTCTCGTTTCCACGCCTCGATTTTTTTCCCCATTCTGGGACCCGGACCGCCGGCCTCGAGAAAAGCCGCCTCTGCCAGGGCGAGGAGCCCCCGGGCACGGTCCGGATGGAGTTCGGGCTTCATGGAAGTGAAGAAGTAAAAGAGGCCGATCCACCGGGATTCAAGGGTTTCTACGCGTTCGGCCAGGCGGATGACATCCTCCGGTTTCAGCGCGGTCAGGACCTTCTCCCTGTTTTCGATGCTGCCCATCCGGAACCGCACCTTGATCAGCTCGGGAAATTCCTTTCCCTCGATGCCCGTGATCACCTTGGGGCTGGTCTCGCCTTCGAACGACAGCTTCATCGAGGTCCCGTCTTTCATCAGGGCGTAAAGACTCTTGACCGCCAGCTCCCAGATTTTCATCGCCCCACGATAGACATTGCGGTCGAGGACGATCTGGCGGGACGGCTCCGCGATTTCATCGGGGGCTTCTTCCTCCAACGGTTTGAGTTGCCCTTCAAAAGCAGACAGTTCCTGGTGGGCCAGCTTGTACTCCCAGTTAGCCATCCGTCTCTCAAATCCCTCGTTAACGGCCTGGTACCACTTCTGGATCTCGGCCCTGGCCCCTCTTCTCATCTCCTGCAGCTTCTCTTCCAGGTCTTCGAGGCTCACCCTGACCTTGGGATAGAAGAGATGGGTATTCAGTTCCTTGAGTCGAACGATCGAGCTATCAGCCTTGCGGAACTTCCATTCGGTAGCAAGCTCCCGAGCACCGCGCAGGATACTCTTGGCTTCAGCCTCGGCCTTGGTTTTCACCTGCTCCTCGACGGCATCCAGATCGCGGCGAAACTCCATGCCGAAATTCACCTCCAGGATATTGGGCAGGTTTCTTATCACGCCGTCTATGGTGGTGATCCTGGCATGGATATCCTCGAAGATCCCCTTTTCGATCTCCTTGCCGAGGCTGCCATCGACAAAGTTCCCGAGGTTGCGCAGCTTGTCGCCGAGAGATCGCAAGAACTTTCTCTCTACTCTCCCCTTGATCTCGTCTCGCAGTCTTTCATATGCCGTCTTTGCCGGGATTCCCTTCTCGAGATAGCCGGGCCGTTCGCGGTCCATCCTCTGGTCGATGTCGTCGAATCTGCCCTCCTCGATCAACCCCAGCATTTCCTTCCGGAGGTCCTCCAGGTCGACCTCCCAGCGGGGCCGGGCAGGGGGGCCCGTCGGGGCGGTCGGGCCGGGCTTCACTGTAGGGATCACCGGCGGTGGAGTCGGTTGGGTTTTTTCCCTGTCCTTCCAAGGCTTCCACACGAAAACGACCAGGGCCACGGCAATCAGCCCGGCTGCAGCCCCCAGCCACAGCCCCCGGGAAAGCCGCGTCTCACTGGATCGCCTCACGGGCCCCTGAATATCCCGGCCGGCCATCACCCGTTCGATGTCGCTGAGGAGCTCGAGGTAGTTCTGATACCGATCATCGGGATTCTTCACCAGCATCCGGCTGAGCAGCCGGGAAAACGGCGCGCTGATGGCGGGATTCAGGTGCTCCACCGGTTTTTCCGCCTCGTAAAGGACCTTGGTGATGATCTCCGCCAGCGCCGAGCCGGTAAAAGGAGGTCGCCCGGTCACCATGTGATAGAGGGTTGCACCCAGGGAGAAGATGTCACTCCGGAGATCCACGGCCTGAGAATCCCGCGCCTGCTCCGGAGAGATGTACTGGGGGGTTCCCACGGTGGCGTCACTCCGGGTCAGGCTGAGGTCCACGGCGTCCTTGGCCAGGCCCAGATCGGTGATCTTGATCTTCCCCTCCAAGGTGAGCATGAGGTTGGCCGGTTTGATGTCACGGTGCACCACGCCTTGCCTGGCGGCGTGGTGAAGCGCCCGGACCACCCGGACGGCCACGTCCAGGGTCTCTTCCTCGGTGAAGATGCGCCCCGCCTCGAGGTGATCGCGAATGCTGGCCCCTTCCACCAGCTCCATGGCGATGAAGTAGCAGCCGCCGCTCTCCCCGACGTCCAGGCCCTTGACGATGCCGGGGTGGTTGAGGCGGGCGATGACCCGGCCTTCCTTCACCAGGCGGGCGATATGCTTCCGCCGTTTGGGCCCCAGGGCGTGGAGCACCTTCAGGGCCACCGATACGCCCGTGTCCACCCTCCGGGCCTTGTAGACCACGCCCACGGCCCCTTCCCCGAGAACGCCGAGGATGCGATACCCCTTGATCTCCGGAAAGTCGGATTCTCCACCACTTCCCGGATCGCCACTCCGCGGATCAGTAGCTGGTGGACACATAGTTACGCCAGTCTTTTTCTATCTTCACAACGTCCTTGCCGTAGACCGCTTTCATGGCTTCGTTCTGGAACCGCTTGAAGTCGCTCGGGCTGCACTCCTGGTGCTTGTTGGCCTGGGGATATCGCCTGCGGACCTCCTTGATGAACCGGAGGAACTTCTCCCGGTCCGTTGTGATCCACCAGTCGATGATGCTCCAGGCCTTGGCGATTTCCATCCACCCCATTGCGTTCAACTTCATGACTACCAGACGGTCAAGGGATAGAATAGAGGCGTCAGCCACGGCATCCTTGAGGTTCCCCTTCCAGTTCGCGCTCGCGCTCCACTTGTCCTTGCGCGGGGCCACCATGCCGTATCCGATGGTGTAGGTCCGGGTCAAGGACTGCTTCAGGGTGGCGTTTTCCAGCCACACCCCGAATCCTTCATCCAGCCAGATGGGCAGATAGGTATAGTTGGAAAACATTCCGTTCAGGGCGATATGGCCGACGTGATTGACGGTGGTGAAGACCATGTCGGGCTGGCGTCGTCCTCCCAGGTGCTGAACGGATTTTGGGGGTATGAAGGTGTAGAAGCTGTCGTTGGTCTTGGTGAAATCTGCCCACCCCTTGGCCTGATGGGTGGCCTTGTCTACCAGATCGACGACCTTCATGTACGGCTCCGCCCTCCGGAGCAGAATCACCTCGGCCCGGAGCCCCTCCTTCCAGACCGGCGCCGGGTACCCGACCTTATCCCTGACCACGACGAGGGCCTTCTCGCATGCCTCGCCGACGGACTTGGCGTGGTCGGCGCCGAACTCCGAAAAAACCCGGAAATGCTTGGTGACAGCGATCTCGAACTTGACCTGAATGTTCTCTTCCAGCTCCTTTGCCCGGACCAGGGTCTCGGCCTCATCACGTGTGACCCACTTGCCTCCCACCTGGACCAGACCCCGCGCTCGGTTCGCTTCATCGGGGGGCAGCCACCTGTCTCCGACCTTGATGTAACCCTTCTCACGGGCCTCCTTCTCCTCCCGGGTGACCCACTTCCCCTGATACTTGACCAGCCCTTTGGCTAGCTTATCCGCTTCATTGCGCGCCTTCCGGGCCGCCTCGGCATCCTTCTTTGACATCCACATGCCCTCGAAGCAAACGTGGCCGAGAGCCTCGTGCGCCTTCTTGTTGTTCGGATCCGCCAGCGTCACCAGCCGGTATGCCTCCAGGGATTCCTTCCGGAGCTGGTTCTCCTTCGCCCAGTCCGCCAGCTTGAGGAGAGCGGCCACGTCCTTCCTGTCGATGGCCTTCAACCGCTCTGCGAAGATCTCGGAGGGCGTCTTCTTGTATTCGATGCGAAGCACATCCCGGCGAGGAAAGGTCTGAATTCCCAGCTTCGTCTTGACGCGCACCTGGATCGCAGTGGCCTCCACCACTTTACCCACCACGATGCCACCGCTTTTCAGGAACACCTCATCGGCTGTCAGGGTTGCGGCAGCGGCGATCCACGCAAGGACTACCCAGACGATGGTTCTTCCGAACATCTTGGTTCCTCGATTCTGGCCTCGCGCCAGTTTGTCCACAGGCTGCTAACCCATGTGATATTTTTCCAGCTTGCGCTGGAGTGTAAACCGGCTGATGGACAGGAGCTGGGCTGCCCGCGTCTTGTTGCCCGCAGCCTGGTCGAGGGCCTTCCGGATCTCCCGCTTCTCCGTCTCCTCCACCAGCGCCGGGAGGCTGCGAACGCCCTGAGGGCTGGCCTCGCCCCGCGGACCCCGGGCGCGGATGTGGTCGCTGAACAGGCTGGCGGTGATCCGATCCTCGGCCAGGGCCACGGCCCGGCGGACCTCGTTTTCCAGTTCTCGAATGTTCCCGGGCCAGTCATACCCGATGAGCCGGGTCATGACCTCGCCGTCGTAGGAGAGGTTCTTCTTGTCCATCTTGCCGCCGTAGATCTTCAGGAAGTGGTCCAGAAGGTGCGGGATGTCCTCCTTTCGGTCCCGCAAGCTGGGCAACATGATGCTGATGACCTTGAGGCGGTAGAAGAGATCCTCGCGAAACTCGCCGCTTTCCACCAGGTCGGGAAGGTCCCGGTTCGAGGCCGAGATCAGCCGGACGTTGACATTCACCATGCGCTTGGAGCCCACGGGTCGGACCTCGCCCTCCTGCAGGACCCTGAGCAACTTCTTCTGCATGGAGGGGCTCATCTCCCCGACCTCGTCGAGGAAGAGCGTGCCTCCGGAAGCGATCTCGAACAGACCTTTCTTGTCCTGCTCCGCGCCGGTGAAGGCCCCCTTCGAGTATCCGAACAGTTCGCTTTCCAGGAGGGTATCCGGGAGGGCCGCGCAGTTTTCAGAGATAAACGGTGTGTTCTTTCGCGGGCCGTTGAAGTGAATGGCCCGGGCGATGAGCTCCTTGCCCGTTCCACTCTCGCCGCCGATGAACACCGGCACCTCGGACTCGACGACCTTGTCGAGGAGCCGGAATACATCGCGCATGGGTCGGCTGACACCGACGATGTTGTGGTAGTCGTACTTGTGCTGCAGCTCTACCTGGTTATGCTTGAGAGCCGCCCGCACCTGACTCAGTTCCATCTCCTGGGTCTCGACCCGGTTACGAAGCTCGCGGTTCAGTTCCTCGATCCGGAGGTTCTTTTCCTGCAGTTCGAGCATCAACTCGGCGTTGCGGATGGCCACGCCTGCATTGGCCGAAAACACCTCGAGGTTGACCTTGTCTTCCTCGGAAAAGATGCCCCGCCTCACCCTGTCTTCGAGATAGAGGGCTCCGACAACCTTGCCCTGGGCCTGGACAGGCACGCAGAGGATGCTGCGAAGTCCCAGCTCCGTCACGCTCTCGGCGTCGACCAGCCTCGCATCCTCCTCCGCGTCTATGGTGAGAAGGGGTTCGCCCGAGGCCAGAACCCGCTTTGCCACCGACCGGCTCAGGCCGGCCTCGTCGGCCTCAACGGTGCCGCGTCCGAAATTCCGGGCCACCTCCACTTCGATACCGGTGCCGCGCTGCAGAAGCATGTACCCCCGCTCCGCATGAGTGAGCTCGATGGAGGCGTCAACGACCATCTCCAGGAGACGGTCGAGGTTGAATTCAAAGTTGAGGGCCCGGGCGATCTCGTGCATACGGAGCAGGTTGGCTCGCTCCGTGGTCAGGCGGCTGATGTCCCGGGTGGCATCCTCGGTCAGGCCCTCCCGCTTCGACCGCTTCTCGCTGCCGAAGAAGATCTTGACGTTGCCGATCTCGATCAGGTCGCCTTCATCGAGGGCCTTGCGGCTGGTGATGGTTCCGTTCAGGTAGGTACCGTTCTGGCTGCCCACATCCACCAGTTCATACCGGCCGCTGATGGACTCGAGGCGACAGTGAAACCGTGAGGATCGGGGATCCCGGATGGTGATGGTGTTTTCAAAACTGCGCCCCACGGTCACGATCTCCCCCTCGAGGGGAACCAGGCGGCGTTCTGATTCCTCGATGACAATCAGTTGATTCGATTGTCCTTTATCAAAATCTCCGGGTCGCGGTTTCTTGGACACGGCATGCCCGCCAGTTGGGATGGGAGAGGCGAAAGGGTAAATTTGGTCTCGGAGCTGTCTCCGCTATATTTCAGACCGCAACACTCCCTTCACCTTGATCAATCTAAGTTTATTGTATTGTATCCTTTGGCGCTAAACCCGTAAACTCGGGGGCAAAAAAACGTGCGAAATCGCCCGATTCAGCCCTCCATTCTCCAGCTCATCACCACCCTGGACCCAGGGGGAGCCGAGCACCAGCTCCTCACCCTGTGCAAGCGGCTCGGGGGACGCTATCGGTTTTCCGTCGCCTATTTCAAGGGTGAGGGCGCCCTGGTCCCCCGTTTCAAGGCCCTGGGCATCCAGCCTCTGGACCTGGGAATCCGGGGCTGGATCGATCCTTTCTGCCTGATCCGACTCCGTGGCCTCGTCCGCCGCCTCCGGCCGGACCTGATCGTGACCCACCTCTTCAAGGCCGATGTGTACGGCTGGGCTGCGGCGATCCGCACGGGAATTCCCCTCGTCTCGCACAAGCACAACGAGGACCAGTTCCTCTTGAATCCATTCTTCGGTGCCCTGGGCCGCCTCGCCGCCGCCCGGTGCCATCGCATCGTGTCCATCTCCGACGCTGTGACCTGTTTTTACACCGACAGGGCCGCCTTCCCGGCTGAAAAATTCGTCCGCATCCTCCACGGCATTGAAAGGCCCCTGGTGCCCGGCTCCCGGTCGGATCCTTCGGTGCGGTGCGATACGAGGCGCGACCTGGGCGCGGGCCGGGACGACTATCTGGTCGGAACGGTCGCCCGATTGACCGAACAGAAAGGGATTGCTACCCTGCTCCGGGCCATGAAACTCCTGGTGTCCCGGGACGCTCGATACCGCTGCGTCATTGCCGGGGAGGGAGAGGATGAGGCCCGGCTGAAGGCTCTGTGCCGGGAACTGGGCCTGGAGAAGAGGGTTCGGTTTGCAGGACACCGGTCCGACATCCCGGCCCTGCTCGAAGCCCTCGACGTCTTTGTCCTGCCTTCCCTGTGGGAGGGCTTCGGCATCGTGTTGCTGGAAGCCATGGCCCTCGACTGCCCCCTGGTCGCCTCCTGCACGGGCGGCATTCCCGAAGTGGTGGAGGACGGAGCCACGGGTCTTCTGGTACCCCCGGGCCGGCCCGAGGCCCTCGCGACCGCCGTCCACGGCCTCATCCAGGACGAGGGCCTGAGACGCACCCTGGTCCGGACGGCCCGTCAGGCCCTGGACCACCGCTTCTCCGCCGACCGCATGGCACAGGAAACGGCGGCCCTCTACGACGAAGTCCTCGGTTCTCGCTTGACCTCCGAGTAGTTCCTCCTCTGGCAGAGCCGGAGGTTTTGAAAATCCTGCCCCACGGCCTGTTTTTGTCCTGGATCGGGACACCTCAGGGCAGTGGGGCATCCGACGGCCTTGAGTTGTCCCGATCCAGGACAAAAACAGGCCGTGGGATCGATGACCGGCTGAAAAGGTAAGGCACTTGCAGATCCCTGACGAGACCTCGACGCCTGTGGCCCACGCTTACCCGGGTCGCGTCAAGGTCCTGGAGTTCATCCGGCCGACCACCGGGGGCGCGGCGCGCCACGTCGAGCTGCTCATCCGCATGATCGATCAGAAGAAGTTCGAGATCTCCGTTGTGACCACCGGGGCTCCGGACTCCCCCTTTATCCTGCGGCTGAAGGACATGGGCATCTCCGTCACCACGCTGGAGATTCCACGGTCCTTCCACCTGTTCAGCGACATCTCGGTTCTTCTGAGAACGTTCCGCCTGATCCGGAAGACACCGTTTCACCTGGTCCACTGCCATGCAGCCAAGGCGGGGCTCCTGGGCCGCATCGCCTGCCGTCTGGCCGGGGTTCCCTCGGTTCTCTACACGCCCCACGGCTTTTACTTCAACTACGGTCTCATGTTCCTGAAGCGAAAGGCCCACATCTGGCTGGAGCGCATCCTCGGCAAGTTGACCTCTCGCATTGTGGCCACGGCTCCGCGGGAAGGGGCGCAAATCGTGGAGCTCGGCCTCATGGAGCCCGACCGCGTGAGCATCATTCCCAATGCCGTGGACACCGACCGCTTCAGGCCCTCGCCCGACGCACCCGCCGGCCCGGACTTGAGGCGAGTGGTCGGCATGGTGGGCCGCCTCTCTCCGCCCAAGGATCCCTTCACCTTTCTGGACGCCGCCCGCATCGTCCTCGCGGACCATCCGGAAACCCGGTTCGTCCTGGTGGGAGACGGCCCCCTGATGAAACCGGCCCGGAACTACTCCCACGATCTGGGCATTGCCGCCTCGGTGGACTTCCTCGGATACCGCGAGGACATCCAGGAGGTGATCAGCACCTTCGACATCAACGTCCTCTCGAGCCTCTGGGAGGGGCTCCCCTACTCCCTGGTTGAAGGCATGGCGCTGGGAAAGGTGGCCATCGGCCCGGACATCTCGGGCTGCTCGGATCTGATCCGACACGGAGAGAACGGCTTCCTGTTTCCGCTCAGGGATCACGACACCCTGGCCTACCACATCAACCGGCTGCTGAAAGACGACGATCTCCGCCTCGGTCTGGGGAGGGCGGCGCGGAAATTCGTGGAGGAGCGCCACAGCGCGGACCTCTGGATCAAGCGCATCGAGGGGCTCTATCTCGCGGCGGTGGGCCCGGAGGTGATCCGGGACGTGTTCTCGGGTCAGGGGGCGGAGGACCGGACAGCTGGTGGATAACAGCCTGTGGATAAACTGGCGCGAGGCCAGAATCGCATTTCCGTCATTTCGCCAGCGCGATGAAGAATCCCAGCGAACCGGACGGATTCACGTCCGGAAAGATGAACCAGCGCCGGTCCTGGTTCCGGGTCAGGAATCCGATGGGATTGGAACCGCCGAGGAAGGTGACCTTGCCGTCCGGCGCCACGTCATAGGGATACGTCCGGCTTCCCGTAGTCGACGATCTACCGAACGAGTTTCTCGTGGTGAAATCGTAGTAGTTCCCCTTGCCGTCGAAGAACATGCGGCCGAACAGGGCGTCCACGTTCTCCTTGGCCGACTCCTGATAAAATCCGAGGAGGTTGAAGCGGCCGTTCAGGCTGGCCTTGCCGAGGCCCTTTCCCTTCCGGATCAGAATGTCCATGCGGTAGATCTGATTCGCGGTGGTCGAGGTCTCCATCCAGACGATCCAGTCGCCGTTGGGTTCTCCGAATCCGTAGTAGGTGCGGTTGGTGTTGACGTCGTTGCTCCGGATGGCGCCGTCGGGGGCGAGCTTCATGGCTCCATGCCGGGATAGCGTGGTTGAGGAGGACAGGGTGTAATCGATGCGCCAGCTGGCCTCGGTATTGTTGTTCTTTGTAATCGTGGCATTTCCGATGCCGGTGAGCACGCCCGGGCGGTTGAAGCGTAGAAGCACGGCGTGGTAGAACCCCGAGGTCGCGCCGGAGTCGATGAGGTCGTTGATGGTCATGCTGGCCCCGTGCTTCGACAGAAGCATCAGGCCGATGTTGTTGCCGTCTTTCCGGTCCAGGTCCCCCAGCTCGAAGAACTCCCCGCCGGCGAGGGTGGCGCCGGGGTGATTCGAGGTGTTGTCGATCTGATGCTTGGTGTTGACCACGTAGGTGCGTTCATTGGCCGGCAGGGGTGAACCCACATTGGGTCCGAAGGTGATCTTGCCCTCGCCGTCGGCCCGGGCCAGGCCGACACGGGCCTCCAGGTCCGGCTGGACGGTCGTGGCCACGGCGCGGGAGAAGTTGACGTACCAGTATTTCCCGTCGAGGATATCGTTCTCCTGGG
>CAZAKZ010000034.1:0-43817 GCA_964485695.1 uncultured Planctomycetota bacterium | reverse complement strand
GAGGGTGATCCATCGACTCAGCTTACCACCGGTCCGGTTAAATGGATACCCCAGTTCGTTGGAAATCGAGAAAGGACAATCCCATGCGTGCCCTCCTCCTCCTCTCCCTGGTCCTGGCAGTGTCCGGCACGGCCCTGGCCGATGAGGTCTACGTGCCGGACAGCAACCCGAGCACGGGAGGCTCCAACGCCATCCCCTTCTGGGCTGAATGGTCCGCCATCACCGGGGCCATCCGGTATCAGGCGCTCTACTCCCCGACTCAGCTCGGCAACAAGGCCTTTGTCATCACCGAACTCTCCTTTGCCGCCAACTACACGGGCTCCTTCTCGGCCACCCAGCTCCAGGTGAGAATGAGCCACGTCACGACGGGCACCCTGAACCCGTTGATGGACCTGAACATTCCCAGCCCGGTCACCTGCTACGACGGCTCCATCAGTTTTCCCACCACCGTGGGTACGTGGGCCCCCATGGGCTTGACCGGTTCGTTCGCCTACAACGGCACCGACTATCTTGTGGTCGATATCCGGTACCAGGGCGGCAAGACGACCAGAACGGCCGGGTCACAGGGCCGGTTCCGCTCCGCCCCCATCCACTGGAGCTGGGCCTACTAGAACTACAACGCCACGCAGCAGTCGGGCAGCGATCGCCTCGCCGGCCTGAAGACCCGGTTCACCGTGTCTGTCGTCAGCATCTTCGCCTCGGGCAAGCCCAATCCCGGCGGTACGGTGACCCTGAATCTCTCGGCGCCCGCCGACGGCGGCCTGCCCTACCAGATCGGCTCCTCCCTGGGCACCGGCCCCATCCCCATCGACACCCGGCAGCTGGGCCTCAGCCTCGATGCCTTGCTGGATGTCACCGTGAACGGCTACCTGCCCATGGTCTTCAAGAACTACGCCGGTTTCCTGGACGCCCACGGCAAGGGCACAGGCTCCATCGACATCCCCAACCTGCCGGCCCTCGTGGGCGTCAAGTTTTTCAGCGCCTTCGTCACCATCGATGCGAAGGCCCCGTCCAGCATCAAGTCCATCAGCCCGACCGAGACCATCGCCATCACGTCGTAGTTCCCGATCCTGTCACGGGCCGCCCTCCAGCCCAAGGGCGGCCCGTCGTGCTTCAGCGGGCTATTAACGTGCTGTCATGGAAGCACGTTGACAACGAACGCCCAGGGCTCGAGGACCCAGGCGATGCCGTTCGGCGCGGCCTGATCCAGCACCACTCCGGCAAAATGGATGACGGTACCGTTGGCGGCGGACCCGAGCAAGGTCAGGTCGATGCGGGCCGTTGCTTCGCCATTGAGGTCCAGCATGGTACGGTTCCCGACGATAAACGGGGGGAGACCCCATCCCAGGGTCAGCCAGGTCAGGAGATCTGGGCTGAGGTGGATTTCTCGGCCGTCCGGAAGCTGAATGGGCGGCGCAACCCCCTGCAGCCCGGCGGCCACCACGCAGAACCTGCCGGCGAGCCAGCCGCTGCGGGGACGGATGTTCAGATCCCACCGGGCTTTTCCTGTGCGGCGAGTAGACAGGTCACGCTGAAAGAGCGGCGTCACTTCCAGGGGCAAAGCCGGCGCCGTGGGCCATGTCGAGGCGGTTCCGGTGTAGACCGGAATGATCGTGGGCGGAACCGTGGCGGGGTCCACGTAGACCACGGCACCCGGAGTTCCGCCATGAACGGCAAAGAAGCCCTGACCATGGGCTGCGTACCTCTCTGCCGAAACATCCGCGAAAGGATGGCCGGACGTCGCCGGCCCGGGGGTCCACACTCGGCTTGCCGCGTTGACCTTGTAGTAGGCTACCTGGTTATTGTTGGAGGACGAGATCCAGTCACCGCTGTCCAGCCGTTCACCACCGAACATGGCCAGAGCGCCCGGATCCGTGGCCAGGTCGACCTTGCCGCTTCCGTCCCACCCGGTCCGATACAGCACTGTCGGTCCAGCTGCAGGCGGCTTCCCGAGACCGCCCCCCGACCAGCCGGCGAACACGTACCCCCCGTTCAGCGTGTCCCAGTGGAAACCGGCGATTCCGGCAAAGGAGGCGACCGAGCCGGGAATCGCATGGTAGGTCCAGGCCCCTTTGAATCTATCATACTCAGCAAGGCGGCGCGGACTGGACAACCGATCGAGGGTCACGGGATGCCCGTCGGAATTGAGGGTCCATCCGGTTGAACCACGAAGGGGTCCGGTCGCAGGTCCAGACCACAGGGTTCCCACGACCGTCTGTCCCCGCGGATCCCACAACGCCAGCGCCGCCTGCGATCCCGCCGCATCGATATAAACCGGGACAATGACGGTGCGGTTGTCGGTGTCCGTAACCATGCCGTAGGGCTGGCCCCAGTAAGGCCAGGCACTGCCTGTACGGGTGGTGAAGGCGACACCACGGTTGAAGGCGTCGACCTGGAGCAGGTGGCTCTGGCCTGTAGTGGTGGAGGAGAATCCCACGAGGAGCCCGCCGTGCACACCCGGGGCCTGCGCCGCGGCTGCGGCACTCAACATCAATACAACCACAAGAGCAATCTTCATTGCACCTCCGTGGCCGCGCACCGTAGGATATAGAATCCTTCACGCATCCATTGGGCGTCCATTACTTACAGAATCACTATAACTATATCTGTTTTTTTGCTTTACGTAAATCCAAAAACAGAACCTCGAGCAATGAAATTCAGAAAATGCGGTCGACTTTCTCCTCGGTCAGCGCCGCATGGATCCGGGAATCCGACGACATGAGTCAACCTGAGACGGCTGGCATTTCAGCGCCTGTCGTTCCATTAATCATGCAATCTCAACCTCATTAATTTATAATTGTTCCGTGTGGGACGGGGTGCCGTCCCACTTGGTTTTCTGAAAGGCTGGTAGGGGACATCATTCATGAACGTCAAGGTATCCGCTTGTCGGGCCCTCCTCTACCTGGTCTTTGCAGCCATCTCGATACTCCTCCTCTCGAACTGGAGTCCAGCCCAGTACAGCAAGGGCTTCAACGCTGGAGGCGCAGCCATCACGAGCTCGGGCGTGGTGTATGATGCCGATCAGGCATACGCACCACCTGGAGTAACGGCGGGTTTCGTAGGCGGCCGTGTCCATGAAGGCTGCAAATTCCTGGCCGTGGGCGGCCGAGAGCCCGGTGGCCTGTATCGCCCGAGCCGGGTGGGCCTCTCTGCTTACAGGTTCGAGTGTCCTGCGGGTTCCTATGTCGTCACCCTCGGCTTTGCCGAGGTTCCCGAGTGCTACAAGAAAGGAGGTGGCGAAGGCCCGGGGCTCCGCATATTCAAGATCGTTGCGGAGGGGAAGCTGGTCGAGAAGGGTCTCGACATCGCTGCCGAGGGGGGCAACAACTACGCTCTCAAGATACGGTTCCATACAGAGGTCAAGGACGGCCGCCTCGATGTGGCGTTCACGCCCGGATTGGGTGAGCCCATCCTCGCCGGTATCCACATACTCCAGCGCACTCCGGACCAAACCGGGCCGCCGCCCCCCGTGAACTTCGAGGTTCGCCCCGGATTCGGCCGCAACATCCTGACCTGGGATCCGCCACTGGACAACGACTACAGGGGTGTGCACATCCTGCGGGCTCCGAGCGGCTCCAGCACTTTCAACACCCTTCACACCACGAGGGTGAGCCCCGCATTTTACCTCGACCACACCGCCGAGGCTGGAAAGGCCTACCACTACAGGCTGATACCCTTTGACGTCTATGGCAACATCGGCTCCTCCTCCGCAATCGCCTCTGCCACACCCCGCGGCCTGGAGGCGCCTGGCATCCGCAACTACCACCTCACCATCGATCCCGAAGTGCTGAAGGTACTGAACGCCGACTCCTGGTCCGACGCGAAGGTCCCCGCCACATTCACCTACATGGGCAAGTCGTTCCCCGTCCGGGTCAGATACCGAGGCATCACCTCCCGCAACTTTGCCAAGAAGAACTGGAAGGTGGATTTCGGCCACCCCGGATTCGAGACCCGGCGGGAGATCAATCTCAAGGCCGGCTTCATGGATATATTCTGTATCCGGGAGAAGCTGGCCTTCGATCTCTTCGACGCCGCGGGAGTCATGGCACCGAAGGCTCGATTTGTCCATCTCATCCTGAACGGCGAGGAACTCGGCCTGTATACCGAGGTCGAAGAAGTGGATGAGTCCTTTCTGGAATTGAACGGCCGTGACAAAAACGGTTCCCTCTACGAGGCAACAGGCGGCACCCTGCATACAGCACCCAACCGCCAGGCGTACGAGACCCTCTACACGAAGAAGACAAACACCGCCAAGGGCCACGACGATCTGATCACTTTCATCACTGTGATCAACAACACGAAGAACGCCGACTTTGCTCACGCCATTGCCGATGTCCTGGACATCGATTCATATCTCAGCCAACAAGCAGTGATGAACTGGCTGTGTTGCTGGGACAGTGTCCATGTCAATTATTACCTGGCCCACCACCACGATCTCGATCGCTGGGAATTGTTTCCCTGGGATCAGGACCAGGCGCTCGGGAACAACGGCTACACCATCTCCCTGAGAACAGACGTCCCCCTCGACCACGGAACCCTGTACAGCCCACGGTCGGGGTACTCCAATCAACTCCTCACTCGCATGCTCGACGTGCCCCTTTTCCGCTGGAAATACGTGGAAAAGCTGGAAGCCCTCACCGGCGGCCTCTGTGCCCCCGGCGCTCTTGGCTACCGAATCAACCAGGCTGCCTTCGAGGTCCGGTCCGTCGGGGAAGCCGATGTCCTCAAGTGGGGGTGGGAGTCGAACACCTATTTCCACCTCGGCTCCAGCACCCTGAAGCTCTTCAGTCCTCTCCGCATCGCCTACTTCAAGAATGCAATACCCACCTACAAGCCGTTTTCAGGTCCCCGGATCCTCATCAACGAGCTGATGGCCGACAACAAGACCACAATCAAGGACGAGGTCGGCGACAATGATGATTGGATCGAACTCTTCAATCCCGGCCTTCAGGCGGTGAAGGCGGACGGCATGTACTTGACCGATGACCTGGGAACGCCGACGAAATGGAAGATCCCTGCAAACACTACCATTCCAGCCGGTGGCCGCCTGCTGGTCTGGGCTGATAATGAACCCGGCGAAGGCAGACTCCACGCTACCTTCAAGCTTTCGGATGATGGAGAAGAGGTGGGCCTCTTCGACACCGACGGGAAAACCCTCATCGACGTCATCCACTATGGCGCCATCGACCGTGACCTGAGCTTTGGTCGCACAGCCGACGGCCACGCCTTCTTCTATGTTTCCGCGCTTCCGACGCCGCTCACGGCCAACCAGGTGGGTGGAAACCTGCCCCCGCGACTCTCCTGTGCCGGGCGCATTCCGAATGCGCCGCGCCCGAGCGAGGCGGTCACCATTACCATCAGGGCGGAGGATGATGGCGGTCTGAAATCGGTGGTCCTCCTTTACAACGCCGGTAGCGGCTACCAGTTGACCGCCATGTTCGACGACGGCCGCCACGGCGACGGCTTTGCCGGTGACGGCGTTTTCGGCGTCGCCATCCCTGGTCATGGAGCAAGGACACGTGTCCACTACTACTTCCAGGCGATGGACAGCGGAAACCGTATGGTCACCTACCCGCGAAATGCTCCGAAAAATACCCTGGACTACACGGTGCTGAACCCTGCAATCCAGAAGCCCGTCTGGATCAATGAATTCCTTGCCGACAACACGCAGGGCATTCGCGATGAAAAGAACGAGCACGAGGATTGGATCGAGCTCTTGAATCCCGGCGCCACGGCTGTAGCCGTTGGGGGCCTCTTCCTCACGGACAACCTCAATAATCCCGTCAAATGGCGCATCCCCGCCAACACGTCGATCCCTCCCGGAGGGACGCTGCTCATCTGGGCTGACGGCGAGGTCCTGGAGGGCCCGCTCCACGCATCCTTCAACCTCAGTGCCTCGGGGGAGGAGATTGGACTCTTTGACCGCGACGGAATCACGCTCCTCGATGCGGTGACTTATTCCGGTCAGTTTACCGACGTCACCACCGGCCGCCTGCCAACCAGCTTGGAAGTGTGGGTGACATTTCCTACGCCTACCCCCCGTGGCGAGAACAGCCCGGCCGCAGCCGGGGGTTACCTGGAGTACCGCGGCCTCGTTCCCATCCCCCCGCGCCCCGCCCTTGCGGGAAGCGGCACGCCACGGATCGGCGGCAATGCAACGTTCGAGATCACCCAGGCACCGCCCTCCACCGGCGGCTACCTGGCCGTTTCGACCAATCCACAGAACCTGAAGATACCCGGGGTGGGCACCGTGCTGGTAAACCCGCTCGGCCTCTTTTTCCTACCGTTTCCCGTCAATCCCCAGGGAAGCGCCACCGTGGTTGTGCAACTACCCCAGCTCTCCAAACTCATCGGCCTGCGCCTCTACAGCCAGGCCGTGGCCTTCATGGGTTCCAGCCCGTTGCTCAGCGGCGGCTTGATCGTCCGTATCGGCAAGTAGCACCGGTCGCGAATCTCTACTTCCCCTCCACCTGATCCGCCACCCAGGCTCCACCCTTCACCGCCGCCTCGAAGACGGCTCTGTCGTTATGGCCGGCGCCGGGCACGATGCGGAGCTTCACCTTCTTCAGCTTGCTCGCAAGGGTATACGCCGCGGCCGGCGGCGTCACCATGTCGATGCGGCCGGCCACGATGCAGGCCGGAATGTGGGCGATGCGGCCCGCGTCTCGGAGTAGCTGTCCCTCCTTCAAGAAGCAGCCGTGCATCATGTAGTAGTTCTCGAGGAGGGCGAAGGCGGCCATGTTCTGGCGCAGCACGGCCGCCCGGGCCCGCTCCTCGGTCATGGTTACCGACACCATGCGCACCTCGTAGAGGGCGAAGATCTCGATGGCCCGTTCCTGGGCCGCCTTGTCCTCGCCGGTGATGACCTCGAAGAGCTGCCTGGGATAATCCAGACGCCCGGGTTCCGGAATCACGGACTGCAACCGCCGGAAGTTCTCCGGGTAGAACTTGCCCGCACCGCCGTGGTAGAGATGGTCGATCTCGCACTTCCGGCCGGTGAAGACGCCGATGAGGATGAGGCCGGAGACGTTTTCGGGAAACGCTTGCGAATAGGCCAGGGCCAGGGTCGTGCCCCAGGAGAGGCCCCATAGCACCGCCTTGCCCTTGATGCGGAGGTGGTCGCGGAGCCTGTTGATGTCATCCATGAGATTCATGGTGGTGTTCTCCCGCCACTCGAAATACGGCCTGGATTTTCCGCAGCCGCGCTGGTCGAACTGGATGATGTGGTAGCGTTCGGGATCGAAGAACGAACGCATGGAGGGCGAGGATCCCACACCCGGGCCGCCATGAAGCACGAACACCGGGATACCCTTCGGATTTCCGCTGGTTTCCCAGTAGATGTCGTGAAGGCTGGAGACCTTCAGCATGCCCGTCCTGGCGGCCTTGAGGGGCGGAAAGAACGGAGACGGGGGCTTCTTCTCCTGCGCCGCACCGGACACGACCAGGCCGAGAAGCAGGACCAGGGAACACAGTAGGGTTCTCGAGGCATCGAACATGGCTGGCTCCAGTAATAGCGAAATCGATTTCTATATGTGAATGTGACCGGGGATTCTATCCACTCCGATCCTGAATGGGAAGGTCGAGGCGGAACCACGAACCCTTTGACCTGGACGCGAAGGGAGGATAGTATCCCCCTCTCGCAAGGAAGGACATCCGAGGAAGCCCGCGTGGAAGATAGCGCCAACAGACCGCCGCAAGCCGGCGACCTTTTCCGGTACACGGGCCTGGCGGCCGGCGCCCTGGCGGGTCTCTCCGTGCTGCTCTTCCTCGACCTGGAGCCGGGAAGGCCGACCGTGACCGCCACGGCCGCCGTGGCCGTGGTCATGGCGGTGTGGTGGATCACCGAGGCGATTCCTCTGGCCGCCACCGCACTCCTTCCCGTGGTATTGTTCCCCTACCTGGGGATCATGAACGGAAAGGCGGTCGCGTCACAGTACTTCAATCACGTCATCTTCCTCTTCATCGGCGGATTCATCGTGGCGCTGGCCATGGAACGGTGGAACCTGCACCGGCGGATCGCGCTGCGCATCCTCCTGCTGTTCGGAAACCGTCCCCGTCACATTCTCCTCGGATTCATGGTGGCCACGGCCTTCCTCTCCATGTGGATCTCCAACACGGCGGCCACCATGATGATGGTGACCATTGTGTTCGCGCTGATTCTGAAGATCGAAGCCGGTTCGGATCCGAAGATGGCACGCCGGTTCTCCGTAGCGTTGCTCCTGGGCGTGGCCTACAGCGCTTCCATCGGGGGGATTTCCACTCTCGTGGGCACGCCGCCCAACCTATCTTTCACGCGGATCTACGAGATCCAGTTCCCCGAGGCCCCCGAGATCACTTTCACCACCTGGTTCTCCTTCGCTTTTCCCATCTCTGTGGTCTTCCTGGTCTCGGCCTGGTTCTTCCTCTCACGACTCTACGTGCCTCGAAAGGGCGGCCTGGCCATCGAGAAGGACGTGATCCGGAAGCAGGTTCGGGAACTCGGGCCCCTCTCCTTCGCCGAGTGGGTGGTGCTGGTGGATTTCTTTCTCCTGGTGCTCCTCTGGCTCACGCGATCGGGCGTCACCATCGGAGGCCTCCGGATTCCAGGGTGGTCGAGCTTGCTGGCGCGTCCGTACTACCTCAATGACGGTACCGTGGCCATCGCCATGGCCGTGCCCCTCTTCTTCCTTCCCGCCGGACGGAGGACAGCAGCCCGGATCATGGACTGGGAAACGGCCGCTCGGTTGCCGTGGAACATCGTGCTGCTCTTTGGCGGCGGATTCGCCCTGGCCGCCGCCTTCACTCAGAGCGGCCTATCCAACTGGCTGGGGGAACAGCTCAAGGGCCTGGGCACTCTGAACCCCTATCTCCTCATCGCCATCGTCTGTCTCACCATCTCGTTTCTCACGGAGCTGACATCCAACACCGCAACCACCGAGATGATCCTGCCCGTCATGGCCGGTCTCGCCGTGAACATCGATGTGAATCCTCTCTTCCTCATGGTGCCCGTGACCCTGTCCTGCTCCTGCGCTTTCATGATGCCCGTGGCCACCCCCCCCAACGCCATCGTCTTCGGCACCGGCCGGCTCAGGATCGTCCACATGGCCCGGACCGGTCTGGCCCTGAACGTCCTCGGCATGATCATCATCGTCCTCGCCATGTACTTCATGGGCGGGGCGGTGTGGGGAATCGTGCTTTGACAGCCCGCTAGGGGACGATGTCGAACGTAAAATTCGCCTTGGACATCACCGTCTTGTGGTCCGGCCCCAGGAGCTCCGCCCGGTAGGTGTACCTGCCGAGGAGCTGCGAGGGGAAGGGGCTGGGAATGGGCAGTGCCAGGGGAAGGGGCGTGCCCCACCCTCCCGGCACGTAGGCCGCGCCGAAAAGCAGAGGCAGGGTGCCGTACGGCCCCGGCAGGTCCAGGAAGGACCGGTAGAGGGCATACTGGGAGTTCAGAGCCGTGTTCTGGAAGCTGTCGGTCCAGCGGATCACCTCCCCGGCCTTGAACGTGGTCTTCGAGGGCGGCGTCACCGTGACCTCGACCAGCGCCTTGCGCAGGAACACGTAGTTGCCCTTGGAGGAGTCCCAGTTCGTCACGCCCTTGTCGGCCGCCTCCGTGTAGACGTAATCCAGGGTCAGGGAAGTGGCCGGAGCCTTCTTCAGACTGATCCAGCCCCCGCCCAAGTGGAGGGCGTAGTCGCCGGGTGTCAGAGTCCGGCCGTCCGCCTTCACCTGGAGGAGGTTCTGGACCGGGGTTCTTGCGAAGTGAAAGAGCTTCCGGCCGCCGCCCACGGTCTTGGCCTCGCCCGTCACGGTGCGCAGCCCGTCGCGGTTCACGTCGGCGAAGAAGATCGCCTCCACCACGCTGGTGCCCGAGGTCTCCCAGGTGGGCGAGGTGGGCAGGACGCCGGCGGCGTTCACGTACCAGGAGGTCTGGGTCCACCAGCCGCCGCCCACGAGGTCCATGTCGCCGTCCAGGTCGAAGTCCAGGAAGTGCACGGCCGAGGTGTAGCCGCTGTGGAACCTCAGTGACTCCCACCAGGGCGTGGTGGTGAAGGTGGTGCCCAGGTTGCGGTAGATCCGGAAGGTTCCCTTGCCCCGGAGCTGGCTGTTGTCGGACACGGCCAGGTCCAGCCTGCCGTCGCCGTCCACGTCCGCAAACGCGCAGGTGTTGCCGTTGTGGTTGCTGCCTCCGTCGGTGGAGGTCCAGGTCGGGGAGGTGGGCAGCACGCCGCCCTGGTTGGCATAGAGAAGGTTCGGTCCCTTGGCCCCCACAAAGGCCAGATCCATGTCACCATCCCGATCGAAGTCGCACCAGGCCACGTCCAGAGTGTGGGTCTTCAAGGCCGACTTCCAGTCCGGCAGCGCCGAGAACGTTCCGCCCTTACCCAGGTAGACCCGGTCGTAATCCGGAGGATCGTAGTACGGCTCCCCCGTGGCCACGGCCAGGTCCATAACACCGTCGCCGTTCACGTCGCCCAGCGCCACGCTGAAGGTGAAGAACCGGTCGGAAGAGGTCCAGGCCGGGGTCGTGCCCAGGGATCCTTTGCCGTCGCCGAGGTAGAGCTTGGCCATGCCCGGATCGCCGAACCTCCTGGGACCGAGGAAGGTGGCCACCACCACGTCGAGCCAGCCGTCCCCGTTGACGTCGCCCGCGTCCAGGTGCCCGTGGTAGTCGATGTCGGCCGACTTCCAGTCCGGATTCACGGGAAAGGTGCCGTCGCGCCTGTTGAAGTAGACGACCACGTTCTGGCGCTGCATGTCGTTGCCGTTGGCGACGACCAGATCGGGCCAGCTGTCCTTGTTGATGTCAGCGAAGATACCGCCGGTAGTGCGGCCGGACCTGTCGCTCTCATATCCGGGGGATCGGTCGTACGGAATCCCGGTCTGGGCTCCTCTGCCGGCGGCGAGGAAGACGAGGATCACGGACGCGAGGATGAATGTTCGAACCATGGCGGCGACCTCCTGCTCCGGGTGAAAGTGTCCACGAGTCATTCTATCCGGTGAGAGCCCGGGAAATCAAGTCGGACGCCTGACTGTTGTCCTTCCCCCGCCCTTCTGCCAGAATGACGCCCCATGAAGCCCCCTCCCTCTTCGGATCTCATGCGCACGGGCCTCGTCGCCCTGGCCCTGACGGCCGCAGCCGCAGTTCTGTTCCACGGCCTCGACATCGCCCTGGGCACCCGCCTCTTCTTCACCCACGACCTCTCCCGGTCCGACATATGGCACCTCCACTACCCCCTGAAGCACTTCTATGCCGCCGGCCTCAGCGAGGGGCGGCTGCCGCTATGGTGCCCCCACGTCGGTACCGGTCTTCCTCTTCACGCCGAGGGGCAGGTGGGCGCCTTGTATCCCTTGAATCTCCTCCTCTTCGGGCTGCTGCCCCTGCCTCTGGCCTTCAACTGGGGCATCCTCCTCCACGGCCTGCTGGCGGGTGCGTTCGCCGCCATGTTCGCGCGCCAGGTGGGGGCGAGCCGCGGCGGGAGTCTGGTAGCGGCCCTGGTGTTCGCCTTCAGCGGTTTCCTGATCACCCACCTCAAGCACATCAACATGACCGCCGCCGCCGCGTGGCTGCCGCTCCTGCTCCTGCTCCTGGAGCGATACGCGGCGCACGGCCGCCGGAGAATCCTCGCCGCCGTGGGCCTCGTGACGGGCGTCATGTTCCTGGCCGGGCACCCGCAGATCGCCTACTACAACCTCCTCGCGGCCGCGGCGTATTCCCTGTTCCTCTTCCTGGGGGCGTGGCATCGGGGTCCAGCCCGGGCGCTGAGATTCGCGGCGGGTGCCGGAGCCGCCGTGGCCCTCGGCATTCTCACGGCCTCGGCCCAGATTCTGCCCACCCTGGACCTCGCCCAGCAAGGGCCGCGGAAGGGCGGCCTCACCTACGAGGAGGCCACGGAATGGGACTACGTGCCCGCGTATCTCCTCACCTTTCTCCTGCCGAAGCACTTCGGAGATCCGGGGATGCTGGAGCCGGTGCCGCACCCCGATGCCGGTTCAAAGCAGACCCCGCAGCGGCTCCAGGGATTCAAGCCCGCCGAGGGCACCCGGAACTTCTTCTGGGAGATCTCGGGCTACGTGGGGATCCTCCCGCTCTGCCTGGCCCTGGCCGCCCTCTTCCTCGGCTACCGGAACCCGCGGACGTGGCTCCTGGCCGGCGGGACGGCCATGGCTCTTATCCTCGTCCTGGGAAAGCACGGCGGCCTGGTGAATGTCCTCTACGCCGCGCTCCCGGGCTTCGACATGTTCAGGTTCCACGATCGCTTCCTCCTCCACGTCGACCTCTTCCTCGCCGTGCTCGCGGGCCTCGGCCTCACGTGCGGCCTCCGGCGGCTCGGGGAAAAGGGACGCACCTGGATCCCCGCCGCTTTCACAGCCGGGATCCTGGCCCTCTGCACCCTCGATCTCCACTTCGCCTTCGGCGATCACAACCCCACGGTGGAAGCCGAGCGCTGGACCCGTACGCCGGGCACGGTGGAACGCATCCGCCGGGAGGAGGCCGACCGCGGCGAACCGTTCCGCATCGCCTGCTTCGACCGGCAGCACTTCGTGTTCCTGAACGCCTATCACCGGGCCCGGGGCTGGAAGGGCGACCTGTCGCCCTACGACATCGCCCGGGACATGGTCTACCCCGACCTGAACCTCCTCCACGGCCTCGACAGCCTGAACTTCTACCACCCGCTCCACCCCGATGAGGCGCTTCAGGTCCTGGAAGCTTTTCACGCACCGGACCTGCAGAGGGGCATTCCGCCCTGCATGGCCGCGGCCTCCCTCTACAACGTCCGCTACATCCTGACGCCGTTCGGGGCGCTCGAACACCATCCCGGCCTGGAGCGTGTCGCCGTCTTCCCCGGGGACCCGGACGTCTACCTCGGCACGGGCCAGGCCATGGACCTGCACCTCTTCCGGAACACCCGGGCCCTGCCCCGCGCCTTCCTGGTTCCTGAAGCCGTGCAGGTGCGGGCCCCGGACGGGATCGCCGCACGCCGGGCCGTGGCCGCACGCCTCGCCCGGCCGGGCTTCGATCCGCGGCGCCAGGTGCTTCTTCCCTGCGGACTCGACGATCCTCCCGCCCACCGGGGAACTCCCGGCGCGGCACCGGCCGGCACCGTCCGGTTCCTCGACGCCCCGCCCGACGCCGTCCGTCTCGAGGTGACCGCTCCACGGGACTGCTGGCTCTTCCTCGGGGACACGTACGATCCGGGTTGGAGTGCCAGCGTGGACGGCCGGGAGGCCGAAATCCACCCGGCCAACCTGGGGGGCCGCGCCGTCCGGATCCCGAAGGACACCCGCGAGGTCCACTTCACCTACGCTCCCCGGAGCTTCAGGATGGGCACCGCCCTCTCCATCCTGGGCCTCCTCTGCCTGGCCGCACTTGCGTTTTTTCGCAGGTCCGCTCCCGCTGTATGAGATGCCGGTCCTGCCTCCAGGACGGACGGAAGTCGCCTGGTTCCGGTTTCCTGTCTTTCAGAGGTTTGTTACCATGAAAAGAACATGAAACACCAGGATTCCACGTGCTGGACGATGATCCAGGCTGCCGCCGGCGGGGTCGAGAAAGATCGTGAAGCCTTCGCCGGATGGTACGGTCCCGCGGTCCGCGCCTATCTTGGCGAGCGGTGGAAATCCTCTCCGTTCATCGGATCCCTGGACGATGCGGTCCAGGAAGTCTTTGTCGAGTGCTTCAAGCAGGGAGGGGTTCTGGAGCGCCACGACGAGATCAGCAAGGGCAGCTTTCGGGCGTTCTTCTACGGGGTCGTCCGAAACGTGGCCCTCAGGATCGAAAGCCGGAAAACCCGGACTCGCGAGTCCCAGCCCGTCACGGAGTTCGATTTCGACGAAGTCGAGGGGGCCGGTGACCGTCTGTCCCAGGTCTTTGACAGGGCATGGGCTCGTTCCATCCTGAGGGAGGCCACCGTGCGCATGGGCCTAGCGGCCATGAAAGAGGGCGAAGTGGCCAAGAAACGCGTCCAGCTCCTGCACTTTCGATTCTACGAAGGTCTGACCCTACGCGATACCGCCAGACGGCTGGACATGGATCCCCAGAAGGTCTACCGGGAATTCGACAGGGCGCTCAAGACGTTCAAGGGAGTCCTGCGTGACGTCATCGCGTTCCATTGCCCCGACTCACCCGCCGAGGCCGAGCACGAGTTCAATCTTCTCGTCAGGATGTTCCAGTGATCGCGAGTCGGAGATTTTTTTCGTGAATCCACCCCAGAAGATGGACCCAGGATTGAAAGACGATCTACTGCAGAGATACGATGATGTCCGAACCTCCATCTGATCCGACAACGAAATCCGAGGATCGCCAGCGGGATCCCTTTGAATCGGTGGTAAGCGCCGCGTTCGGACCGGGTCCGGATACCCGGGAATTCGAGGACATTCCAGCCGTCATCCAGGAAATCCTCGACCCGGATTCTCCTCCGGACCTCAAGGCCTCTCGCGGTGGCCCCCGGAGCGACGCCTCCTCCCTCGAATCGCCTGAACGCGGCCCTCTCCAGTCACGGTATCGAATTCTCGGCCGCATCGCCCGCGGGGGCATCGGAGTCGTGGTGAGGGCCCGGGATAGGGACCTCGACCGGGAAGTCGCCCTCAAGGTTCTCCAGAAAAGGCACCTCACCAATTCCGCGCTGGTACGCCGGTTCTACGAGGAGGCACGAATCGCCGGTCAGCTCCAGCACCCGGGAGTCGTACCCGTTCACGCACTGGAACAGCGCTCCGGTGGCCGGCCCTTCTTCACCATGAAGCTCGTTCAGGGGGAAACCCTTGCCGCTCTGCTCGCCGACCGGAAGGACAACGGCCAGGATCGGCGCCGGTTCCTCGTCATCTTCGAGAAGTTGTGTGAGACCCTCGCCTATGCCCACGACAAGGGCGTGATCCACCGCGACGTGAAGCCGCTGAACATCATGGTCGGGACCTTCGGAGAGGTGCAGGTGATGGACTGGGGCCTGGCCAAGGTCCTGGGCGGATCCGATGAGAGAGAAAACGACGAAACCGGGGCGGAAACGGCCACGATCTCTGCAACACGAAGGTACCGGCAGCATTCGGAGTCCGGCTCGGTCATGGGCACACCGGCGTACATGGCCCCGGAGCAGGCACGAGGCGAGGTGGACCGGGTGGATGAGCGCACCGACACTTTTGCTCTCGGCGCCATCCTGTGTGAAATCCTGACCGGAAGCCCTCCCTACGTCGGAAAGACCTCGAGGGAAGTCCGTCTCATGGCCGGAGAGGCACGCCTCGAGGACGCCATGCGTAGGCTGGACGATTGCGGTGCCGATCCGGATCTCGTGAACCTTACCCTGGCATGCCTGGCACCGGACCGCGACCAGCGTCCGCGGAATGCGGGCGCGGTGCTCGAGGCGGTGTCCACCTATCTGGCCTCGGTGGAGCGACGAATGCGCGCGGCCGAAGTGGCCGAGGCCGAAGCCCGGGCCCGGGCCGCCGAGGAGCGGCGGGCGCGGCGCCTCACAGTGGCCCTCGGAGCGGCCATCATCTTCGCGATGCTCCTGGCTGTGGGAGGCTACCTGTGGATCCAGACGGACCGGATCTCTCGGCGAGAAGCTTCCCTGCGCACGGTGAACAAGGCTATCGACAGCGCCGCGTTTCTCCACGGCCAGGCCCGGGCCACCTCCGGTGACGATCTCCAGCAATGGACCCGTGCCCTGGCTGCTGCGAAAAACGCCACGGCCCTGGCCCGGTCGGACGACGTGGACGAGGAGACCCGGAGGCGCGCCCGAGAGCTCCTGGAAGCCGTCACGAACGAGGAGACCGCTGCCAAGGCGAACCGCCGCATGATCCAGTGGCTCGAGGAGATCGACATCGACTACGCCGAGCACCATGACTCGTCCAGAAAGTGCACCGCTCTGGAAGCGGCATTCGGTAAATTCGGCCTCGATCTCGAGACCCTGTCCCCGGACGAGGCGGCATCGAGGATCCGCGACAGCGACATATCAGAGGACCTCGTGGCAACCCTGGAAACATGGGCTGACGCCGGATCACGCCGGCATCCTGAACGGGTCGTCTTCTGGAAACGCCTGATCCACATCGCAAACACGGTGAATCCCGATCCCTGGCGGATGCAGCTTCGCGATGCACTCCTCGCAAAGGACCCCGAGCGGCTGAAGACGCTGGTCGCCTCCAAGAAGACGCGTTCCCTCCCTCCGAAAGCCCTCTACGTGCTGGCCTGGACCCTCGGTCACCGGGGTGCAGTGGAGGAGGCTCTGATCCTATTACGCCTCGCTTGGCAGCAGTATCCCGACGACTACTCCATCAACATCGGACTGGCGCATTTCTCCTACGTTCACCAGGATCCGCCCCGCCTCGACGAGGCAATTCGCTACCTCACCGCGGCCGCGTCCATCCACCCCCGAGGCGTCATGGCGTGGGGCAGTCTTGCAATCGCGCTGCTGAAGAAGGAAGACTACGAGGGCGCCGCCGGGGCGTTCCGGGAAGTAATCCGGCTCCAGCCCGATTCCGCCAGCGGCCACGTGAATCTTGGATTCATTCATCTGCGGACAAATGAACTCGACGCGGCACTCGAGGCCTTCCGGAAAGGCCTCGATCTCGAACCGGACAACGGCCTCATCCACTACAACCTGGGCGTGGTTCTCACCCGGAAGGGGGAAATAGAAGGCGCTTTTCAGGAATACCAGGAGGCGATCCGTCTGAAACCGGACCACCCGCAGGCCCACAACAACCTCGGCCTCCTCAAAAAGCACCGCGGAGACCTGGACGGTGCCATCAAGGCCTTCTGGGAAGCAATCCTCATCAATCCCGACTTCATACCGGCCCACGGCAACCTGGCCAGCGCACTGGCCAAGGCAGGCGATGTGGACGGCGCAGCCACAGCCTATTACGACCTCGGCATCCTGCTACGAAAGAAGGGCGACATCGACGGCGCCGTCAAGGCCTTCCGGGAATCGATCCACCGCGTTTCCACCCGTGCCGAGGTCTGGATGGATTTCGGCGACGCCCTGGTCCGGAAAAACCTGCTGGAGAAAGCCGTTACCTGTTTCGAGAGGGCCCAGGAAGTCGCCCCGGAATCCCCGAAACTGAAGAAACGTGCCGAGGAGCGCATCCGGGCCTGCAGAAAGAAGATCGAGGGCCGCAGCCGGTGATCCAGTGGTGAAAACGGGGCAGGAAAACATTTTTTTGAGATTTTTTGTCAATTCCTGCGCGTTGTTTGACCCTGTATGGAGCCAGGCCGGAAACGGCCTTCTTTTAGTACAGAACGACTTCCGGGTCCGAATTTCAACGATGCCGACAAAACGATTTCTGCACCTTCGGCCGGAAGTCAGGTAATAGCGGTACCCGGTGGACCCTCCGCTACCCCAATCGACCCGTTTTACCTATCATCATCCATCGGGTGCCCTGGCATCGGATTCACTCCGGTGCCATTTTTTTTTGCTGGGTCCGCCCGGCTCCCCCCCCCGCCACCGGACAAATCCACCCAGCTTGCGGGCGCCACCTTGCGTCTGATAGACTCAGAGTTTCAACACACTCGAGGTCCGAAATCGTGAATCCGTCGCATGTCATCCGCTTCCTGCGCCCCTTGCTGAAACGTTACCCGAAAGTCAGGAATGTGCTGCGCGAGGCCGACCGGGCCCTCAGACGCCTGAAGCACTCCACGGCCACGTTCCTCCCGGTCCTGATCCGGCCGCAGCCGCGCCACCTGACCATTGCCGTGACCGCCGCATGCAACCTGCGGTGCAAGGGGTGCGGATACGGACGCGACTACATGGTCAGGGAGCAACTGCCCCTAGAGACGGCCCTCGAGGTTCTGGACGACGCCAGGAAAGCCGGCGTCAATCGGGTCCGGTTCTACGGCGGCGAGCCGCTGCTGCACCCGGACCTGCCGAGAATGATGGAGCACTCCACGAACCTCGGCATGGACACCTACGTCAACACCAACGGCCTCCTGCTGGAGCACAAGATCGACGACCTGGTGGCAGCCGGCATGCAATGGCTCACCGTGGGATTCTACGGCGTGGATGAAAAATACGACGGCTACACGCAGCGGCCGGGCCGCTATGAGCGCCTCGTGAAGAGCCTCGACTACGTCCGGGAGCGCTACGGCGACGCTCTGGAGATGCAGCTCAACTGGCTCCTCATGCGGCCGACCTGCACCCTGGAGGCCCTGGACGAGGCCTGGCGCTTCGCCGAGCGCTACGCCATGTTCTTCCAGGTCAACCTCATCAGCTACTCCCTGCCCTTCTTCAATGACGGCCCCGACGGCGAGCTGCCGTTCACACCCGGTGACCGGCCGGCCGCCGAGGCCGTGGGCGCGGCCCTGTTGGACCTGAAGGACCAGAATCCGGACCGGTTTCCCCAGTCCCGGCCCATGATCCGCGCGATTCCGGATCTGCTCATGGAGGGACCGGCGGCAAGAATCCCGTGCAACGCCTACGATATTCTCTGGATCGGCGCGGACGGCACGGTCCAGATCTGCGACACCGCCTTCGAGCTGGGGAACGTAAAGGAGCGCCGCCTCCGGGACATCCTCTTCGGAGAGGCACACCGGCGGGCCTGTCGGGACGCCTTCAAGCTGAAGTGTCCCAACTGCACCTGCAAGCTGGACAGTCGCATCCTCGGTCACGGTCCGAGCCTGAGGCGCTATGGCGGCTCCTCCAGGGCCTCCCGGTAGATCTCCTCGCAGTGCTCCCACTCGCGGTGGGCGGAAAACACCTCCACCCTTTGCCTCGCCATGGCCCCGAGGTGACGGCGGCGCTCCGGATCCCGGGCCAGTTCCGAGATGGCCCCGGCGAGGAGATCGGGACGGCAGGGTGGAAGGAGCCGGCCGCTGGGAGTATCCCCCGGGTTCAGGATGTGGGGCACCCCACCTACCGCGGTGGCGATGACGGCTCTGCCGCACGCCATGGCCTCCAGCACCACGCAGGGGGCGGCCTCGTGCTCGGAGCACAGGACGAACACGTCGAGGTCCCGCAGGAGGGATACCACGTCCTCCACGCGCGGGACGAAACGGACGTGGCCGCAGTCCCTTGCCTCCGCCTGCATGTCTTCGAGCACCGGCCCCTGTCCGACCAGGACGAACACCAGCGGAGGATCGTGGTCCTTCAGGGCCCGGGCGGCCTTGATAAGATCGACGTGACGCTTGACGGGATCGAACCGGCCCACGTGGCCGACCAGGAGGGCGCCCTCCGGGACATCGAGCTCCCGGCGCCAGTGGCCGCGCTCGCCCTCGGGGTGGAACGCGTCCGCATCCACGCCGTTCCAGACGGTGGTGTAACCGTGGATCCACCGCGTGGAGACCAGGAATTCTCCCAGGTCCTCGGACACGGCCACCACGCGTCCGACGCGTTTCGATGCCCAGCGTGAAAGCAGGCGGGCCAGCCAGGTGACGTGGCTGGGCCGGGTGTGAAAGGTGGCTACCACCGCGGGTCTGCGTCGCTTCACCAACCGGGCGGCAAGCGCCCCGTAGACCAGGGCCGAGTCGTTGTGCGCGTGGAGGATCTCGATGTCGTGGGCCCCGAGGAACCGAGCCACGCGCCGGGCGAACCGCCAATCCATGCCCGGGCCGCGGGGCAGGAAGTCCGTGGGAACATCGCCCGGATCGAAGTCGAGATCCGAGTCCCGATACGGGGAGTCGAAGAGGAGGAGGCGGTGGTCGAGGCCCTCTTGCCGGCCCCGGGCAGCAAGGCGAAGGGCCACGCGCTCCTTGCCTCCGACCTCGAGTCCACTCAGAAAGTGAACGAGCCTGTGCATGGTTCGTCTCCCGTTCACACCTCGCGCTGTCCTTCATATTCCTGGAATCCCGACCGGCGCGACAGGACCGCTTCGAAGCGCTGGAGGACTTCCGCGGCCACGTCCCCCCACGTTCTACGGTTCTCGACGCCGGCCTCCGGCGCCCTCCTCGAGGACCACGAGGCGGCCCGGGTGCCCCAGGTCGACCATTTCCCGCATGGCCTGGATGTCGGACAGCAGGCAGGGGATACCGCAGGCGGACGATTCCAGGACAATGTTGGGGCATCCCGACCTCTCGCTGAGAAGGATCGAGAAGTCGGACGCGTTCAGCCACTCGGGGATTTCGCCGTGCGCTACTGGACCGACGAAGCGCACCCGATCCTCCAGGTGCAGGGCGGCCGTGATCCGTTCCAGGCGGCCCCGGCGATCACCGTGCCCCACGAGGAGGAGCTGTAGATCCCGGGGAGCGTCGGGGTGGCGGAGGGCGCGGATCAGGAGATCGTGGCGGTGTTCCCGGACGAGGTGCGCCACGCAGATGCCCAGGGATCTCGATGGAGGAAGGCCCAGACGCCTGCGCGCCGCAGCACGGTCTCCGGGATGAAACCGCTCCGGGTCGACACCGTTGCGAATCACTCTGATCTCGCCCCCGTGGATCCCCCGGTCGCGCATCTCCCGGGCGAGGTCCTCGGAGACGGCGTGGACTTCGGCGGCACCGGCCAGGGCCCGGCGCATCCGGTTGCGGAAGGGGCGTCGGCGCCCGAAGTAGGTCACGTCCGAGCCCCGGGCCGTGCACACGTGGGGCAGGCCGAGTCGCCGGGCGACTTGAGCCACGCCGCACGCATCGGGGTAGAGGTAGTTGCCGTCGAGGATGTCGGGCTGAAAGGTCTCCACGAGGCGGCGGACGGTCGCCTCGATTCCCCGGGCGTACGACCGGGCGTGGAGCCGACCCACCTTGGGTACCGCGATGAACCGGGGATGGTCCACGCGAAATCCGTCGATGTCCTCCACCGATGGCACCGAGCGCAGGGGACGATGGCGGAGCGGTACGGGGCCGGGCGGGACATAAGGAACCGGAGCGACCACATGCACCTCGTGGCCCTGGCCGGCCATGGCCTTCACCCGGTCCAGGATGAAGGTGCCGAACATTGGATCGGTGCGGTTGGGAAAGATCCGGGTAATGGTCAGGATACGCATGGTTCGCCGGGGATTCGATCCAGGAAGCGCCCGTAACCGAGTCGACTCGGGCGATGCCGCATGATACGGTCGCTGAAGCCGCAGTGACAGTTCGGGCAGTCCAGAGCAAAAGCGGCCCGGGCGGCCCGGCGCCGCCGCCGGGTCCGGACCAGGTCGCGGAGTCGGGTCTCGTGGAGATTGCCAAGGTCGAAGGTGACGTAATAGAGCTGTACTGATCCGTCGGCTCCGATCCAGACCATCTCGTAGGCCGTGCAGGGCACCCGCATGCCGGGTCCCTTCAGGAGCCAGTCCGGAATCGACCGGAGAGCCTCGAGCGTCTGGTTGATGGCGCCGGGATGCCGGGTCTTGACGCGGATGAGCTCGTCTACCACCTCCCGCACCGCCGCCTCGTCCTCGGGCCTGAACTGCAGCATGCGGTCGGGGCCTTCCTGGAAATACGGCAGCGAGTAGTGGACCAGGTCGATCTGCATCCGCAGTCCGTAGCGCTCGGCGAACTCCCGGGCTTTCTGGAAGGCCTCGACGCTGCACGTGGGGCGCATCAGGAGCCAGTTGAGCTGCATATCCACCTCGGTGCCGTACTTCTCCCGCGTGGTTGCGATGCCTCGCTCCACGCGCTCGAACAGACCGGGCTGCTGGACGTACCTGTCATACGCCTCTCCGACGCCGTAGAAGCCGACGGTGACGTCCCGGAGCCCGGCGGCATGGAGATCGTGGATCTTTCGATCGAGGAGCACGGCGTTGGTGGTCACGTACGGTCTCATGCCTTGACGGCGGCACGTTTCCACCATGGAAGCCAGATCCGGGTGCAGCAGCGGCTCGCCGCCGTAGAACCGGACCACCTGGAATCCGGCCCGGCCCGCGTCCTCCAGCACGTCGTCCACCATCTCCTTCGAAAGCCGGTGTCCGGACATGAAATCCCGCCCGTACCGACACCCCAGGCATCGCGCATTGCACTGCGCCGTGACGGCCATGGTGATCTTGTGGTTGCGTGGGCGGATGACGGCGGGCAGGTGCCGGGCCAGGGAGTGCCGCAACATCTCGTAGTCGCCGTTCATCCGGCGGGCGATGGATTCGAGAAGAGGATGAGAACGGGCGATGCGGATGAGGGACGTGCGAAGTCGATGCTGCGTCACCCGGTACCTCCCATTTCGCAACCTGGCCTGCGGGTACCAGAACCCCGATCCTGTTTATACCAGACCAGACGGAGATCGAGAAGCGGGAATCAGCATGCCGTTCACGAGACTTCCTGTCGGATCAAATCGGGAACGAAGGGATCTGTCGGCGATCTGTCGGCGCGGTCCCGGCCCGATTACCCGCCGGGCGGTTCGTACCGGAAGACGCGGGCCTTTTCGGCCAGGTCTTCGAGGCGGTCCTTGACCCGGCGATTGATGCTTCCCTCGGGGTAGTCTTCTCTGGCATCCCGCTCTCCGGCCGGGACGCCGGTGAGAATCTCGATGCCCTGGTCGATGGTCTCCACGGGATAGATGGAGAATTCCCCCTTTGTCACCGCGTCGACCACGTCCTCCCGCAGCATGAGGTGTTTCACGTTGGAGGCCGGAATCAACACGCCCTGGCCGCCGGTCAGACCTGCACCGGAGCACACGTCGAAGAAACCCTCGATCTTCTCGTTGACGCCGCCGATGGCCTGGACCCGGCCGTGCTGGTTCACCGAGCCGGTGACCGCAAGACCCTGGTTCACGGGCGCGTCCGACAGCGCCGACAGCAGCGCGAAGAGTTCGGCCGAGGAGGCGCTGTCCCCGTCCACGCCACTGTAAGACTGCTCGAAGACGAGGCTGGCGGAAAGGGCCAGTGGTCGGTCCGCGGCGAACCGGCCCCCGAGGAATCCGGCCAGGATCAGGACGCCCTTGGAGTGAGTCGGTCCGCCCAGTTCCACCTCACGCTCGATGTCCACCACCTCGCCCCTGCCGAGGCGCACCTGGGCCGTGATGCGGTTGGGCTGGCCGAAGGTGTAGCTGCCCATACCGATGACGGACAAGCCGTTGACCTGGCCCACGGCCTCGCCGGTCGTGTCGATGAGCACCGTACCGCGGTGGATCTCCTCGTGGATGCGCTCGCGCACCCGGTCGGCCCGGCGGATCCAGGCGTCGATGGCTCGCTGGACGTCGGCACTGCTCACCACGTCGCGGTCCACCTCTCCGGCCCAGAAGTCCGATTCCCGGATCAGGTCCACCAGGCTGGCCATGTGCGTGGACATCTTCTCCGAATCCCCGGCGAGGCGGGAGGCGTGTTCGATGACCCGGGCCACGGCCTCGCAGTCGAATGCTCGCAGGTTTTCCTGGCGGGCCACGGTGCCAATCATCCGAGCATAGAGCCCTGCCGTCTCCCCGTTCCGGTCCAGACGTTCCTCGAAATCCACCGGCACCTTGAAGAGCTCGTCGAAGTCGGGATCCAGGGCGCTCAGCTGGTAGTAGAGCAGTCGCTCACCCACGAGGATGATCTTGACGTTCAGGGGAATGGCCTCGGGTTCGATGGTGACGGCGGACACCAGGTTCATGGACTCGGCCAGTGACTCGATGCGGATCTCTCGAGCCCGGAGTGTTCGCTTCAAGTTTTCCCAGGCCTGGGGCTGCAGGAGGACCTTGTGGGCGTCCAGGATCAGATACCCCCCGTTGGCCCGGTGCAGGGCGCCCGGCTTGATGAGACAGAAATCCGTGACGTGCGTTCCGTGGTGGGTGAGGTGCTCGATCCGGCCGTGGAGGTTGAGGTGGCTGGGCTGGTCCTCGTAGACCACGGGAACGCCCCGGGTTCCGGAGTGGTCCACGATGAGGTTGATCTTGTAGGCTCGGAACTCCGTCTCCTTCACCGCCTCGGGATCCGCCTCCCCCTCGGTCGATCCGGGGGCTCGGGGCAGGAACTGCTCCACGTTCTCCAGGACGTCCTCCTGGACAGCGCTGAAGTATTCCAGCACCGCCGGCAGGTCCTGGTAGCGCTTGGCCAGCTTGCCGAAGGAGTGGCGCAGCGCGAGGTCGGTGGTAGCGCGATCCACCTCGCGCACTTTCTCCCGTTTCTCGGTCACCCAGGCAGGGACCTGCGCCATGGCTTCCTGGAGCTGCTCCTGGAGCGTTTCCATGTCGGCCTTGATCCGCTCCTGTTCCTCCTCGGGAAGCTGAGCGAAGTCCTCGCTGCTCAACGCCTCGCCGTCACGCATGGGGGTGAGCCCCAGTCCCATCTGGGTCTGGAGGAGAGCAAAGCCTTTTTCCTTCGCCTTCTCGCGGAGGTCATCCAGGGCCTTGTCCTGCATCTCCTTGAACTCGGCCTCGATGGCCTCGCGCCGGGCGCGGTAGGCGTCGTCCTTGAAAGCGGCTGGGATGGAATCACGAAGCTCGTCCACGAGAGTCTTCATGTCGTCCCGTAGCCGGACACCCAGGCCCGGCGGCAGGCGCAGCGTCCTGGGCTTGTTGGGCTGGACGAAATTGTTCACGTAACACCAGTCCGGCGGTACGTCCTCCTCCACGACCCTCTTTTCCAGGTATTGCCGGACCGTGGTGTACTTCCCCGTGCCGGAGGGGCCCAGGAGGAACAGATTGTATCCCTGTCGCCGCATGCCGATGCCGAACCGCAGGGCCTCGAGGGCGCGCTCCTGGCCGATGGAATCCGAAAGATGGTCCACGTCGGCGGTGGTCTTGAAGTCGAACTGCTTCGGATCGCATGTCCTTCGTATCCTGTCGGGGGTGAGGGGTGCGGGAGTCGTCATGGTTCAGAGTGTCGTTCCATGTTCAGGGCATCAGGATAAAGTATTCCGTGATGTTACTTGAGGGGCCAAGCAGAGCCAAGTGTCATCTTGCGGAAATCGGCCGTAGCCGCTACCTTCGGGCTTCCATGAAACGCATTACGACCGCCACTGTCCCGGATGGGACGGCACGACCCGGAGCCGTGGTGCCGGGATTCCTCGCCCTCCTCACCGCCGCCGGGGTCTGCCTCCTCTACCTCTCCTGCACCGGAAAACACCTGATCTCCGACGACTGGAGCCTCTTCGCCCAGATCCAGACCCTAGGAGACGTAGGCAGGGATTTCACACGGACCTGGCTCGGGCATTCAAGGTGTTACTACCGTCCGTTCGCCACGGTTTCCCTGGCCGCGGACCACGCCTTCTGGGACCTCGCCCCCCTCGGGTTCCACATGACGAACCTGATGATCCTCGTGGCCTGCGCCGCTCTGGCTTCACGCCTCGCCCACCGCCTGGCATGCGTCCGCCGCACCACGGCCGGCACGGTCGCCTTCCTCGTTGTCCTCCTCCATCCCGCTGCCGTTGAGCCGGGTGTGTGGATATGCTGCCGTGGCACGCTGCTCAGCGGGTTCTTTTCTCTCTGTGCTTGCCTGTTCTTTCTCGGGTACGTACAGCGAGGAAGGCCACGCACCCTCGTGGCCCTCCTGGCGGCACAGGTCGCGGCGCTCCTCAGCAAGGAGGACGCCTTGATGCTGCCGGCTGCGGCCCTGGTACTCGGCGTCTCTCTGCGCCGGCCCATGCGGGCGCTCTCGGCCTTCGTTCTCATGGGGATGGTGGTCGGGATCTACTTTCTCCTGCGTATCCACCTGGACATCGCCTTTGCCGACGCAGGACACCGCGCCCTCCTGGCTCCGGCCATGTGGGGCCGCGCCGCCGGTCACCTCCTCGGCCACCTCGCCCTCCTCTGGATTCCTCGCCTCGAGGCCGCCCCCTTGCTGGCCCTGACCGGCACGGCGGCGTGCGGGGTGGGTACGGTCCTGGTCTTCCTCCTGAACGGCCGCCTCCTCCTCCGGCCGGTCGGCCTCAGGGTCGCTCTCGCCCTGGTCCTGTCCACGGTGCCGGCCCTGGCCGCGGCCATCCATCTCTCCCACGGGGCCCGCGTCCTGTATCAACCCCTGCTCTTCACCTCCATGCTCCTCGGACTCGGGGTCGCTGGGATGGTAGAACGGTTCCGCGGTCCGGTCCGGTGGGTGCCGGCCGGCCTCGCCCTGGCGGGCATGGCGGCCCTGACCCTCGTGAACCTCCATCGCTGGCGAGACGCGGGCGTTCTGGCCGCTACCGTGGCCGGGGAACTCCAGCGAGTCCACGCGGAAACACCGCCCGACGAAGCATACGTGTTTCTGGATCCCCCCCGTTTCCTTCAGGGAGTGCCGGTGCTGGACCAGGCCACGAACTCCATCCTGGAGCCCCCGCTGGTGAAGCGGCCCCGGCTCCTCATGTCCGTTTTCCGGGACCTGGCCCGGGAAGTGGTGAACGCCGGACCCGACAACGAGGCCTCGAGAGTCCCGTTGCGGGTGGTTACGTGGCGTGACCGCCCGGGGGCCCTCCTGCACGCGCCCGTACCGCCGTTCACCTCACCGGTTCTCGCTACCTGGAAAGGAGAAGCTCTCAAGAAGTGGCGCGCTGCCAGGACGGACTCCGGATGCTCTCTCCTGTCCCCGGACCTCGGTGTGTCTTCCCTCGTGGTGGACCATCTCGAGGTGGAGATGAACCGGTCGTCGTACGAGGGGCGCGGGCGTCTATCCGTGGAGGGTACGCCGCTGGACGCACATGCGGTCTACGCCCTGGATCTTCGGGCGGAGGCGACGGCCGCCGGGGACCGCGACCGCTGCCGGATCCGGATCCCGATCAGAGACCTGGGAGGCATGGTGCGAGTGGACTGCATCGGCCTGGACCTGACCGGCCTCGAGGTCGGAGACATTGCCGCCGTTCAAATCCTCCGCGTTCTTCCCACCTTCGACCTGGAGGCGGAGATGATCGAGACGTCCGGCCGACCCGGCATCGTGATCCGACTCGGTGTGGACACGACCCTCCCTGTCCGGACGTTCCGGGTAGGATTCTACAGCCTCCGGTCCCCGCTCATGAAAAAGAACATCCCGGCAGAGGCCTTCAGGTGCAGCGGAAAGGGCATTCTCATCCACGAGATTCATCTGGACCGACTCGATACGCTGGGCATCGGCCCCGGAATGGATATCTTTCTCCGGGTGGAGGCGTATTCGGGCCCGGTATCCCCCTGGCACCTCCGGGCACGGAGTCGGCCCGTGAAGCTGAAGCGCTGAGCGCCTCGATTCTGACCTCGCGCCAGTTTTTCCACAGGCTGGTTAGCAGGATCTTGATCTATCCGGGCTCAATCCGTTACAATAAGGGGCGCGGGATACCCGATTGGGAGGGATCAGCCCGAATTAGGCCCCACCGAGATCCAGTAATACAGTCCGTCCAGTACGGAGGCATGATGCGCCTGAATCGGCTTTTCTTTCTATCTATCGCTGTTCTTCACCTGACCGGAGCCACCGCCGGCCAGACACCCGATCTCTACGACGAGAGCACGCTCCGAACCCTCGAGATCTCCTTCCAGGATCCGAAGTGGTTCACAGCACTCTCCAAGAGCTATCCCTCCGCTACCTATTTCAAGGCCGACCTCAAGGTGGACGGGTTCACCTACAGGGATGTCGGTGTGCGGTTTCGTGGGAACACCTCCTACCGGGCCGCGGAGAAGAAGAAGCCTATCAAGATCTCCATGGACGCCTTCGTCCCGGGGCAGAAGCTCTACGGCTACCGGACCCTCAACCTGAACAACTGCGCCTTCGATCCCTCCTTTGTCCGGGAAGTCCTTTTCTTCCACATCTACCGGCACTACTGCGTGGCCCCCAGGGCAAACTACGTGAAGCTGAAGGTCAATGGGGACAACTACGGGGTCTACGCCAACGTGCAGCAGATCAACAAGGATCTGGGCAAGGCGTGGTTCAAGGACAATGACGGCAACCGATACCGGGCCGAGCCCATACCGAACGTCTCCCGGAACGGAAGCGCCCTCATCTGGCTCGGATCGAATCCCGTGGATTACTACCCGTATTACGAGATCAAGAGCGAGAACACCCCGAATCCATGGGTCGACCTGTTGAACCTCTGTGAGGTCCTGAACAACAAGCCGCTGGGCACCCTCGAGAGCGACCTGCCGAAGGTCCTCTCCATGGACAGCGCCCTCTGGATGCTGGCGATCAACAACGCCCTGGTGAACCCGGACAGCTACATCAACTACGTCTGCCACAACTACTACCTCTACAATGACCTGCACCACGGGCGCTTCCGCCTCTTGCCCTGGGACGTCGACCACAGCTTCTCCTCCAAGCACCTGGAGAACTGGAAGATGGATCCCAACACCCAGCTCACCAATCCAAAGCGCCCGCTGATCTCACGGGTGTTCCAGATCCCGCGCTGGAGGGCGGCCTACAAGACACGCATCCGGATCGTGCTGGACGAGTTCATCCGCTGGGAGGTGCTGGGCCCCATGATCGCGAAATACCAGGCCCTCATCGACGCGGAGGTGAAGGCCGACCCGGTCAAGGTGCACAGCTACGAGGACTTCAAAAATATCGTCACCCGGAACCTCAAGAACTTCTCAGGGCTGAAGCCCTTCATCGAGACCCGAAGGCAATACCTGCTGAGTCGAAACAGTATCGGCAATCCGCGGCCCGTCATCACGGACGTGGTTTCAACGCCGGACGAGCCCACGTCCAAGGACAAGGTGTGGGTCACGGCCCGGGTCACGGGTTCAGCCGCCGTGGACCGGGTATTCCTGAACCACCGGACCCGTGGCGCCTTCCTCCGAACCGAGATGTTCGACGACGGCCTTCACCACGACGGAGGCGCGGGAGACGGTATCTTCGGCGGGCAGATCCCCCCCCAGGCTCCGGCTGCGGAGGTGGAATACCATATCGAGGCCACCCTCGTGGCCTCGGCCGGCGGGGGACTGAGCTTTCATCCCCTGGCCACGGAAATGGCGCCGCTGCGGTACTGGGTCAGGCCGCCGCCATCCCTCGTGTTGAACGAGTTCCTGGCCGTGAACGATCGCGGCATCCGGGATGAGCGGGGGGAACGTGAGGACTGGATCGAGGTGACCAATCCCACGGACCACATCCTGCCGGCGAGCGGCCTCTATCTCACCGACGACGTGAAGGCTCCCACCAAGTGGCAGATTCCACCGGGGTACTCCCTGCAGCCGGGACAGACTCTGCTGGTATGGGCCGACGGCGAGACCCAGGAGGGACCTCTCCACGCCTCCTTCAAGCTGAACGGCGGAGGTGAAACCCTGGCACTTTTCGCCCAGGACGGCAAGACGCTCCTGGACCGCATCGATTTTGGGCCCCAGTCCGCCGACGTCTCCACCGGCCGCCTTCAGGCCGAACCCGGCCTCTGGATGACGTTCCCATCGCCCACGCCCTGGGCGCCGAATGCACCCGGCACCGGCGGCTCCCTGGCCTTCAACGCCCCCGATCCATCCTTGAACACCGCCGTACTCACGGCCCACGGTCGGGCCGCTCCCGGCGCCAGGGTGCGGTTCGAGGTTACCCGGGCCCCGGCCACGGCCGTATGCGTCCTCGCTCTCTCCGCCGCGCCGTTCCAGCACGATTTCGGCCCCGCAGGAATGCTCCTGATCCTTCCTCTGAACATGGAGCTACGCCTCGCCCTGACGAACGCGGAGGGAAAGGCCGTGTTTCACCATCTCGTGGGCTGTTCTCCCCACTCCGTGTGGACGGATTATTTTGCTCAGTGCTTTGTCAGCGACGGCGTCAAGGGTGTCTTCTCCAACGCGATCCAGATGCGACGATTTCCCTGACAGCCTGTACTACCTCAGGCGGCTACTCGCCGCCGGCGAGGTACTGGACCTCGGCCACGGCCCGGGCGCGGTCCACCAGGTGGCCGAGGCGCTCGCGCCGGGTGCGGATCAGGGTGAGGAGGGAATCCAGCACGTCCAGATAGGAAGCCTTTCCCGCCTCGTACGCGCTGCGGGTCAGGGCGAGAGATTGCTCCAGCCTGGGCAGGATGTTGTCGGCGAATCCGGCGGCATTCTGCGCCGACCGGTCGTACGCCACCAGCGCGGCTTCCAGTTCCGTGGAGAGCTTCAGGGTCTCGGCCTCCAGGGCCTTTCGCGCCCGCCGGGCGGCGGCCCGGGCCGCCGCCCGGTCTCCCTGGTTCCGGTCCAGCAGCGGCATTGGCACCTTGACCATGAAGCCGAGGAAGTTCTCGTGCTTCTCGTGACTCCGCTCGTAGGCCAGGCCCAGGGTAAGATCCGGCCAGGCATCGGCCCCAGCCCGGTCCACGGCCAGGTCGGCGGCGGCCACGGCCCGGTCCGCCACCCGCCTGCGCGGGTGATGGGCCAGGGCTTCCCTCGCGGCTTGAGCTTCCGCCTCGGTGAGAAGGGCGCTCTTCCAGTCTCCCTCCACACCAGCTGTGGTGCCGGCCCTCACCCCGAGGAGATCATCCAGGCCGCGGCAGGCGGACGCGTGCCTGCTCGTCAGGTCCTGCACCGCCAGGCGTGCGGTCTCCGCCGCCGCCTGGAACCGCAGCACGGCGATACGGCTGTCCTTGCCGGCCTGAAAACGGGCGGCCGCCAGGGCCTCCAGCTTTTCGGCCGTGGACGCTTCCACCCGGGCTTCGGCAAGGTCTTCCTGGAATCCCAGCACCCGGTAGAACTGCACCTCGGCGTCGCGCAAGGTTCTCAGGGTGAGGGCGCCCAGCGCCTCGAACGCCGTCTCGGCCTCGGCCGAGGCGTGGGCGGCCCGGGCCCCCCGCTTGCCGCCGAGCTCGATGGGTTGGCCGATCTCGACCTCGGTCATGCCGCTGCTGAACAGGTCGTCGTCGTCCACTTCCCGCTTACGCACCAGGACATAGGGATTGGGCCAGAGGCCGGCCTCGTCGGCGCGGCCGCGCGCCTCCACGGGCCGGAACGCCTCGGCGCCGAGGTGCGGGGTGGCGTGTCCCAGGATCCGGGCGCGCACCGCCTCCAGGGTGAATCGCCGCGCCTCAACCGGCGCCGGTTCTTCCAGAGGAGGGGAGAGCGTAGCCCGGGATCCGGGCGCGTCCTCGATTTTCTCCGTCTCACCGCGGTTCGGGGCGCCCTTGCAGCCGGCCCATACGGCCAAAAGGATGATCCATAGCAAGCGCGTGTTTATACCCATCACATGTACCTCATGGCGTCGACCATGCGGAGCCGCACCGCCCGGAGCGCCGGGACCAGGGCCCCCACCAGACCCACGGCCACGGCCAGCCCCATGGCCAGGCCGAGCACCCAGGCATCCACCCGGAACAGGAAGACCCCCATGGTCACCTTCATGGGGATGCCGTTCACCAGGTACCCGATGCCGCATCCGATCAAGCCGCCCACCAGGGCGATGGCCAGGCTCTCCAGGACGAAGCTCACGACAATGGACCACTTGGAAAAACCCAGGACCTGGAGCATGCCGATTTCCCGCACTCTGCCCGAGACGGCCGTGTACATGGTGTTCATGCCCACCATGATCCCCCCCAGGGTGATGATGAGGGCCATGACGCCGGCTACCAGGGCAAAGGTCTCGAAGAGCTCGGCGAAGCCGCTGTAATACTCCACCTCGGTCAGGGCTCGGAGTTCGGTCTGGTCGGACCGGTTGATCATCTGCAGGATCTTCTCCACGGACTCCGGGGCCCCGGCCCGGGCCACGGCATAAGAGTAATCAGGGCGGTCCAGCACCGTCATGAGCTCGTCGATGGGTACCCAGATCTCGCCGTCGGCGTTCGAGCCCGCCGTCTCCAACACCCCCACGATGGGCCAGTCGGCCCCGTTGAAACGGAGCACCTTGCCCACCTCGAGGTCCTCGGGCTCCACCCCGAGCCGGGCCCAGACCAGGGCGCCCACCAGGGCCGCCTTCTCGTCTCCGGAGGGGAATCCCCGGCCCTTTGAGACCTTGATCCGGTCGTGGACGTGGAAGACCCTTTCGGTATCGACGCCCTTCACCAGGCCGAGCTTCCGGTCGCCGTAGCGCCCGCCCTCGACGCCCTCGATGCGTATAAGGGCCGTGTGGTGCACGAACGGGGTGAGGAGGTCCACCGGAATCGTTTCCGTGCCTTCGAAATCCGGCGGGTACCAGGCGATCAGGTCCTCCAGCATGCCGCTCAGGATCTCGAACTCGCCCTTCTTCAGGGAGCTGTCCACGCAGTCCGAAGCCCGCCGGGGCAGGACCATGACGTTATCCTTGTCGCCGTTGTGCTTGACCGAGAGCTGGAGGCCGCGGCTGTAGGCCAGCATGATGATGGCGATGGTGATGACCAGCGCAATGCCCAGAACGGTGAGACCGGTCCTCAGCTTGCGCCGGAACAGATTCCGGTAGTTGTAACGAAGCGGCATACCCATGCGATCAGTCCACGTTTCTCAGCGACGACACGATGCGGATCCGGCTGGCGCCGACGGCCGGGAAGAGGCCCCCGAGGACGCCCACGAGCACTGTGACGCCCACCGCAGCCGCAGCCACGGTCGGAGTCAGTTGGATCTGGATGTTCACGACGCGCATTCCCCACTGCAGGTCCAACAGTTGCATGCAAACCAGGGCCGCCAGGAGGCCGAGGCCGCCTCCCGCAACGGTGAGTACCAGACTCTCGCCCAGCACCAGCCCCAGGATGTGGCCGCGCCGGAATCCGAGGGACCGCAGGATGCCAAATTCCTGGACCCGGTCACGGGTCGCCATGGACACCGTGTTGGCCACGGCCACCAGCACCACGATGAAGGTGATGAGCATGACAAGATAGGAGAAGTCGATGATGTCCCGCATGTCCTCCACCGCCGCGGTGAGGAAGGACCGCTGGTCCTTGGTGGTGGTCTTGAAGGGGAAACGCTTCGGGATCTCTGTATCCAGAGCCGCCATCACCGCCTCGGCGTGCTCGGGGTCGTCGATCTTGATGTAGACCTGATTCGCCACGCCCAGCCTTTCGTCGACCTCCTGCAGGTAGCGTCGCCCCGCGAGGATGATGGTGTTGTAGACCGTGTTGTCGCTCTCGAAGGACCCGACGAAGGTGATGGAGACGCCGCCCAGCTGCTTCAGCTTGTAGCTCTCCCCCACCTTCCAGGGATACTCGCCCGCGTACTTTTCCAGGAAGTTCCTGCCCAGGAGCGCCCCGTCGGGGGTGTCCTGAAACCTCCGGAGGGTTTCCTCGTCCACCTCGATGGGGATGAAATTTCGGAATTTCTTCTTGTCTATGCCTTCGATCTTGACCAGACCGCCGGATGCGCCTCACGAGTTGGTCATGATGTAGACCGACATGGCGTCCTGGACGTGGGTGAAGCTCTCGACGGCTTTATCCAGACCCAACTGGCCCGGGAGGTAGCTCTTGGTGGGTCACCACTGATCCTTCTCCGAGAGCACCAGCAGGGATCCCTGAGCCACGCGGTCGATCTCCGCGTTCATGGAGCTCTCGATGGAAGCCAGGAAGCAGAAGATGGCCACCGCGACCATGACCCCGGCCAGGGTCAGCACGGTGCGCACCTTGCTCCGGAGCACGCTACGCAGGACGTAAGGCAAGAACTTACCCATGAGGCGATACCTTCTTCCTCCTGATCCCGGCCGCGGGCAGAACACCGTCGTGGAGCACCCCCTTGTTGAGGTGGAGAATACGGTCGGCGTAGTCCGCGGCCACGGGATCGTGGGTCACCATGATGAACGTCTTCTTGAATTCCCGGTTCAGCGCCTTCAAGAGCTCCAGGATGACCGTCTCCCCCTCGGCGTCCAGGTCCCCGGTGGGCTCGTCGGCCACGATGAGGCGGGGATCGGTGACGATGGCCCGGGCAATGGCCACGCGCTGTTCCTGGCCGCCCGAGAGCTGCCGCGGGTAGTGGTCGGCCCGGTCGGAAATGCCCGCGGCCCGGAGTGCTGACTCCACGTGGCTCCGCCGCTCCTTCTTCGACATGGGCAGGAGCAGTAGGGGCAGCTCCACGTTCTCCCAGGCCGTGAGCACCGGCACCAGGTTGTAGATCTGGAAGATATAGCCGACGTTGCGGAGGCGCCACCGGGAGAGGTCCGCGTCACCCAAGCGGCCGATGTCGGCGCCCGCCACCGTGACCCGGCCGCGGGTGGCGGAATCGACACCGGCGATGATGTTGAGCAGCGTGGTCTTCCCCGACCCCGAGGGGCCCATGAGGCTCAGGAACTCCCCCTCCTCCACGCGCAGGCTGATGCCGTCCAGAGGCTTGATCTCCATGGTGCCCCGCTGGTACACCTTGGTCAGGTCTTCCACTACTACCATGCTAGCCAAGGGTGTATTTCCCTTTCAGTTCGTCGGGCTGCTCGCGGTGCGAACTGCCATGCCTTCGGCCAGGCCGTCCAGACCGCTCGTGATCACTTGCTCGCCGCCGTGGAGGCCGTCCAGGATCTCGTAGCGGCCGTTCTCAAGACGCCCCGGCACCACCTTGACGCGTCTGGCCTTTCCCTTGTGGAGGATAAAGAGGTAGTGGTCGCCCCCCTCGGTGAGAACCGCGTCCGCGGCCACGGTGATGCCCGGCGACTTCTTTTCTTTCCCGCCCGTTTTCCCGGCCTTACGGGCCCGGAACCGCGCCTTCACCACCATGTCGGGATGGATGAGGCCGGTCTCGGGCTTCTCGATCTTGACGCGCACGGGGACGGTGTTTTTCACCAGGTCGGCCATGGGCTCGATGAGGACCACCTTGCCCCTGTGGGTGACGCCGGCCTCGGCCCGGGTGGTGATGTCTACCCCCTGGCCCTGAAAAACCCGGGCAATGTCGTCCTGGTTCACGTCGATACGGGCTTCAAGATCCGCGGGATCGAAGAGGCTGACGATAATGCCCCGGCCGGGGGTGAGCCAATGGCCGCAGGACACGAGACGCTCGAGGACCTTCCCGTCCATGGGACTCAGAATATCGGTGTAGCCGAGCTTCTGCCGGGCCAGGGTCAGGTCGGCCCTGGCCTTCTCCACCTCGGCCGCGGCCAGAGCGATGTCCTCCCTGCGAAATCCCTCTTCCAGCAGCGCCATCCGTTCCCGGGCCTTCGTGAGTGCAGCTTCAGCGGTCTGAGACCGGGTCTCGTCCCGCTGGAGTTCTTCCAGCGAAATGGCACCTGAGGGATGGAGCTTCCGGGAGTGCTCGAGAACGGTCCCGGCCACCTTCCACTCCGCCTCCAGGCGTTTCACCTCGGCCCGGGCTTCACTCACCTCCTGCTTGCGGTACCCGGCCTTCAGCTTCTCGTGATTCGCCTCCGCCGCCTTCAGCATCGCTGCAGCCGCCTCGGAAGCCGCCCGGTAGTCCTCCTTGTAGAGCCGTGCCAGCACCTGGTCCTTTTTCACCCGATCGCCCTCGATGACGAGGACTTCTTCGACGCGGCCCTCGGTCAGCGGCGTCACGTAGACGGGATGATACCGGGGGAGCTTCACCCAGCCGGCGGCACTGAAGCCCGTGCCAGGATCCTTGCCCGGGGTCGCTGCGCGCACGCGCTCGACCTGCACCTCGACGATCCCGCCGGTCGGAGGAAACTTCAGGAGATATCCGACGGCAGCGGCGCTGATCAAGAGGAGCACGAAGAAGAGCACCATCCACACGCGCGAGGCACCCCGGCCGTAGGTCTCCCGTGGATGGTCGATACGGAGCTTGTTGAGTTCGAGATTCATGAATCACGCCAGAAAGGGTCTCGCGATTATTACATCCTCGATATCGGAGGAAAAACACTTTCCGGAAATCCGACCGGCGGCGGAGCTGGACGAATCGGCCCGAGCCGCACCGGGAATGTAACGCACCGAAGCCTTCCCGGAGCAGAGTTTTTCGGATTCGCCCGTGTTTTTTTTTCGGGCACCCGGGGAGGTCTACTCGAGTTTGAGGGTGTACGGCTCGGCGATCACGGCCACACCCTTGGAAGCGCTTGGATCGAGGACCACCACCTGGAAGACCACGGGCATCCCCTGGACCGCATTGCCGAGGAGATTCAAGTCCAGGCCGGTGGTCGCTTCACCGGCGGCGTTGAGAACGCCGATGCGGTTGGGAATGAAGGGATCGAGAGCACCCTGCAGACAGTGCGTCGCGATCTGGTCGAGGACGAGGTAGATCACCCGCCCGTCTCCGAGGGGAAGGCCGGGTCGGATACCCGAGATGCCCACGGCACACACGTACGCCTTACCGCCGTGGCCAGGAAAGCTGAGGCGGATCTGGCGCCCGTTGGGCGGGATCCTCAGGATCGGCTGGACCTCCCGCGTGCCTTCCACCTCGATGCTGTAGGGCATGGGGGTGCCGGTGCCCCCCGCCCAGGTCGTAGTGGAGGTCATGGTTCCGACGGTGTCGAACACCGAGATGCCGTTGGGGCTGGAGCTGAACCGGCCGTGGGCGACGACCATGCTGTTCATGGTGGCGTTCACGCGGCGATCGAACTTGATGCCGTAGGTGCCGCCCAGGTTCGTAGTGTTCAAGGTTTTCCAGCTGTTGCTGTTCAGATCGAGCTCGAAGAGGGCAGGGGCTCCGTAGGTGCCGGCGTAGCCCTTGCCGGACAGGGTGTCCTGGGCGAAGCTCATGCGGGCGATGCGCATGCCCGTGTTGACCAGGGACGTCACGGCCCGGGTGACGCGGTCGACGCGGAACACCGTGTCGTTCACGAAGGCGAGGTAGTCGCCGGTGTCGATGTCCGCGACCGCCGAGCCGTAGAAGCTGTCCCCCCTCGGCATGGACGCAATGGTCGAGAGTAAACCGAGCTTGGGATCGATCTCGAAGAAGTGGCTGGGACCGTTGGTCGAGCCACTGCAGTCAAAGACGACCAGATAGCCGTTCTGGTCCAGGTGCATGTTGACGGCGTGGTGCATGAGGGCCGGGGTTCCCGTGTAGATAATGGAAACGATGGTGCCGGAGGCGTCCAGCTTCACGATCCGGGCGACCGCACCGTAGTGGGCGCTCAAGGCGTAGAAGTGCTTGTTGTCCTCGGCCATGATCACCTCCCACACGTAGTGGGTCGTGGAGCTGGGCGTGATGCCGGTGGCGATGGTGGTCATCTTGAGGGTGGTCCGATTCACGCGAAACACCGCGTCATTGGTGCCGTAGACCGAGCCGCCGAGGATGTAGTCCCCGGTGTAGGGCTGTGCGGAAATGGCGGCGGCAAACACCGCAATGGCGAGGGAGCAATACAGAACGGGTTTCATTAGACCTCCTCCTTGACAACCACGCGAGGACAGCTTAGATCGAGGAGAAACACTCGTGGTCCTTATTCCATACGCTGCCAGTGTACCATGCCCGGAAATTCAAGTGCATGTTCCGGACGCGAATTCGGGAAAAATATTTCACCCACCGACCTGAACCGCGTAGAATCGCCGATATCCAATGCGGTTCGGTTTGAATGTCCTGGTGTCAGGACCACCAAGAGAGCCGGCTCCTGTCACATTCGAAAGGGAGGTAATCATGAAGTACCTCGTTTCTGTCCTCGTCGTCCTCGTCGTTGCCGGCGGGGCACTGGCCCAGCCCTACAATACGGACGTGCTGGCCGCGCACATCGGCTTCGCCTCAACCGGCCTCTTCGGCGACGTCTTCCGTATTGACCCACAGGGCCTCATCACCACCGCTCTCTCCCTCTCGACCCTCAGCCCTGTCTTTCCCAACATGGTCGGGATGGACAACAACAACTTCGATCTCATCGTGCTCGAATCCAATACGCGGGCGAATCCGATCCAGGATCGGCTGACGGTATTCGACCTCTCGCTGAGTACTCCCGTGCAGACCTTGCAGGGTCCGACGGGATCATCCCTCAACTGGTTCGACAGCACCGGGACCGGTGATTTCCTCGTCGCGGGGAGCACCCTGGTCGGCATCCTCAGACGCGACGGGAGCGGATTCAGCACGGTCCGGTCAGGATCGCCGTTCGTGAGCCTCCACTGCTGCCACTACGACGTGGGCACGGGCGGATACTTCGCCGGGGACCTGACCGGCAACGCGGTGTACCTGGTCGCCCAGGACGGCACGATCACGACCACGCACAAGCTGACCAGCATGAGACCGTACAGCATGACGCAGGACCACCGGGATGGAAAGCTCTACATCGGAAACGGCGGAGGTGCGCGCATCCACGTCATCGACCCGATCAGCGGCATAACGACACTTCCGGGCTCGTACGGCAATGCCAACGCCATCACCTTCGACCGCTGGAGCGGCAACGGGGAGATCGTCGTCGGCTCGAAACCCGTCTACCGCGTCGACACCGCCGGGAAGATCGTGACGTCCCATCCTGGACTGCCGAACATCTCGAACTCTGGGATGTGCTTCGAATACGCACGCAACCTCGTGAGCGTCAAGACCGGCACACCGAACCGGTACCGTTACGACCTGCACGTCCCAGGCCAGTCCGGGAAGCCCTATATCCTCGCGCTTTCGGATCTGGGGTTCACTCCCGGGCTTCCGATCGGAAATCGCGTCGTGCACCTTGTGGCGGGGCCGCTGTTCTTCTGGACCGCCGCCGGGCAGTTCCCGTGGCTCAAGAACAACGTCGGTGTACTGTCCAGCGACCGGGATCCGCGGAAGGACGCACGGGCCTCGGCGACGCTCGATCTGAGTTCCTTCGGGAACATCCTCAAGGGAATGCGCCTGTGGGCGGCTGCTGTGACGGTGGACCTCGCGCATCCTACAAATATCGGCGTGATCACGAAGCCGATCGTGCTCGTTCTGGACTGATACGCTATCGCGGACGATCCGGAGCTCCCGCATGAACATCGCCTCGATGCTCATCCTGGCCGCGTCCCTGCCCGGCCTCGCCGTGGAAGCGCCCCTGATCCTCGATCCGGAACGTCTTTACTGGCAGACCGCGCCTGCAAACCTTCTCCGTTCCTCCGCCTTCTACACGGTGCGCACCCGGAACGGAGCGCGTGTCTGGCACACCGAGTTTCCCGACCATCACACCGCCCGTCTCTTCCTCTTCTTCGCCTGGCCCGCACACAAGTCACACGACCTCGATTCGTTCCGTCAACGGCTGCGCGCCAGGGCAAGGCTGGCCGAGGCCATGGGAAAGCGACATGAGAAGATCATCGTGGTCGTGAACTACATGCCGGACTGGCTGTCGACGTCCCGGAATCGCCGTACCACCGAAGGCTTCTGGAAAGTATGCAATGCCTGCCCCCCCCGCGACATGGACGCCTGGCGGTCCATGGTGAAGGAGCTGGCCCTGGTCATGCGAAAGGTGCGGGGGGCCACGGTCTACTACGAGTTCTGGAATGAACCCGATCTCTTCTACTGGCAGGCCGGTGCTGACGCGTTCCTCGAGCTCTACGCCGAAACCGCCCGCATCTTGAAGAAGTTCCATCCCCGGGGCAAGGTGGGCGGCGTTGGGGTCAACCAGTGGAAAGGACGGTTCAAGAAGGATCCCGAACGCGGGCCGGTCATTTTCGAGCTACTGCGGTATGCGAAGAAAAAAAACGTCCCCCTCGATTTCATCTCATGGCACCATTTCGGCCATCCGCCGGAAGTGACCCGTAAAGCACGGAAGGGATATGAAGAAGAGCTCCGGGCCATCGGATGGCAGCGGAACAAGCTCGAATTCCTGGTCACCGAGTGGAACATCTCGAAGGGCCTCCGCGGCGGTCCGTTCTCGGCCGCCATGACCGCCGACCTCATGCTCGGCATGGTTGCAGCGCGAATCGACGCCCAGACCATCGCTTGCTGGGAGGACTTTCACCCGCGCTTAAAGGAGGACGGCCTCAAGGGCTACGGCCTAATCACACAAGACGGCGTGAAGAAGCCGGCCTTTCACGTGCATCGGTTCCTGGATCGTTTGAGCCGCGACACCACAGGGATTGCGTTGCTCCGGCCGACCCGGCACAGAACGGCGATCGTCTCCAGAAAAAAGGACGGGGACCTCGAGGTCGTTCTCTGGAACTCGGTCCCTCATCCATCCCTTTCGGTATGGCTCACATTGCAGCAACACGGCTGGTCACGCGACGAGCTCCGGCGTGCATTCCGCGCCGACCGCCTCGGCAAGGTACTGGGTAGTCGAAAGCCCTACCGCGGCCCCCGCCCCGAATCCATCCGCGCCGCCCGCCGCGCCCTCGGAGAGAACCGATCCCGCCTTGCCAGGCTCTATCTCTGGGCGCTGGACTTCCCGGAATGGCCGAGGATTCAGATCAAGGCCGCCCGGAGCGTGAAGACCGACATCGGCACGATCCGCATCGCGTCACGCTGGAGGCGGCTCACGATGTTCCTCCGGCCGAATGAGGTGGTGTATCTGCGGCTCGGACGTCGCTAGCAGCCTTTGGAATACTGAGACTCTAGATATTGTCGTAAAACGCCCGGGGCTGAAGCTCGACGAAGTCCCCCGTTTCCGCCAAGTGCCGCCGGACGTCCACGCACAGGTGGCACTTGCCGGCATAGCCGTCCGGAAGGGGTCGATACGCGTGCCGGTCCAGGGCCACCTCGAGCAGGCGGTGAGGCCCGGCCTCGATGAGCACCTCGATGAGCGGCGGATAGCGACCCGCCCGGTATTCCTCCAGGAGGCGCTCGAGATCGGCCCACGCTCCCACTGTCAAGCCGCCGCAGAAGCCGGGCACGAAGTTGCCGTGAAGGTCGAAGTGGGAGTGCGGAGCGTGGAGGATCTCCCCGGAACAGACCTCCTCCGCAAAGGCCTCTGCCGGGCGCCGGTCCGTCAGGTGGCCCAGCCGGTACCCCGCCCGACCGCCGGAAATGATGCCGTAGCCCTCCCACAGGATGCGGCGGGCACCTCCGGCGCCGAACGTCTCTTCGTATCGAGAGAGCGGAGTGGGCCGGTCCGCGCCGAAGCGGTGCACGATCTCAAGGTACCCGGGAAGGTAGACGATCACCCGGCCGGGGCCGAAGACGGCTTCCGCGGCCCGAACCGCGCGAGCCGTGCGAGCCGGGGGGATGCGTTCGGCGTGGAAGGGCGAGCAGCTTATGAGCACGGCCTGCAGCCCCGCCTCCTTCAGGCGGGTGAAGCGCTCGATGGCCTCGTCCTCCTCGAGGCACCAGCCGGCGTTGGTCTCGACATAGGCCTGAATCCCGATCTCGGCCGACAGGCGAGCGCCCTCGAGGAGCAGCTCGAAGTGGTGAAACGGCTCCCCCCCGGTCAGGTGCACCTGCGGCGGCACGGGCCACACCTTCACGGCCTCGAGCGCCCGGCGCAGCATCTCCATGGACATGGCCTCGCGGCTCCGGCGCGGACCGCAGTTGTAGAGACAGTGTGAGCAGCTGCCGTGGCAGTGGTAGGTCAGGATGATGCCGACGTCTCGAGGATGAAGCTCCAGCATGAAATCAACGGTCCAGTCGTTTGGCCAGAAGTCAGGATCACTTCTCCGGCACGAGGGTGACGTCCAGACGGGTGGTCACGCCGGCGTGGGATTCGGCATCCACCCGGGTAGAACGATATCCGGCCTTGTTCACCTCGAAAATGAATCGGCCGGCGGGAAGAAACCGCCGCTCGATCACGCCCTGGACATCCGTGCGGTAGAACCGTCTTGTGAGTGCCTGGTAATCGAGGTCGGGCGAGGTTTTCTTCCGCTCCTGATGAAGCCGGCCGTACTTCACGGTATCCTGTCGCATATCGGCACCGTCAGGCCGTTTCACATTGAGCCAGGCTCCTTTCACCGGACGCCCGTTTGTGTCTTTCACGGTGATCTCGACCACCCCGCCCTGGGCTGCGACCTGGAGCACCACACGGTTCTCCTTGCCGCGACGCATCGTCACGGTTCGTTCCACTTCGATCCAGTCCATGTGGCTCACCCGGATGCGGTACGCACCGGGAACCAGGGAGTCGATCTCGAACCCGCCTTCGGCGTCCGTGATGGCGTAGCCCATCACGCCCTTCGGTTCCCCGTCCGCGCGGCAGACCTCCACCCGCGCCCGGTTTAGGGGCTTTCCACCCGGTGAATCGACACGCCCGGCCACGGTAACCCCGACGCCGACATAGAGTTCGACCTGGACCGCCCCCGACCCATCCCTCAATTCGACGCGCTCGGCCCGGGGTGAGATCAAGCCATCCTTGGTGCCGGCCTCCAGGTAGTAGACGCCCGGGTTCAGGTCCTTGAGCTGGAACCGCCCCTCCTGGTCGGTGAATTCCTTCACGAAGGACCTCGGCCCTTGGTAGTACCGGACAAAGAACAGGGGTACGGGCGCACCCGTGTCTCTACGCATCACGTGGCCGAAGATGCCCTCGTGGTGCTTGATCATCTTCACCACGACGTTTTGCGCACCGGCCTGGAATTGAACGCCACGGTTCTCCTGCCTGTAGCCCGGCTTGTGAATGGATATGCCGTGCGGTCCCGGAGTGAGCGAGGTCAGGGTGAAGCGCCCGGCGTCGTCGGTGGTGCCGTTCTTCCCGCCCCGGATCTGATCCTTCCGCGGGGAGACGAGATACGCATGAACCGATGCCCTCCCCACGGGTTTACCCGATTGATCCACCACCACGCCCGTGAGGGTGAGGCCCTTAATGAGCACGAAATCGACACCGGTGTATTCGCCCCCCTCCTCGACCACGAAGTCGGGCCGCTTCTGGCCCACGAAGTCCTTGACCCAGACCTCGAGGCTGTACCGACCCGGCGGTACCGCCTCGATGCGGTAGTTTCCGTCCTTGTCCGGGCTGGCGCTGTGCTGGCGGCTGTGGCTTCCAGACCGAGGATTGAGGTGCACGCGCCCGCGAGTGATAGGAATCCCGGCCGCATCGGTGAGGCGCCCCGACACCACGGCCCCCCGGCCCAGCTGGAGGACCATATCGGTGCGCGACTCCCCGGCCCGGAACGTCATGGAATCGCTCAACGCACGCGCCAGGCCCTTTTTCTCTGCGACCAGCCGGACCTCCATGCCGACCGGAACGCTCTTCAGATGGAAACCGCCGTCCTCCCCCGATACGGTCCGGTTGGATCCCAGGGGTGGGCGGCCAGAAGCCAGCACCTTGGCGCCTGCCACGGGCTGTCCGTCCGGATCGAGAACGCATCCCTGGACCGAGGCGGCGCGGGTGAGGGTGAACTCCTCCACCACCTCGGCGCCGGGGCGACTGCGCGACGTGACCTTGATCCACTCGGCAGGCGTCACGTACCCGTCAGCCGTGATGCGAAGGCGGGCGTATTCGGAAAGGGGTCCGAGCACGAACCGTCCGTCCGCGTCCGTCAGCGTCTCCTGCTTTGGCATTCCGAACATGGCCTTGATCCTGGCGCCCCGGATCGGAATCCGGGTCTCGGCTTCCACCAAGCGGCCGCGAAGCACGAAGCCCCTCTTCACCTCGATATTGCCCACGGTTTCCCGGCCGGACTGGATCACCACGGAAATCCTCGGGAAAGAAAACGGTTGATCCTTTGCTTGAACAAAAACCCGGTAGGTGTCGGGCTTCACGTTCTCGATACGATAGAAGCCGTCCGCATCGGTGGTCGCCTTCATGGAGGCGACGACCCTTCCCCCGGAGAGGCCCACGGTCGCTCCTGCACAGGGCGTTCCCTCGCCGGTCACCGTCACCCGTCCCCTGAGCACGCCGGGAAGACCGAGGACAAAGGCGACCGATCCACCGAGCTTGACAGATTTCGCTTCCCGGTAGAATCCCGCGGCCTCGACCTCCACGAGAACGTACCGGTACGCGGGATCGATGGAGGAAAAGGAAAAGCGGCCGCTTTCGTCGGTGAGCGAACGAGCTTCGAACAGTTCAAGGTTACGCTGGAAAGGTGAGGGTCGGGTGAAGGCGCGGACCTTGGCATCCTTGACTGGCAGACCCGTGGCGGTGCGCACCGTGCCAGTCACGCTGGCGCCCTCGGGTTCAGCCTTTGCGTCAGGCTCGGGCGCTGTGGCCGGCTCCACGGCCGTCGCCTCCGGTTCGGGCGCCTTCTCAGGCCTGGTCTCGGGCGATATAGTTGCAGGCGGCTCCGGTCGTGGCTGCGGGACCTCCACCGACTTTTCATCCACGGAAACCGGTGGTTTCTCATCGGACTTCAACATGAAGACGAGGATAGCGGCCAACACCCCGAAAAAAAGCAGACCCAAGAGCACTACCCTGATGTGCATGACGTTCTTTCCCCAGGAGAAACGAAACGTACGGAAGTCGAGCCTGGATCAACAAACCGCAACGAACGAGCAGATCCTACCAGGGTTCGACTCGAATGGGAATTTGATCGGGTCCGACTTGCCGGATCGCGCTCTCCCCCACGAAGGGATTATGGCCAGAAATGAGCCATCCAGCGCCCGTGGAGCACTCCACGGCCGGTTAACGGCCCG
>CAZAKZ010000033.1:30640-44763 GCA_964485695.1 uncultured Planctomycetota bacterium | reverse complement strand
TGTTATGGTGGGGCTGAATCGATTTTATGGACTCTTATGGGGTGAGTAGTTACCCGTTTACTTCAGAAGATGGTCGATGTCAGCCCCGATTCTCCCGAGGCTCACGATCGTCTCGGCATCGCGCTGGAAAGGTCAGGCCGACTGGACGAGGCCATCGCCCTGCACCGAAAGGCCATCGACCTGAGTCCGTTGCGAGACGCGTCTTACTTGTATCTGGGACTTACTTTCAGAAAGAAGGGAAGGGTAGACGCGTCCGTGGCGCCCTTCGAGAAGGCCCTCGAGCTGAATCCGCGTAACGCCTTCGCCCACTTCGGTCTCGGCCTCTCGTTCTCGGACATGGGGGAGCTGGAAGCAGCCCAAACCGCATTCACGAAAGCAGCGCAGCTGCAACCGTCGCTCCTAAAAGATTGGGTATCAAAGCACTGTAAAAAAGTCAGAATTAGCGGCAAACCGGATGCTGCCCTCGCCCTCCTCCGCAAGGCACTGGAGCTGGAACCGGACTTTGCCGAGACCCACGTCGGTATCGGCAATGCGCTCACCGACAAGGGTGAACCGGATGCGGCCATCGACGCGTACAAGAAGGCCATCAAGCTAAAGCCGGATCCGGCGGTTGTATTTGAAGCGTACATAGGTCTCGCCGGGGCTTACCAGAAGAATGGAGATCTCGGCTCAGCCACTGAAGCGTACGAAATGGCGATCGAGCTGTGTCCTAACAATTTCGTTGCCCACAATCGCCTGGGCATTGCGCTGAAGAGGTCAGGCCGGCTGGAAGAGGCTGGTGCCGAGTTCAATAAGTCGATCCAGTTGCTTCCAATCGCCCCAATGGCCCACTACAACCTCGGCATCGTATTGGCAAAGTCGGGGCAACTGGATGCCGCAATCGCCGCCTACGAGAAGGCGATCCAGCTGAAGCCCGATTTCGCCATGGCACACTGCAACCTCGGGCTCGCATTGAAGAGGTCAGGCCGGCTGGACGAGGCTAGCGCCGAGTTCAAAAAGGCGATCCAGATAAATCCGGACCTCCCTGAGGCCCACTTGAACCTCGGCCATTTCCTGAGTGATGCAGGTCGGCTGAACGAAGCCATCGCCGAGCTCGAGCGAGCCATCGAGCTGAGACCAGATTATGCCGCAGCCCACAATGGGCTCGGCATCGTACTGAAGAGGTCGGGCCGGCTGGAGGAAGCCATCGCCGAATTCGAGAAGGCGATCCAGCTGAAGCCGGACAACGCCAACTCCCACAACAACCTCGCCATCGTTTTGAAAATGTCGGGTCGAGTGGATGAAGCGATCGCCGCGTACGAGGAGTCAATCGAGCTGAGGCCGGACGACGCAAAAACTCACCACCACCTCGCTGACTTGCTGAGTGGGTCGGGCCGGCTGGACGAGGCCATCGCCGCGTACGAGAGATCCGTCGATCTGGAACCGGACCATGCCGCGACCCACAATTGCTTCGGCCTCGCGCTGAAGAAGGCGGGTCGGCTGGACGAGGCAATCGCCGCGTACGAGAAGGCGATCCAGCTGAAGCCGGACTTCGCCCTGGCCCACTACAACCTCGGTATCGCGCTGAAGAAGGCGGGCTGGCTGGACGAAGCCATCAGCGCCTATGAAAAGGCGATCGAGATTCAGCCCGATTACGCCGAGGCCTACTGCAATCTGGCCGGTCTCTATCAGAAAAAAGGCGATTTCGAGGAAGCGTTGCGCTTTTATGAAAAAGGGCACGCCATTGGGCAAAAAATGAACAACTGGCGCTATCCCTCCGCACGCTGGGTGAAAACGTGCCGACGGCATGTGGCCATGGCAAAAAAGCTCGAGAGGGTAATTGCTGGAGCGGTCAAGCCCGAAGATGCCGAGGAGTGTGCGATGCTCGCGAAGGTCGCGTACTACAAGGAACGCCACTGGACAGCAGCCGGGCTCTACCGAAATGCCCTCAAGCAGGACAAGGGCCTGGTAGACCTTCACCGCTACGACGCTGCTTGCGCGGCCGCGCTGGCGGGTTGCGGGAAGGGAATCGATGCTCAGGATCTCGACGAATCAGCACGCGCTTCCTGGCGGCGGCAGGCGCTCGCGTGGCTCCGAGAGGCGCTGACGGCGAGGGAGAAAAAACTCGAAGCCAGAAGCCTGACGCAAAAGGCCCTCAGGAAACAACTCACCCACTGGCTCAGCGACTCCGACCTCGCCGGCCTCCGGGATCCCGATGCGCTCAAGATTCTGCCATCAGACGAACGCAAAGCCTGCGCGGCGTTCTGGAACGACGTGAAAGCGCTCCTTGACCGGCTAACCGAGTAGTCTCACCCACCCTTCTCCTCCATTCGTTCCGCCAGGTGCGCCAGGGCCCGGCAGAGCATCACCCGCACCGCTTTCTCTTTCTTTTCCATCTTGTCGGCGATGTCTGCGTTGGAGAGGCCGGCCAGGCGGGAGAGCAGGATCACCTCGCGTTCGTTCTCGGTCATGGAGTCCAGGGCCCGTTCTATGCGATCCAGCATCTCCTTCCCCACGGCCTGCTTGCTCGGGGTGCCGAGGGCGCGGCAGATGAACCGGTCCATGGGATCGCCGAAGGTGGAGCCGCCGGCGTGGGTGGCGTGCAGATCCACGTTGCGCTTTGCGGCCGTGAGGTTGCGGTCCATCTCCACCAGCTTGCGGAGCGCGGCGGTGAAGAGCCACTGCCGGAATGCGGCCTCGCCCTGGTAGGTGAAACGACCCAGGTTGTTCAGCACATCCACGCACACCGACTGCGCCACGTCGGTCTCCGACTCCCAGCGTCGGATGCGCTCCCCCATTCGAAGTCGGATGTAGGCGCGGAGCGGGGGCAGGTGTTGCTCCAGGAGCCGGGCGATGGCCTCTTCGTTACCCTGGCTCGCCTGGGTGATGAGATGCTGGCTGTCGTTCTGCATGGGGATCGTCCTGACTCCCCTGCATTGTAACCGCGAACACGGCCCGAGTGGAAGGATCAGGCCTGGCGGGCGCTTCTCAGATCGATCCGGCGGATCAGGAACCGGAGCGCTGCTTCTTCTGCTTCAGCGTCTTGCTGTTCTTCGGGCGGGTGTTGCCGTTGGTGCCCCGCCAGACTTTACTGCGACGGGTGCGTTTGTCGCCTCTTCCCATGGGTATACTCCAGTAAATCGGGCCTGGGTAACTCTTACTTCGTCTGCTCCAACTCGTCCAGCCCCTTTCGGGCCCGGGTGAATAATGTGGCGGACCGGGATGGAGGACGGTAGAATCCGGGGAAATCGGGGATCATCCACCTGGAATCACACCTGAACGAGAAAGGAATGCCATGAACTGGACCGAGCTCTTGAACGCGGAGGTGGCATCCACCTTTCGCGCCACCGAGGGACTCCTCGACCTTGTGGACGAGGGCGGGCTTGCCTGGAAGCCGGAGACCGGAAGCAACTGGATGACCACGGGGCAGCTGCTGATGCACATCACCGGCGCCTGTGGCGCCTGTTTCAAGGGATTCGTCACCGGGGACTGGGGCCTGCCGCCGGACGTCAAGATGGAGGAGATGTCGCCGGAGGACATGCTTCCGCCCGCCGAGAAGATGCCGGCGGTGGAGTCCGTGGCCCGGGCCCGGGAGCTCCTGGCCGAGGACCGGGCGACCGCGTTCCAGATGATCGATCAGGCCGGTGAGGACGACCTCGCCGGCAAGCTCGTGGATGCGCCCTGGTGTCCCGAGGTGAAGATGCCCCTGGGCCAGCACCTCCTGCAGATGGTGGGGCACCTGGCGCTGCACAAGGCGCAGCTCTTTTACTACCTGAAAATCCAGGAAAAACCGGTGAACACCGGGCACCTCTGGGGGATGTAGGCCGGCCCCACGCACAATCCCCGGGAAAAAGGACATTGGCCCTTTTTCCCCGGGGCCGCCTGGGTGTATGATCAGCGTCTTGTTTCACGTGAACATGTCTTGCCAGCTCTTCCTGAGTCGGAGGTCAGACACCAGCGCCGGTCAGGAGAAACCAGGAGGCCTAGAGATGGATTTTACCCTTTCTGAAGAACACCAGATGCTGCGAGATGCGGTGCGCGAGTTTGCCGCCAACGAGATCGCACCCCACGCGGACGAGTGGGACGCCAAGCACTACTTTCCGTACGAGGAAGCCATCAAGCCCATGGCGGAGATGGACCTGTTCGGCATGGTCATCCCCGAGAAGTACGGGGGCACCGAGATGGGGTGGCTGGCGGCCATGATCGTCACCGAGGAGATCGCCCGGGCCTCGAGCGCGCTCCGGGTGCAGATCAACATGCAGACCATCGGGTGTGCCTACACCATCTGCAAGTACGGCGACGAGGCGCTGGCGGACAAGTACGTCTCCAGGCTGATCAGCGCCGAACTCATCGGCGCCTTCGCCATCACCGAGGCGGACGCGGGATCCGACGTCATGGCCATGGCGTCGACGGCCGAGGACAAGGGGGACCACTGGGTGCTCAACGGGTCCAAGACCTGGATCTCCAACGCCGACGTGGCCGACGCCATCGTCTACTACGCCTACACGGACAAGGCCGCGGGCAGCAAGGGCCTCTCGGCCTTCATGGTGGAGCTCAAGAACTTCAACGGCATCCGGACCTCCCCCCTGGACAAGCTGGGATCGCACTCCTCGCCCACGGGCGAGATCTTCCTCACCGACACCCAGGTGCCCAAGGAGAACATCATCGGCAAGCCCGGCGACGGCGCCAAGATCGTGTTCGGATCCCTGAACCAGACCCGCCTCTCGGCCGCGGCCGGCGGCGTGGGCGTGGCCCAGGCCTGCCTGGACGAGGTCATCAAATACGCCGCCGAACGGCAGCAGTTCGGAAAGCCCATCGGCCAGTTCCAGATGAACCAGGACATGGTCGCCCAGATGGCCACGGAAGTCGAGGCCGCGAGGCTCCTGGTCTACAAGGCGGCGGTGGTCAAGGACCAGGGCAACCTCAACAACGGACTGGACGTTGCCATGGCCAAGTTCGCCGCGGGCGAAGCCGCGCACAAGTGCGCCAACTACGCCATGCGCATTCTCGGCGCCTACGGCTACTCCACCGAGTACCCCGTGGCCCGGTTCTACCGCGACGCGCCCACCTACACCATGGTCGAGGGTTCCGTCAACATCTGCAAGTGGATCATCGCCCTGGACCAGCTCGGCATCCGGAAGGCAAACAGGTAACAACAGGGACACAGGGAGAACGCCGATGCAGGAGGCCGTTTCCATATTTCTGGCCGGGCTCGGAGGCGTGTTCGTCGGCATGACGCTGCTCTACCTCTCCATCCGGATCACGTCTTTCATCACGGGCCGCCTGGAAGCCGGAAAAAACGAAGATGAGTAATTCGCTCACCGACCTCCTCGACACCACCGGTTTCCTGCACGTCACCCCGGGCATGGCGGTGATGTGGGCCATCGGCCTGACGCTGATCTACCTGGCAATCGCCCGGAAGTACGAACCGCTCCTCCTCCTGCCCATCGGTTTCGGCATCCTGGTGGTCAACCTGCCCCTGGCGGGCCTCATGAAGGAGGGGGAGGGCCTCCTCTGGCGGTTCTACCACCATGGCATCCAGTGGGAGGTGATCCCGCCGCTGATCTTCCTGGGCCTGGGGGCGCTGACGGACTTCCGGCCGCTCCTGGCCAATCCCAGGCTCATCTTCCTCGGAGCGGGCGCCCAGGCCGGGGTCTACGTCACGTTCTTTTGCGCCTACGCTTCCGGGGAATTCTCCCTGCAGCAGGCGGCCACCATCGGCATCATCGGCGGGGCGGACGGCCCCACCACCATCTTCCTTGCCACCAAGCTGGCACCCGGGATGCTCGGCTGGTGCGCCGTGGCGGCCTACTCCTACATGGCGTTGGTGCCCATCATCCAGCCCCCCATCATGCGGCTGTTGACCACCCGGAAGGAGCGAGTCATCCGGATGAAGAAAGGGCGAAAGGTCTCGCAGCTCGAGGCACTCCTCTTCCCCCTCGCCTCGACCCCGGTGATCATCCTGCTCGTGCCCGCCGCCGCCCCCCTCATCGCGATGTTCATGCTCGGTAACCTGTTTCGCGAGTCGAAGGTCGTAGAGAGGTTGACCCACGCCTCGCAGAACGAGCTCATGAACATCGTCACCATCTTCCTCGGAATTTCGGTGGGGGCCACCATGAACGCCGGGAGCTTCCTCCAGACCAAGGCCATATTCATCTTCTTCCTGGGGCTCGGCGCCTTCATGATCAGCACCGCCGCCGGCATCCTGCTGGCCAAGGCAATGAACCTCTTCTCCAGGAACAAGATCAATCCCCTGCTGGGTGCAGCCGGCGTATCGGCCGTGCCCATGGCGGCCCGGGTGGTGCACCAGGTGGGAGCCGAAGCGGACAAGAAGAATTATCTCCTGATGTACGCCATGGGACCCAACGTCGCCGGCGTCATCGGAACCGTCATTGCAGCTGGTATTTTCCTTACACTCTTGAAAGTAATAAACTGACATCTATCCATAAAAGGAGGACCCTTCCATGGAAGAAAAAATTCTGGCTCCCCTCGCTGGAAAAATCCTGAAGCTCAACCTCACCGCCGGTGCCACGGTTGAGGAGGACGACGACGCCCTCGTCATCGAGGCCATGAAGATGGAGACGCCCGTGTACGTCCCGTGTGACGGAACGGTCAAGGAGGTGAAGGTCAAGGAGGGGGACGAGGTGGAAGAGGACGACGTCCTGGCCGTTCTGGAAACCAAGTAGATCTGGAGTCAAACCATGTGGCCGTATTTCAAGAAGATGGCGGATCTCGGGAATGCACTCAAGAAGGGCCAGCTGAAGAGGAGCGAGGCCAACCTCGGTAACGTCCGTGAGGCCGAGGCCGGGATCGCAGCCGTCGTGGAAAAAGTGAAGAATGCCGGATTTCCCGCGGAGAAGATCAATGCCCGCGGCCAGCTCACCCTCTGGCAGCGCCTGGAATACCTCCTCGATCCCGGCACCTGGTGTCCGTTGCACACCCTTTACAATCCGCTGCACAACGTGGAGGAGAGCACCAACGTATTCGACGGATTGGGAAAGATCTCGGGCAAGTGGGCGGTCATCATCGGCTTTGATAACAAGGTCATGGCCGGTGCCTGGCTCTCCGGCCAGTCCGAGAACATCCTGCGGGTGACGAACCTGGCCAAGCGACTCCACGTGCCGCTGGTGTGGCTGGTGAACTGCAGCGGCGCCAAGCTTCCGGAGCAGGAGAAGTTCTACGCCAACCGCCGCGGCGCCGGCACCTGTTTCTTCCGCCACGCGGAGCTGGAACAGATGGGGATCCCGATCCTGGCCGGCATCTACGGCACCAATCCGGCCGGCGGTGGATACCAGAGCATCAGCCCGACGATCCTTTTCGCCCACGAGAAGTGCAACATCGCCGTGGGCGGCGCCGGTATCGTGAGCGGCATGGCGCCCAGGGGCGGTTTCGACGAGGCGATGGCGGAAAACCTCATCGAGAAGGCCAAGCACTTCAAGGCCAAGCCGCCGGGGACGGTGAAGACCCACTACGACGAGACCGGCTTCTTCCGGCAGGTCTTCGAGACCGAGGAGGGCGTTCTGGACGCGCTCAAGGACACCATGAAGGACATGCCGGCCTACAATCCGGAGTTCTACCGCGTGGCCGAGCCCGCCGATCCGAAGTTCCCCGCCACCGACGTGGCCCGGCTGCTTCCCATGGAGCCCAAGCAGGTCTACGACTTCGACGAGATCCTGGCACGGCTGGTGGACGGCAGCGAGCACATGGAGTTCCGGCCTCACTACGGCCCTGAGGTCTACACCGGGCTGTGCAAGGTGGACGGATTCCTCGTGGGCTGCATCGGCAACCGCCAGGGCTACCTGGGGAAGGACTATCCCGAGTATGCCGACTACTCCGGCTTCGGCGGCAAGCTCTACCGCCAGGGGCTCATCAAGATGAACGAGTTCGTCACCCACTGCGGCCGGGACCGGGTCCCCATCATCTGGTTCCAGGACACCTCCGGCATCGACGTGGGTGACCAGGCGGAGAAGGCGGAGCTCCTGGGCCTCGGCCAGGGCCTCATCTACTCCATCCAGCAGACCGACGTGCCCATGATACTCGTCGTGCTCCGCAAGGGCACGGCCGCAGCGCACTACATCATGGGCGGTCCCACGGCCAACCGCCACAACGCCTTCACCCTGGGCACGGCGGCCACCGAGATCTACGTCATGCACGGCGAGACCGCAGCCGTGGCCACCTACTCCCGGCGCCTCGTGAAGGAGAAGGAAGCCGGCCGGCCCCTGGAGCCTGTCATCGAGAACATGAACAAGCTCGCCCAGAAGTACCACGATACTTCACGGCCGCTGTTCTGCGCCGAGAACGGCCTGGTGGACGAGATCGTGAACATGGAGGACCTGAGAAAGTACCTGGTGGCCTTTGCCGGCTCCGCGTACCAGAATCCGAAGTCGATCTGTCCGCTGCACCAGATGCTCCTGCCGCGGATCATCAAGGGCTGATAGGGGGTGAGGCGCCTTCCTCCCGGCGAGGGGAGGAAGGCGGGAGGGGGCCAATTGGATCAGGAGACGATGGTCACCTGGTGGTCGTTGCTGATCTGAATGATGCCGCTGGCATCGAAGGTGACGAAGCCGGTATAGACGGTGTTGCCGATCAGGGCCGGAATGTTGGGAATTGCAAGCTGTACGGTGTTGTCACCGTTGATGTCCAGGAAGTTGTTGTAGTTGGTGAAGATCGTGGGTGCCAGGCCGCTCGTGCTGAGGAAAAAGAGCGGTTCCGCGGTCAGCGGAATCACCCGCCCGTCAGGCAGCACGATGCCGCGGTTGCCGAAGGAGGTCGCCGCCTGATATCCAAGCCCCGGCTTGCCGCGCAGCACGAACTTCTGGACGGTGTTCGGCTGGGGCTTGGGATTGGTCGTATCGCCCAGGATCACGGCGTCGAACACAGCGAAGTCATCCATCTGGGCGCCGCCGTAGGCGCAGAGGCCGATGGGCCCGGCCTTCACGGTGAGGGCGGTCGTCCTCGCCAGGATGTGATCCCAGAGGCCGTCGCCGGTGTCATCGATCTGGGCTTCCAGACGCTTGTCGATGCAGAGGAGGCGGACCTTCGCCTTCAGGAATCCGGTTATGCTCGTCTTGGCCGTGGCTCCCCCGGGTCGGTCGTAGAGCCAGATGGAATCGAAATCCCCGCTCGAGTTGTTGTCCTGGACCTTGACGTGGACGAGGTCGGTGCTACCGGCCGGATTGTTGCACCGGACCGTGACGCCGCCGAACTGGAGCTTCTGGGAAGACTTGGGATTGTAGAACACCATGCACTCGAGCGCGCAGTCCTGGTAGACCCGATTCGGCTGGGTGAGATACTGGTAGGCCCGCTTCTGCTCGGATTCGGCCGTGTTGTTGACCGCATTCCAGTCCCCGAGGAACTCCTTCCAGGAGCCGATGGTCGTGCCGTTGGGATAGTTGAACGGCTCCATCCAGACCTGGGCGGCCGCCGCGCCGCCAATGAGAGAGAGCACAAGAAGTGCGAAAAGGGATTTCCGCATGGGTTGATTCTCCATTCGTAGATGCGAGCATTGTCTGGAACGGAGGCGACCTGTCCGGAGGGAATCCTCCATCGAAGTGTCTCCGTACAATTTCTACATCCAATCATGATAGCAGGTACCCAAAAGTCCTTACAGGAGAATTATCTGGCCGGGGCAGGAGTTCCGCTCGAATCTCATTCAGGCACCCCGGTTACACCCCACTAGGAAGGAACCTCAGGCCTGACACCGAGCGTTTCGCGGATCTTGTGGAGGAGCTCGCTCTGCTTGAAGGGCTTCTGGATGAGCAGGCACCCCTCCTCGAGGATGAAATTATTGTGGACAGCGTTCTCGGAATAACCGCTGGTAAAGAGGACGGGCAGGTGAGGACGCTTCTCGATGATCCGCGCTGCGACGATGTGCCCGCCGAGCTTCGGCATCACGACGTCGAGCACAGCCAGGTGGATCTCGTCGGCATGCTCCTCGAATACCTGAAGTGCCTCTTCGCCGTCTCTCGCCGTCAGGACGGTATAACCCGCCCCCTCCAGGACCCGGGTGGTCAGATCCCGGACCACGGTCTCGTCCTCGGCAAAGAGAATCGTCTCCCGGCCCCTCGGTGCCTTCCATTCGTTTTCCTGGACCGCGGGAGGTGCCACTTCTTCAGTGGCCGGCAGGTAGACCTCGAATGTGGTGCCCCCGGTCAATTCGCTGGAGGCGTGGATGAAACCGTTGTGCTGCTGGACGATGCCGAATACCGTCGCCAGTCCGAGACCCGTGCCTTTCCCGACTTCCTTGGTGGTGTAGAAAGGCTCAAAAATGCGATCCAGGGTTTCTCTGTCCATCCCCTGGCCGTTGTCCGTCACGGTCATGAGGCTGTAGCGGCCCGGCCTCAGCGAGGGATGATCACGGTCGCTTTCCCCGTCGACAACCATGTCCTGAGTCGCGATGGTGAGGTTGCCTCCATCGACAAGCGCGTCGCGCGCGTTGATACACAGATTCAGGATCACCTGTTCGATCTGTGAACGGTCGGCATGAACAAGGCCCAGGCGAAGGCCGGGAACGAACTCCAGGTCGATGTGCTCGCCGAGCAGGCGGGGAAGCATGTTCATGAGATCCGCGATCAGATCATTGAGGTTCAGGGCGGTGGGCTGGAGGACCTGGCGCCGGCTGAAGGCCAGGAGCTGCCGCGTCATGTCCGCTGCCCGGGAGGCTGCCTTGTGCGCTTCCCCGATCTCTCGGCGATAGCGTTCGTCGACGGCGATGTCCGAAAGAACGATCTCCATGTTGCCCAGGATCGCATGGAGTAGATTGTTGAAGTCGTGGGCGATGCCGCCGGCCAGGTTTCCGATCGCCTCCATCTTCTGCGCCTGGAGCAGCTGCTCTTCCAGGTTCTTCTTCTCGGTGATGTCGGTGCATGCTCCGATCCAGCGCCGGTTCTTCCCATCTGCACCGATCTGCGGAACACCCCGGTCGATCCAGTAACGCCACGTGCCGTCCTTTTGGCGTATGCGGTATTCATAGTGAATGGGTTGGCTGGATAAGCGGTGCACCTCGACCGCCTCTTTCATCGGCGATCGATCTTCCGGGTGGATCAGGTTGATCCACCCGCTGATGGTGCGAGGGATCTCCCCGGGCGCGTAACCGAGCATCCCTTCCATATCGCCGTACCAGTCCAGGGTGTCCGTCTGCACGTCCCATTCGTATATCAGGTCGGAGCTGGCTTTCGAGGCGAGGCGGAACTGCTCTTGGGCGTGCTTGAGCAGGGATATGTCTTCCAGAGCAAGGAGAGCGCAAGAGGAACCCTCCATGGCCAGAGGAACGGAAGATACGAGGAAGTGTAGGTGGGTAATCTCTCCGCCTCTATCGACCTCCAGTCGGTGTTCTTCCCTGTAATGATGTTTGCTGTTCTGTAGCGTGTCGAGAACGAGCAGGCGAATGCCGCACGTCCGGCATGCCTGACCGAATCCACAGCCTTCTTTGGAGCCCAGCGCGTTCACGCATCGCAGCGCATCGCCTGCTCGGATCACAGGGGACCGTTTTTTCGGGCCGTACACATCCCGCACCATCCGGTTGGCTTTGACCACCCGGCGTTCCTCGTCCACCAGGATCATGGCCACGGGGGCATTGTCGAAGACGAGGTTGGATTCCTGTTCGCGCTGCACGACCTCCTTCTGGATTTGCCGGCGCTCTTCCAGCAACCGCTCGTTTTCCAGGGCCGTCTCGGCGGCGGCGGAGAGTTCGTTCCCCAGCGCCAGGAGCGTGACCACTTCGTTGTTGTGCCGCTCGACGCCGTCGATGCCGATGCCCTGTTCCCCGAAGCTGTAGAAGCCCGCAACGGCTGAACCGGGCACCATCTCCGTCAGGCGGGAAATCTCCTCTCCAGTTCGTTCGCCAAGTATTCGGGTGCGCAATGCGCACGAGAAGACCAGTACCGTCGCTGGATCCGTGATCGCGCCCCGCTGGATCGCTCGCTTCAGCGCCAGCCGCCCCGCTTCCACCAGGTCATCCGCGTCCCCATCCATGATCGTAAGGCATGTTCCCTCCACCACCGGCTGGGCAAATCGTACTCCGCCACCGGAAGTGAAGTAGCTGGCCACATTGATGCTGTATTGATCGAAGGCATCCGGTGTCCCCGCCGGCCGCCCCGTGGTCAAGGTCAGGTGTTTTCCTTCAAGCTCCGATTGCGGTTTCCCCAGCAGTTCGGCATACACCTCGGCGGCGGGTCTTCCATCGAGCTCTACGGCTTCATGTCCTTCATCTTCCCGGACTCGCGTCACGGTGGCCCGTCGAGATGTCGGCTTGAATCCATGCGCCAAGCCGAGGCCGAAACGCAGCTGCGTCTCGAACACGGCCACGAGAACAGAATCCCGGTACGCACGTCGGCCGTGCAGAACGTAATTGTCCTCCATCTTCCAGTCATCGGCCGCGCTACCGCCGAAGATGGGCAACATGTCCTGGGACCGGCCCTTGAGCTCCATGAGGATTTCGTGGCTCCGCGAGCTGGCCATCTTCGTATTGCCCGGGGAGAAGAGAAGAGAAAAGGCCGATGTGCCCTGCTGTCTGAGCCTACGCCAAACCTCCTCGTTGTCCGACCGGAAATAGTCGCTGACGGGCCCCTCGTCCACCGCATCCTTCACGGCCTTTGACCAGTCCCGGGAGACTTCTCGCCCCACACCCACCTTGATACTAAGGTACGGTGAAGCCAGCGTGACCACGACGACGCTTTCTTTATGAACGCCGTTACATATCTCTCCGGCCGTGGTGGCCCCCAGGGTGGGGACCTCGCCCGTCACGGAATGGACGCCTTCAAGGAGTGCTTCCAGATCGTAACGAATCGAAGCAAAGACCAGAACCGCTGTCAGCGAATGGTGCAGTTGGGCTTGCACCGCTTGCTGCGCGGCATCGGCACCAGCAGCGAAAGCATTTTCGCCCCGGGCAAAACCGAGGCCGGTTTCCAGTACGGGGACTTCGCTTTTCGGCATATAGCAACCCAGTGTATTCCCTTGGTCAGATAATATAGATCGACAGCAGGATGGTCTGCACTTTTCAGGAAATGGGGCCAAAACAGATGTAAGTTATTCTGCATCGGCTCCCGGCCCGGTACTTAGCCGGAAACTACTCTTCTGACCCGGGAGTCGGTTGCCTGTGAGTCCTCTGGTGTGGCCAGGTCAACCACAGATTGCCTGGACGAGGAACACAGGCGGCTCCACGGGGGCACGCCGGGTGTGCATGCAGGACGCCGGAATAACATGAGGAAGAACCATGGATGTCAGACGCGCCGAGGAGCGAGACCGGGAAAACCTGCTCCGACTCCGGTCCAGGCTCTGGCCGGACACGGACCCGGAGATCCACCGGAAAGAAATGCGTGAAATGTCCACAAGGCCAGACCGCTGGGAGACATTCGTCCACGCCGGATCAGACGGCCGGTTGCTGGGATTCGTCGAAGTCTCGCTCAGGGAGGATGCAGCAAGCATCCGTCGGAACCTCATAGGATACCTGGAGGGCTGGTTCGTCGAACCGAATCACCGGAGGCAGGGCATCGGCCGCCAGCTGGTGGCGGCGGCGGAGGAGTGGGTCCGGCAGCACGGCTGCGCGACGATGGCTTCGGATGCCGCCATTGACAACAAGGAGAGTCACCGCGCTCACGCCGCGCTGGGTTTTCTCGAAAGCGACCGCGAGGTGCAGTTTCGGAAGATTCTCGACTAGTGCCGTGTTTCCAAGCAGGCTCTCAATGAAACCCTCCGCCTCCGCCGATAGGGTAATATCGCCTTCCAGGACCTATGGATGGAGGCGGCTGTACCTGCATAAACAGGAGAGATCCATGCGGGAAAGAATGGTCTTCTTGAAGGACGACCGCGTGCCCGAATACAAGCGCGATCTGTTTTTCCTCGAGCAAAAGGGCTGGCAGACAATGGTCGAGATCGAGCTTGACGATCCCGATCAGGCCCTGCTCTACCTCGAACGGAAAGTCGTTCGTAAGAGACGGCACAGTGCACCTGCCGGCCGCCGCAAGAACGACGCCGGCCCCAGGCATCGGCTCTGATCGGATTCGGTACGGCGTCCGCGCTTCAGTCGCTCACGAATCCGTGGATGCCTTCACGGATTCTTCCTGAGCCTCCTCCGTGGATTCCTCCGATTCGGCCTCCCCGGACTCCGCAGACTCCTCGGTCTCCTCAACGTCCTCCGGAGATTC